>CAXTJZ010000055.1:0-18135 GCA_964244695.1 uncultured Acetobacteraceae bacterium
AGGCGGGAGAGCAAAAGTTTTTTGCTTCTTTTTTTCAAAAAAGAAGGCCTTCCTTACTTACTCAGCCGCATCGACCATAGCAGCCGGCTTCGCATGCGCCTTCTTCATCGCATCCTCCACATGCCGGCTGAACACGTATTCCGCCGGCCGCTGCTTATCGAGCGAGATCTCCTTGGCCATCGCCCCATCCGTCTTCGGACCGCGCAACAGCACGCGCGCGATCTTCAGCGGGTTCTTCACAGCGTCCACCACGGCGGTGGCCTCGTAGCCGGAATGCACCATGCAGTCGGCACATTTCTCGTAGTTTCCGGTGCCGTAGCTGTCCCAGTCGGTGCTCTCCATCAGCTCCTTGAAGGTTTTCGTGTAGCCTTCGCCGAGCAGGTAGCAGGGGCGCTGCCAGCCGAACACGTTGCGCGTCGGGTTGCCCCACGGCGTGCAGTGGTATTCCTGGTTGCCGGCGAGGAAGTCGATGAACAGCGGGCTCTGGCCGAACTGCCAGCCGCGGCCGCGGCCGAGCTTGAGGATGTCGCGGAACAGCTGCTTGGTCTTCTGCCGGCCGAGGAAGTGCGCCTGGTCCGGCGCGCGCTCGTAGGCGTAGCCGGGCGACGTCATGATGCCGTCTATGCCGAGCGCCATCGCTTCGTCGAAGAACTTGGCCACCCGCTCGGCATTGGCGCCGTCGAACAGCGTGCAGTTGATGGAGACCCGGAAGCCACGCGCCTTGACGGCCTTGATGGCGGCCACGGCGCGGTCGAACGTGCCGTCCTGGCTGACCGCGCGGTCGTGCATGTCGCGGTCGCCGTCCAGGTGTATGTCCCAGGTGAAATACGGGTGCGGCTTGTAGAGGTCGAGCTTCTTCTCCAGCAGCAGGGCGTTGGTGCAGAGATAGACGAACTTCTTGCGCGCCAGGATGCCCTCTACGATCTCCGGCATCTCCTTGTGCAGCAACGGCTCACCGCCGGCGATGGAGACGACAGGGGCGCCGCATTCATCGACGGCCTCGAGCGCATCGGCCACCGAGATGCGCTGGTTCAGGATGGGCGCCGGGTAATCGATCTTGCCGCAGCCGCCGCAGGCCAGGTTACAGCGGAACAGCGGCTCGAGCATCAGCACCAGCGGGTAGCGCTTGCGGCCTGCCAGATGTTGCTTGACCACGTAGGCGCCGACACGGAGCACCTGCTTCAAAGGAACCGACAATCCACTTTCTCCCGCCGGCCGCGCCGGTCGCCTTTCGGCGAGGACACGGCGACCACTAATAGACACAACCGCCCTGGAGGAACCCGTGGGCGAAACCGGCACATTGTGCGGCGCTGCACCCGGTGCCACCCCAACCAGCGTTTCATATCGCACTGCGTTGCTGTTCGGACAACAATGGCGGGAAGGCGGGCTGTTTCATGAGCGTTCTGCGGCAATCAAGTCACAGCATTATCAAGCGACTCGGGCACCGCGAATGACTCGCCAGCGCGCCGACGTGCTGCTGACCGAGCGCGGCCTGGCAGAGAGCCGCGCCCGCGCCCAGGCGCTGATCCTGGCCGGTAAGGTGTTCTCCGCAGGCCGCCGCGTGGCCAAGGCCGGCGACCAGCTTGCTCCCGATGCGCCGCTGGAGGTGCGCGGCCAGGACCATCCCTGGGTGTCCCGCGGCGGCCTGAAACTCGCCCACGCCTTGGCCACCTTCGGCCTGTCGCCTGAGGGCCTGGTCTGCCTTGACGTAGGCGCCTCTACAGGCGGGTTCACCGACGTGCTGCTGACCCACGGCGCAGCCCGAGTCCACGCCGTCGATGTCGGGCATGGGCAGCTTGCCTGGAAGCTGCGCAGCGACTCGCGCGTGGCAGTCCACGAGAAGACGAACGCCCGCCACCTGACCGAAGCCGCCATCGGTGAACCGGTCGGCGCCCTGGTGTGTGACGCCAGCTTCATCGGCCTGCGCACCCTGTTGCCTGCGCCCCTGGCCCTATGCGCGCCGGGCGCCTGGGCGGTGGGGCTGATAAAGCCGCAATTCGAGGCAGGTCCTGGCCAGGTCGGCAGTAAAGGTGTGGTGCGCGATCCAGCCGTTCATGCCTCCGTATGCAAGATCACACAGGATTGGTGGGCGTCCCTGCCCGGCTGGCACGTGCTTGGAATCGAGCCGAGCCCGATCACCGGCCCGGAAGGCAACCGGGAATTCCTGATCGCTGCGAGACTGGCCGGTCCGGCAGAGTTCGTTAACCCGCGCATGGCAGACTGAGACGACGACGGGTCCGGCGGGCGGACACGGCGAACGGGGCGTGCCGATGAAGCCGGCTGAAGCATCGCGAGCGGCAGATTCGCTTCAGGGCGGCCAGTCCGAGCTGCAGGTAACCAGCCACGCCGCGATCGCCAGCATGCGCCAGCACGGGATTCCCGTAACAGCGGACAATTATGCCGTCTGGCACTGCTACCTGACCGGCAGCAACATTGCGATTAAACGCGCGATAGACATCACGCTGTCCAACGGGCTGGCCATAGAGGAACGCATTCTGCGCGCGCTGCACGCGCGCCATTTCTGCCAGAGCCGCGAAGCCCTCGCTCTGCGGGACCTCGCGCAGCGCACGCTGCAGACCCTAGCCGGCCTGACCGCAAGCACAGGCGCCCTCGACGCGGAGCTGCTCACCCGCCTTGGCCGCGACATGCAGGACGTGTTCCGGCAGAGCGAGCACCTGACGCGCCTGCTCACCCAGTCGGAAGAGCGTATCGCGCAGCTGGAGCGCTTCCTGGACGACGCGCGCCAGGAAGCCGCCACGGATAGCCTGACAGATCTGGCCAACCGCCGCGCGTTCGACGCTGCGCTACGCGCCAGGGCGGGCGACGCCATGAACGACGGCAGCGAGCTCGCCTTCCTCCTCATCGACGTCGATCGTTTCAAGCAGGTGAACGACTGCTGGGGCCACGCTGTAGGCGACGACGTGCTGCGCCTGATCGCGGGCACCCTCACCGGCCTCGTCCGCAGCCAGGACACGGTCGCACGCTACGGCGGCGAGGAGTTTGCCGTAATCCTGCCGGGAACCGGTCAGCACGACGCTCACACCGCCGCTGAAAAACTGCGCGCCGCGGTCGAGCAGCAAGCCATGCCGGTGGCCGGTGCCGGCGTCATCTGCGTCACCATCTCCGCGGGCGTTTCCTGCTATGATCCTGGTGAGAGTCTCAGCGCCTGGCTCGGGCGCGCCGATGCTGCTCTATACGTGGCGAAGAACAGCGGGCGGAACCGTGTGGTGCTTGGGGAAAACGCGCCGCTAGGCGGGAATGTTGTGCCTCTTGCTGGGCGGGAGAGGAAGGAAAGCCAGCTTTTTTGAAAAGAGCAAAAGACTTTCACTTCCCCGCTGCTCAGCCGTCTCGGCCTTTCCAGCAACGCCCCGCTAGCGCAGATGCGGAGAGATAAAAGTTTTTTGCTTCTTTTTTCCAAAAAAGAAGGCCTTCCTTTCTCCCCAAGTTGCGTTCCCGCTCCCGATGCCCACCAATTTGCGCAGCCTGATCTTCGGCCGCTCCATCGCCAGCCGGGACGCCGAAGGCCGTAAGATCGGCGTCTTCGAGGGCGTGCCCGCGATGGGCCTGGACGGTCTGGGTTCGGCGGCCTACGGCCCGGAAGCGGCGCTGACGATACTGGCCGGTGCGGGTGCCGCAGGGCTGGGCGTGATAGGCCCTATCACCTGGGTGATCGTGCTCCTGCTGGCAGCGCTCTACGCGTCCTACAGGCAGACGATAGCGGCCTACCCAAGCAATGGCGGCTCCTACATGGTCGCCAAGGAGAACCTCGGCGCGCGGGCGGGCCTGTTGGCTGCCGCTGCCCTCATGCTCGACTACCTGCTGAACGTGTCCGTCGGCATCTCGGCCGGCGTGGGCGCGCTCACCTCCGCCCTGCCTGGCCTGCACCCCTACACCGTCAGGCTCTGCCTCGGCATACTGGCGCTGGTCACGCTGGTGAACCTGCGCGGCACGCGCGAGGCCGGCCTGATCCTGTCTGTGCCAACCTATCTATTCGTCGCCACGCTCGGCTTCATCCTGGCGTCCGGCCTGATGCAGGCCTGGCACGCGGGCTGGCACCCCCACCCGGTGATCGCCCCGCCGCCGATACGCCAAAGCAGCGAGGCGATCGGCCTGTGGCTGATCCTGCGCGCCTTTGCCAGCGGCTGCACGGCGATGACGGGGGTGGAGGCGGTCAGCAACGGCGTCAGCGCGTTCCGCGCGCCAGCGGTGCGTCAGGCCCACGGCACGCTCACCGTGATCGTGGTGGTGCTGGCAGCACTGCTGCTCGGCATCGCGGCGCTGGCCAGGTGCTACGGCGTGATGGCGATGGACCAGACGCGTGACGGCTACCAGAGCGTGCTGTCGCAACTGGTGGCCGCCGTGCACGGGCGCGGCTGGCTGTATGACGTGACGATCGGCAGCGTGCTGCTTGTGCTGTGCCTGTCGGCAAACACCAGTTTCGTCGATTTTCCGCGCCTCTGCCACCTGGTCGCCACCGATGGGTTTCTGCCGCGGCCGTTCGCGGTGGCCGGGCGGCGCCTGGTCTATACTGTCGGCATCCTGTTCCTCGCCTTTGGATCGGGCGGACTGTTGCTGGCGTTCGGCGGCATCACGGACCGGCTAATCCCGCTGTTTGCTGTGGGCGCCTTCTTGTCGTTCACCTTGTCGCAGGCCGGCATGGCCGCGCACTGGCGGCGCGCGATGGCGCGCACAGCGCACGGCCACGCCGTCCTGCGGGCACGGCTGCTGATCAACGGTGCAGGCGCCGGCGCCACGGCCGTCGCACTCGCCATCATCCTGTTGGCCAAATTCGTTGAAGGCGCCTGGCTCACGATGATCATCATCCCGCTCGCCGTGGGCGGGCTGCTGGCAGTGCACCGCTATTATGGTGCCATCGACAGGCAGATGCTGCAGGGAGACCGCAGGCAGATTGGCGTGGCGCCGCAGGAGCCTCCGCTGGCCCTGGTGCCTATCGCACGCTGGGACAAGCTGTCGCGCAAGGCGGTCGAACACGCGCTGCGCCTGTCGCCCTGCGTGACCGCCCTGCACGTGACCAAGCTGGAAGGGCCTGACGCGGACGACGACGCGCAGAAACTGCAGCGCGAGTGGCAGGATTGCGTGCAGCATCCGTTGCAGAGGGCAGGCCTTGCCGTGCCGGAGCTGAAGCTGGCGCCGTCGCCCTATCGCAGCATCGCCGGCCCGCTATTGGAGGCGGTGCGCGAGGCTGGCGCGCGCTTCCCGGGCCGGCCGGTAATGATCGTGCTGCCGGAGCTGATCGAAGGCCGCTGGTGGGGGTACCTGATGCACACCCACAGGGAACGCAGCCTTCGGGCGCGGCTGCTGCGCCACGGCGGCCCGCAAGTGTCCGTCGTCTCCGTCCCCTGGCAGCTGCAGTCCTCGAACCCGGAACAGGGGATTGCCGAAGACGCCGCATGATGCCGCGCACAGGCGGCGGAACCCCGCCGAGTCCGCGCGGTTGCAGCATCCTGACCCGGGAGACAGCGTGACGTATGGCGGATTTCGTGGAGACGGCGATCATCGGTGGCGGCCAGGCAGGCGTGCCGCTTGCCCGCGCGCTGTTCGGCGCCGGGCGCGGCATGATGCTGTTCGAACGCTCTCACCTGGGCGGCTCCTGCGTCAATTTCGGCTGCACGCCCAGCAAGGCGCTGATCGCGTCTGCCCGGCTGGCGGCTGATGCCCGCAAGGCCGCCGATTTGGGTGTCAGGATCGCCGGCGTGGATGTTGATTTCCCGGCGGTGATGACACGCGTGCGCCGCATCGTCGCGGAGTCGAAGACCGCGCTGGACGGCGGCTTCGGCGGCGAGAACCAGCCGCAAGTCTTGGCGGCGCACGCCAGGCTGGACGGCAAGGAGGGCGGCCGCTTTCGCGTGCGTGCCGGCGGCAGGGCGTTCCTGGCCGAGCGCGTGGTGCTGGACACCGGAACGCGGTCGGCCATCCCGGAACTTGACGGGCTGGACCCGTCGCGCTGCATCACCGCGGATAACTGGGTCGATCTGAACGCGCTGCCTGCCCGCCTGATCCTGCTCGGCGGCAACTACGTCGCCATGGAGATGGCCCAGGCGTTCCAACGGCTGGGCTCGGCCGTTACCATTGTGCAGAAAAGCCCTCGGCTGGTGGAGCGCGAGGACCCGGACGTGTCCGGCGCCATGCGGGACGCGCTGGAGGCGGATGGCGTGGCGGTGATCACCGACGCCGACGCGCAAGCGGTCGAACACACCGGATCCGGCGTAACACTCCGGCTTGCCGACCGCGTTCTCGAAGGCAGTCACCTCTTCCTCGCCACCGGGCGCCAGCCGAACACGGACTCGCTGGGGCTGGAGACGATCGGGCTGGAACCTGGGAAGGGCGGATACCTCGAAGTGGACGCTGCGCTGTCCACCCAGATCGCCGGCATCTACGCCATCGGCGACATACGCGGCGGCCCCGCCTTTACCCACACCGCCTACGCGGATTTTCGCGTGCTGGAATCGGCTTTCCTGGGCGACGGGTCGGTCCGCCGCCCGAAAGTGATCCCCTACGCCATGTTCACCGAGCCGGAGCTCGGCCGCGTGGGGATGAACGAGCAGGAAGCCCGCAAGTCCGGCCGGAAGATTAAAGTCGGCTGCCGCCAGATGACGGACAGCGGCAAGGCGCGCGAGCTTGGCAAGACGGCCGGCTTCGCAAAAGTGATCCTGGACGCGTCCAGCGGTGAGATATTGGGTGCGACGATGCTGAGCGTGGACGGCGGGGAAGCGGTGCAGCTCTTCACCGAACTGATGGTGTCCGGCGCGACGGCGCAGACGATGCTGAACGCAGTGCACATTCATCCGACGCTCGGGGAGGCGGCTAAGAATGCGCTCGTTTCGGCTATGGAGGCTGAGGTGAGTTAAGGAAGGAAGGCCTTCTTTTTTGAAAAAAGAAGCAAAAAACTTTTACTCCGCTGTCGCGGACTCGTCGGATAAATCGGCGGTAGCGGAACGAAAGTTTGGTCGTTTTCTTTTCAAAGAAGGACTTCTTGCTTTCTTGGATAGGTTAAGTACGGAGCCGCCAAAGCCGTTGACGTTCTCACCCCCCAGAGCCTGCTTGTGCAGGTGGGAACCAGATACCACGGCCAAGACCGCGACAGCGCCAGCCCCCGAGGGAGTGCTTATCGGCCCCGGGGATGAATTGCCTGACGCACCCAGCAGCTCCGCCCGACCTATCTAGGTCTGCTCGAGGCCGTGTGCAATCTCCTCGGCCTTGTCTGCCAGGCGGGCGAGCCGGCGACGTGATTCCGCCTCAGCGTTCGGCTGGCGCGAGAGCTCGGATTGCAGGTTCGTCAGCAGCGTCTTCTGGTCGTGCAGTTCGTCCGCCATCAGCAGCGCGGCCAAAACAAGCAGCCGGCTCTCGCCGCTTTGGCCGCCGAGCGCCTTTATGCTGTCGATGCGGGTCTCCACATCCGCGGCCATCTGGAGCAGGTGGCGCTCCTGCCCGTCGTCGCAGCCGACGGTGTAGGCGTAGCCGTTGATCTTGATGGTTAGTTGGGCCACGGCTTTGGTTCTTTCGACGTTTGGAAGGAAGAAAGGCCTTCTTTTTTGAAAAAAAGAAGCAAAAAACCTCTGCTCCCTGTCGGCGATTGACTGGATAAATCCGCGACAGCGGAGTCAAAAGTTTTTTGGTCCTCTTCTCAAAAAAGGACTGCTTGCTTTCTTGCTTGGCTAATCTCCGGCATCCCGCCCAAGCACGCTGCGAAGTTCTGCGATCAGCGCATCGAGCCGGGCGGCAAGTGCCTCGCTTCCTGGCGCCGCACCCCCCTCCGGCCGGCCCGCACGGGCGATACGCGCCAGGGCCGCTTCCAGCCTGGCTGTCTCGTCCATACCGGAATCGGCCATGCGCACCCCCGGATGCTGACGGAGCATCCTCATTCAGGGTTGAAGAGAAAGCCTGCACCGGCTTGAACGTCAAGCATGAAGCTGCCGCCGGCGGTCATGGTGCACGGGCTGGAGATGGCGCAGGCCGCGCTGGAGGTGGCGGCCGGGCGGCGTATCACGCTGCTCTCCGGCGAGGGCGCCGGCGCCTATGCGGGCGTGGCCTGGTGGCAGGCTTTGGTGGCCGCCGCCGCGTTGGCGCCCGGTGCGGATTTGTGCGACGTGCTGGATTGCGGTGGCGCGGCCGGACGCGCGCTGGAAGCGCTGCGCGGCGGGCAGAAGCTGCTGGTGCTGCGCGCTGCCCCTCTCATTTGGGACGATATCGCCCGCCGCGCCTCGGGATTGGGCGCTACGCTTCTGGTGGACCCGCCACCCTCCCTGGACATGGCGGACAAGCGGGCTCGGCGCGGCCTGAAGGCTTGGCTGGTTGCAGGGTGACGCTTGCATGTAGCGCCATCGCGAGACGGCAAAACCACCGGCTTTGCATAGGGAAACAGCTTGTTCTGACGCCGCCCTGCGGGTGACACGCGCCCTGGCATCGGTTAAGCCGCTACCCGCCCCCTAGCGTCATTGCTGGGGCGTCAGCCCCGGCCGGAGACCCAACAATGAACGTGACACCAGAAGTCCGTAGAATCCTGAAAAACTACGAGAGCGACAATCCCGGAACGAAGGCCAACCTCGTGCGCATGCTGATGGAGGGCAAGCTACGCGGCACCGGCAAGCTCGTCATCCTGCCTGTCGACCAGGGCTTCGAGCACGGGCCTGCCCGCAGCTTCGCCGCCAACCCGCCGGCCTATGACCCGCACTATCACTTCCAGCTCGCCATTGATGCCGGGCTGTCCGCCTTCGCAGCCCCACTGGGCATGCTCGAATGCGGTGCAAGCAGCTTCGCCGGCCAGATCCCGCTGATCCTGAAGATGAACTCCAGCAACTCGCTGGCTACCGAGAAGGACCAGGCAGTGACAGGGTCGGTCGCCGACGCGCTGCGCCTGGGCTGTTCGGCCATTGGCTTCACCATCTATCCGGGGAGCGAGTACTGCTTCAAGCAGATGGACGAGCTGCGCGACATCGCCGAAGAGGCCAAGGCGGCCGGCCTGGCCGTGGTGGTGTGGAGCTACCCGCGCGGCCCGATGCTGGACAAGGAAGGCGAGACCGCTTTCGACATCTGCGCGTATGCTGCGCACATGGCGGCGCTGATGGGCGCTCACATCATAAAGGTGAAGCCGCCCACCGAGCACCTCAGCCTGCCTGCCGCCAAGAAGGTGTATGAGGAGCAGAACATCCCGCGCGCGACGATGGCAGAGCGCATACGCCACGTGGTGCAGACCTGCTTCGCCGGCCGCCGCATCGTCGTGTTCTCCGGTGGCGAAAACATAAAGGATTCGGCGTCGCTGCTGGCCACCATACAAGGCATACGCGACGGCGGCGCGAACGGCGCGATCATCGGCCGCAACACGTTCCAGCGCCCGCGGGCGGAAGCGCTGGAGTTGCTGGCCAAAATCATCGAGATTTACCGCAAGCCGGCGTCCACGCCGCAGCCGCAGTAAGGAAGCAAGCAGTCCTTTTTTGAAAAAAAGGACCAAAAAACTTTTGCTCCCTGTCGGGTGCTAGCTGGATAGGTCGCCGACAGGGAGCAAAAGTTTTTTGCTTCTTTTTTTCAAAAAAGAAGGCCTTTCTTCCATGCCCCATGACTGCCGACTCTACCTTCTGACACCGCCCGCGTTGCCGGATGACTTCCCGACAACGCTAGCGTCCGCTCTGGATGCAGGCGACGTGGCCGCGTTGCAGCTACGCCTGACCGATGCGGATGACGACGCGATACGCCGCGCCGTGGACGCTGTGCGCCCGGTAGCCCACGCGCGCGGCGTGGCATTGATACTGAATAACCGGCCGGACCTGGCTGTGCAGACCGGCTGCGACGGTGCGCATGTGGGCGCTGCCGACATACCGCCCGCGGAAGCGCGCCGGGTGCTTGGCCCGAAGTTGCAGCTTGGCGTTTCCTGCTACGACAGCCGCGACATGGCGCTGCGCGCCGGCGAGGCAGCGGCCGACTACGTGTCGTTCGGTGCGTTCTTCCCGAGCACCACGAAAACTGCCGAGTCGGCGCCTGAGCTGGAGCTGGTCTCCTGGTGGGCGGAGCTAATGGAGTTGCCCGTTGTGGCGGTGGGTGGGATCACCCCGGAGAATTGCACGAAACTGGTGCAGGCGGGCGCGAATTTCGTGGCCGCCTGCGGGGCGGTGTGGCGTGCGGAGGCGCCTGATGCTGTGATCCGGGCGTTCAACGCGGCAATCGCGGCCGCTTGAGTAGAGAGAACGAAAGGCCTTCTTTTTTGAGAAAAAGAAGCAAAAAACTTTTGCCCCTACGCTGTTTCGGGCGCTTCACACCATGCAGAAAAACTCGGCAGGTCGCGGCAGCGAAGGGAGCAAAAGTTTTTTGGTTCTTCTTTGTAAAAAAGGAACGCTTGCTTGCTTTTTAATGGTGCGTGGACGGCACCAGAGCGATAACGCTTCCGCCAATACCGGGCGTCACGCTGAACGTAGAACCGGCGGCAATGCCCGTCATGTTCAGCTTGTCCAGCACTTGGCCGTGCTCGCTCAGGCTCAGGATGTCCAGGCTGGAGTTCCAGCTCGCGTGGTCGATGCCGGACACGAGCAACTGGTCGCCCGCCTGGAAGCCCGCGATGTGGAACGTGCCGCTGATCTCTGGCGCCAGCTCCAGCGTGCCTGTGGAACCCATGAAGGACAGCGTCGGCGCCCAGATCTTGCTTGCCACAAGATCGAGCGTGCTGCCGGTGCCGATCTCCACCGCGCCTAGGCCGGTGAGGTTGCCGGTGACCACCAGCGTCCCGCCAGACGATTCCAGCACCCCGTTATCCGTTACCCCGTGGCTGGCGCTGACGATGGTCCCGTTGCCGGAGATCGTGGCGCCCTGCATGATGGTGAGCCCGTTGCCGGCGACGCCGGCACTGAGCGTGCCACCTGCCAGCGTGACCGAGCTGCCTTCACCCACCGACACACTGCCTTTGCACGCCAGGCTGGAATTACCGGCGAGCGTGACTGCAGCCGTGCCGCCGATGCCGCCTTGGACGGCGGTGCCGATAAACATCCACCCGGAGCTGGTCAGGCTCGCGTTGCCGCTCATACTTAATTCGCCCACGCCGGTCGAATCGGTACCAACCCCGAAGCCGATCGTGGTGAGGGTGGACGTGCCGCTCATGTTCAGCGTGCCATTTCCGTCGATGCCCAACAGAACGGGCCCTACGGAGTTGACGCTGCCGCCCGCCAAGGTGAGCGTGCCCACGCCGGCACCGAACTGGCCGATCTTGACCCCGCCTACCTGCAAAGTGGGCGCCGCCAGGCCGCCCGACGCGGCAGCGACCGTCACGCTGCCCACGCCGCGCACGCCAACCTCGAACCCGCCGGCGTCGTTCAGGCTGGAGCCGGCGTTGAAGGTGACGTTTGAGTCCTGGCACACCATGAAGCTTTCGCAGATGTTCGGGGAGTCGGTCTTGATCGCGCCGTTGATCGACATCGTCTCGCTGCCGATCAGCATGAGCGTGCCCACTTCGATCGGACCCGTCAGCACGGCGCTGTGCGTGAACAGCGCGGTGGTGGCCGCTCCAGGGACGTAGCCGCTCGACCAGTTGCCCGCAGTGTTCCACACCACGTTCGGACCCGTGCCCTGATAGATTTCCAGATTCGGTATCGCCGCCATTTGCGTGTCTCCAGCAGATGAGAAGAAGGAGCGGAATTTTGCCCGCCACGCATTTTACGGTTCCGACCTTGCTAACTGGTTTACGGCCCCGCCTGTTCTGGGCGCATAGACCGGCTTGACAGCCATCCTTGCCTGATCGACCAGACGGACATGTCCCGCTTCGACGTAGATTTTACCGAAGCCCTCGATGGGCTGGCGGCGCGCGGCCTGAAGCGGGCCATGCGAACGCTGCCGCCGGGCCTGCTCAACGTCTCGAGCAACGACTATCTGGGGCTGTCGCAGCATCCGCTTCTGAAAGCGCGGGCCGGCGAATGGGCCGCTTTGCACGGCGCCGGCGCCGGCGCCTCCCGCCTGGTCACCGGCACGCTCGGCCTGCACGAGCAGGTCGAGGCGCGGCTGGCGGCGCTGAAGGGCACGGAAGGTGCGCTGCTGTTCGCCTCCGGCTGGCAGGCCAACGCCTCTGTTCTGGCAGCCCTATTGCGTATGCCAGGACCGCCGCCGCTCGTGTTCTGCGACGCGCTGAACCACGCCAGCCTGCACCATGGCTGCCGCGCCGCCGGCCGCAGCCAGATCGTCTTCCGGCACAACGACATGACGCATCTGGCGGACCTGCTGGCGGCGCACGAGGGCGCCCACGCGCGCCGCTTCATCGTGACGGAGAGCGTGTTCTCCATGGACGGCGACACCGCCGATCTGGCCGCGCTGCGCGCCCTCGCGGACCGGTACGGCGCGTTCTTCTATCTGGACGAGGCGCACGCCACGGGTGTGCTGGGGCCGCGCGGCATGGGCCTGGCCGGCACCGCGCCTGGCGGCGTGGACCTGGCGATGGGCACGTTCAGCAAGGCGCTCGGCGGCTTCGGCGCCTATGTCGCGGCCAGCCGGCCGCTTTGCGACTGGCTGGTGAACCGCGCGTCCGGTTTCATACACACCACCGCGCTGCCGCCCGCCGTGCTGGGTGCCATGGATGCCGCGCTGGAGCTGGTGCCCGGCCTGGATGCCGGGCGCACCCGCCTCGCCCGCCATGCCGCCCGTGTGCGCGGTGCGCTGGCGGCACTGGGCATCGACCATGGCCCGTCCACCACGCAGATCGTGCCGGCCATCGTGGGCGCGGAGGCAATGACGATGGCGCTGTCCGAGCGGCTGCGCGGCGCCGGCGTGCTGGCCGTTGCCATACGGCCGCCAACCGTGCCCTCTGGTACCAGCCGGCTGCGCCTTGCCCTGTCGGCGGCGCACACGGATGCCGATATCGACCGGCTTGTCGGCGCGCTGGCCGGTGCCTGGCCGGCGCTGGCGCGGGCGGCCTGACCGCATGCGCGCGGGGGTGTTCGTCACCGGTACGGATACCGGCATAGGCAAGACGGTGGTGTCCGCCTGTCTGGTACGCCGCTGGGGCGCCGATTACTGGAAGCCTGTGCAGACCGGGCTGGCCACCGATACGGCCGACAGCCTGACGGTTGCCCACCTGTCCGGCGCGCCGGACAGCCGCATACACAAGCCCCGCCACGTCTTCCAGGCGCCGCTCTCCCCCGAGGCCGCCGCGTCCGCCGAAGGCGCCGCCGTGGCGCTTGCCGATTTCAGCCTGCCTGACGGCCGGGCGCCGATCGTCGTCGAAGGCGCGGGCGGCGTGCTGGTGCCGCTGGGCGGCGGCGCGCTGATGGCTGATCTGATGGTAAAGCTCGGCCTTCCCGTCCTGCTCGTGGCCAGGACGGCGCTCGGCACAATCAACCACACCTTGCTTTCGCTGGAGGCATTGCGCACCCGCGGCCTCATGGTCTGGGGTGTGGCGATGGTGGGGCCGGACAACGCCGCAAACGCCGATGCGATCGCCCGGCTCGGCCAGGTGGCCATCCTGGCCCGTCTCGCGCCCCTGCCGGCGCTTACCCCGGCCGCGATAGGCCAGGCAGCCCGGGCGTTGCCCGCTTCTCCGCCACTGCAGGCAACGGCAGACGCTGGCATGCTGCCCGCATGATGACCGACGAGGAGGTGATCGCGCTCTATCGTTGCCTGCTCGGGCGGGACCCCGAAGCTGCCAACACCGTCGCCGCCTTCAAGGCTTATTATGAGACGCTGGACCGCGGCCGGCGGGCGATCTTCGTCTCCAACGAGTTCGGCACCGTCTTCGCACGCACCACCGGCCGCGTGCTGGACTCCGGCGAGCATGTCGCCGCCTCTCTGGCGCTTGCCTTGCTGGCGCGCGCTGCCCCGCCGCCTGAAGCCACGCAAGACGCCGATCCCGCTTTGGCCGCGGGCATGCGCCGCTTCTTTGAAGGCGAGGAACGGGCTCGTTTTGCCATTGCGGTAGGCGAGCCGAGAGGCCTGGCGCTGCAGGACCTTGCTCCGTTCGGCCAGCCGGAAGCCGCCATCCTGCATGTGGCCGAAGGTTTTCCCCCCGTCTTCCCGGCTATCGCCACCTTGCCGGATGGCACCACCGTGTTCCGGCTGGGCGCCGATCCGAAGGACGTGGCCGCCCTGCTCACCGGTCTTGGCCGCCCGATCGACGCGCTCTACCTGCTGGACCACTCCGCCGGGCCGCATTGGGTCGACGCAATGCGCGGCAACTTTGCCCAGCACACGCTGATCGTGCTGGGCCCGGCGCAGAACGGCCTCGACCCCGCCGCCCTGGAAGCCGGGATACGCGCCCGCCACCATTGCGAGCCGTCGGTAGCCTGGCACGGCCTGACCCTGCTCCAGGTCGGTGGCTGGATGCTGCCCGTAACTTATACGCAGTCCCCGGCCAGGCCGGCCCCGCCTGTCCGGGGCGCCTATCCCGCGCTGGCCATCGCTTGCATCGTGCGTGACGAGGCGGTCTGCGTGCGCAACATGCTGGCCAGCACGCAGCCGGTCGCCAGCTTCTACGCCGTACTGGACACCGGCTCGCAAGACGCCACTCCAGCCATAGCCCAGGCCTTCCTGGCCGATTGCGGCGTGCCCCACGCCCAGGCGCAGCGCGACCACACGCTGTTCGACGACGATTTCGCCGCCATGCGTAACGCGGCGCTGGCGATGGTGCCCGACTGGATAGAATGGGTGCTCATGCTGGACGCCGACGAGGAGCTGGTCGCCGAAGACCACACCGCCTTGCTGGCGCTGCTGGCCCGGGCCGAGGAAGACTCCAGCGTGGATGCCTTCGCCCTGCCCCGCTACAACTTTCCGGGCGCCGACAAGTCCGGCAGCATGATCGCCTATCCGGACCGCCAGGTGCGCCTGCTGCGCCACACGCCGGACCACCGCGTGCGCTACGGCGGCGCCGTGCACGAGACGGTGCAGGGCACGGGGCATAGGAGCCTGCCGTTGGACACGGCCGCCTTGGGGCTGGCGCGCGGGGGTCCGCACATCCATCACCTAGTCAGGCGGTTTCGCACGCCGGAGGAGGAAGAGCGCAAGCAGGCGTTCTATCGGGAGATTGCGGCCCGGCGTGAGTAAGGCAAGGAAGGCCTTCTTTTTTGAAAGAAAGAAGCAAAAAACTTTTGCTACACGCTGTTCCGCCGCTTCAGCCTTTCCTGAACAACGCGACTGTTGCAGGTGCGGGAGTCAGAAGTTTTTTGCTTCTTTTTTTCAAAAAAGAAGGCCTTCCTTTCTTCGCTTCTGTAACGAGGTCTTCGATGTCCCTGCGCGTCACCGCCACACTGCTCACCCTCGCAGCCCTCTCCGGCTGCGGACCGGCGGCAAAAAAACCGACCGACGCCGACATCGCCGCCTACCTGGCGCAGTCCGATCCGACCTACCTGCAGATCAGCGGCGTGAAGCCGAGCTTCGAGGCACTGAAGAAGCTCGGAAGCAAGGACCTGCCAACAGGAAGCTGGCGTGTGCATGTGGATTACATCCTGCGCGCGACCGAAGATCTCTACGCGCCGTCGGCCGACATGCGGCAAAGGCGTGCCGATTTCGACCGTTCGGTGGCCGCGTTTGAATTATACCGGGTGCCGCGCATAGAAGCCGCCAACCAGCTGGCGGCCAAGATCGGGCTGATGAAGCAGGGCGACGCGGCGCCGGAACCGGCCGTGCCGGTCTCGCTTGTCACGCACGCCAAGCAGGAGCTCAGCGACAGCGCGACCCTGCTCGCGCAACCGGACGGCAACGGCTGGAAGTTCGCAGCACTCGGCGCACAGGCTTTGAGCGACGACATGATAGGCGCACCCGTCGCCGAGCTGCGCGCGACCAACCCGCATACGGTATTCGTCGTGGCCGGATCGGACGAGGCGCGTGCCGATGCGTTGCGTGAGCAGCGGTATCTGGCGGCGTTGTCAAAGGCGCTGACGAACGGGCCGAAGTAGGGGGGAGCGAGGCCTTACTTACCCGGTCTCGTAGAGAACCGGAATTTGGCTAGTGAGCCTGCCATCGAAGAAAGCAAGGAAGGCCTTCTTTTTCGAGAAAAAGAAGCAAAAAGCTTTTACCAGCGCTGTCGCGGAGCTTTTCGCAAAGCCGCGACAGCGGAGTCAGAAGTTTTCGGTTTTTTTGAAAAAGAACCGCTTGCCTTGCGTTTTTCGAGTAATTGCGGAGGCGGGATATTTTTGTCTCCGTTGAGTGCGCTTCGTGGAAGCGTACGCTCCAACACGCCGCGACAGCGCGGACAAAAGCTTTTTGCTTCTTTTTCTCGAAAAAGAAGGCCTTGCTTGCCTTCCTTCAATGCCCTCGCTGCTGCAGCCGCGACAACAAGAAATCCCGGAACACCGCAACACGCTTGGAATGCCGCAACTCCTCGGGATAGACGAAGAAGCAATCCACCTTCGGCCGCGGCACGTCTGCCAGCACGCGCGTCAGCCCGTCCGTCTCGGCCGCCATCCAGCCGGGCAGCGCGCCGATGCCCAGCCCCGCGCGTATGATCTGCGCCATGCTGGACATGTTATTCACCTCCAGCACCGGCCGGCGTGGCTGGCCGGGGCGCCGGCCGGCAGAGGCGAGCCAGTTCATGTCCGGCACCGGCGGGTGGTAGTCGCCGAACAGCACGAGCTTATGGCGGTCCAGGTCCTCCAGCGTGGCAGGCGTGCCGGCGCGCGCGAGGTACTCGGGCGAGGCGCAGATGTGCCACTCGATCTCGAACAGGTGCCGCTGTATCAGGTCCGGCTGCTTGGGCGGGTGCATGCGTATAGCCACGTCCGCCTCGCGCATCGCCAGGTCCAGGTCGCCATCGTCCAGCAGCAAGCTCACCGTCACGTCCGGGTGCTGTTCCAAGAACTGCACCAGCCGCGGCGCCAGCCAGTTGCTGCCGAAGCCGACCGTGGTGGTGATCTTCAGCTTGCCGGCCGGCTTGTCGCGGCTCTCCGTCAGCAGCGCCTCGGTCATCGCCAGCTTGGCGAACACCTCGCGCACCGTCTGGTTCAGGCTCTCGCCCTGCTCCGTCAAAATCAGGCCGCGCGCGTGGCGATGAAACAGCGGCACCTGCAGCGCCTCTTCCAGCGCGGAGATCTGCCGGCTGACGGCGGACTGGCTCAGGTTCAGCGTGTCGCCAGCGTGGGTGAAGCTGCCGGCTTCCGCGACGGCGTGGAAGACACGCAGCTTGTCCCAATCCATGGCTCAGTCCCCTTCAGGCGGCCCCGCCGCGGTGCTCGGTCAGCGACGCTGCCGCATCAGGCGTGTTCCAACACGGGACTCGGGGCCACCTCAGTTAACCACTTTTCCGCTTCCAGCGCCGCCATGCAACCAGTTCCGGCAGCCGTCACCGCCTGGCGGAAGATTTTGTCCTGCACGTCGCCCGCAGCGAACACGCCCTCGATGTTGGTGCGTGTGCTGCCTGCCACGGTGCGCACGTAACCTTCCCCGTCCAGCTCGACATGATTACGGAATACACCGGTATTCGGCGTGTGCCCGATCGCCACGAACACACCGTCCAGATCCAGCGTACGTTCCTCGCCCGACTCGCGGTGGCTCAGCCGTATTCCAGTCACCACGGCGGGCGTCCCACCGCCCACGATCTCCTCGACGACATGGTTCCAGATCACGTCCACCTTCGGGTGCTCGAACAGCCGGCGCTGCAGTATCTTCTCCGCCCGCAGCGAATCCCGCCGGTGTATCAGCGTCACCCGGTCCGCGTGGTGGGTCAGGTACAGCGCCTCTTCCACCGCGCTGTTGCCGCCGCCTATCACGGCCACCCGCTTGCCGCGGTAGAAGAACCCGTCGCACGTGGCGCAGGCCGAGACGCCGGCGCCCTGGTAGGCCTTCTCGGACGGCAGCCCCAGCCAGCGCGCCTGCGCGCCCGTGGCGATGATGACGGTGTCGGCGATGTAGATGTCGCCCGAGTCGCCCACGCAGCGGAACGGCCGGCGGCTGAAATCCACCTCCATCACCAGGTCGTTCATGATGCGTGTGCCCACATGCTCGGCTTGCGCGGCCATCTGCTCCATCAGCCATGGGCCTTGTATGGCGCTGGAAAAGCCGGGGTAGTTCTCCACGTCCGTGGTGATCATCAGCTGGCCACCCGGCTGCAGCCCGGCCACCAGGATCGGCTCCAGGCTGCCACGCGCGGCGTAGATGGCGGCCGTGTAGCCGGCTGGGCCTGCGCCTATCACCAGAAGTTTCGTGCGGTAGGTCTCGGGC
>CAXTJZ010000056.1:0-12655 GCA_964244695.1 uncultured Acetobacteraceae bacterium
GTCCACCAGGGAATTGTGCATGTGTCCGACTAATGCACGACCGCCGACGCGCTGCATTTCTGACGCCACAAATGGCTTTTGAGGTAAAAAATAGAATGCGTCATGGCAGAATACCGTGTGTGCCGTCTTGTCGGCAAAAGGCCAGGTTTGCGCGGCGTCGAAGCATACAAGTTTAGAAGCCGGCGCGATGAAGTGTCGCGCCAACCACAATTTGGCAAATACCAAGTCTCCACCTATGGCCCGCGGGCCAAACGCGTGCAGGTAATGGCCAGCACCGCAGGCGACTTCCAGAATAGTGTCATCGTGCACACCGTGTACATGGCCGCAGAAAGCCTGTGCGAGTGCCAGGCCGCTTAGGAACGTTGGATCTGACCAGCGATGCGTGAAATAGGTTGCAACTGGACCGAAGGCCAGTAGCGACATGGCTTCGCGGAATGTCAGTTCATCGCGTCGCCGAACCAGCTCGAGGCGGGCCTGCTCGGAAGGTGGAGGAGTGTTTGCCCATTCATCCTGATCTCCAAGCAGGCAAACGCACGCAGTTGTCGAATCCCCGATATCGAGATACTGCAACACTTCATCGGCCAACGCGCGGCGATCTGCGCGTAGGAACGCCACGCCATCGACAACCGGCCAGCGTTCGGCATCTGCGACCAGCGCGTGTCCCTCTAAAGAAAGGACTGCGCCTGTGATGGGGCTTCGGAGTATCACCAGAGTCCAGAAGCTTCGAGGACACTGTGATGAAACGCTTGCACTGGGCCTTCATGAACCAGATTTAGGTCGTTAAGAGCGTGACGCGCTCTGAAGGTTGCGGCACGCTCGTAATAATGCATCTGGAGCACCCGGTCTATCACGTCGGCGGCGTGAAAAGCACGGCCTTCTGGCGTGCTGGCATCAACAATCACCCCTAATGCGTTGCGGACAGGTTCCAGAAGATGGACGGGAAGACTTGCAATCTCACGCGCGAAAAGAGCGTCCATGAGGGGCAAGAGTTGATCGCCAAGCAGGAGTTCCCCAGCGAAACCACTGTCCGGCAACACGGCGTTATGGAGGTGGTGAGAGATTCCGGCGAGGAACACGACCGCCGGATCAGCGCCATAAAACTCCGAAAGAGACACGCCGAGTACAGCAACGATCAAACAGTGATCCGCGTGGCTTTCTGCAGGTTCGAGGACTATGCGTGGCTTGCCCGGACACGTAGCACCCGCTCTCGGCTGATTGGCTAACGCCCCGACAAACGGGGGAAGGTCGGAACTGGTACCAGCGGGCCAGTTGCCACGAGATGACTGTGCCACCCGTCCACGCAGCCGCGCACGCGTGGCCTCGGGAAGATTGGAGGAGGCGGCGTCGTAACCTCGCTGGAGGATCATAACGGTGTCGTGCACGCCGGACATCTGAAGCACTTTGTCATCGATGCCGCCGAGGCAGGTGGCCACTATGGCATCAGCAGTAATGCTGTCCGCAACCTTTGCGTAATTTGTGCCATCGCATAGTGCTTGCCATGCTGCACGAAAGGCGCGCGTTGCAAGGCTGTCATGGCTTCGTGCGTCGCGTACGCGCTTCAGATCACCCAACACGCCGCCAAGCACTGCAATACCTGCAAGACTGGCTGAGTTCAGGCTTGGCTCCAAAAGGCCACTGTCCATTAGGCCGCTAGCCATTCAAGCAGATTACTTTCCTGCACACCAAACGCATGCTCTTCACGCTTGCCCGCAGGTGTCATTGGTGCCTTGAAGAAGATGCCGAGCTGCTCCTGTATCCCGCCGCGTCCTCGTTGCTTTGCCAAGTCTAGCACTCTGGCTATTTCGATCACCAGAGGTGCAGCAAGTATGCTGTCACGACAGAGGAAGTTGATCTTCATCTGCATCTTCTGCCCGAGGAAACCAACAAGATCGATATTATCCCACGCTTCCTTGTTATCACCACGCGGCTTATAGTATTGGATGTTTACCAAATGGTCTTCCACGTGATAACCAAGTATATCATCCAGAACCGAACCTTTGGTGTTCAGCTTGGATTGCAGGCTATCTGCGTTGTCCAGCGCCAGCCCATCCCGATTGCCGAGAATATTTGTGGAGAACCAGCCTTCTACGAAGAGGGAGCGGGCGCGAAAGGCAGGCGCGAGCACCGTCTTGATGAACGTCTGCCCAGTCTTGCCGTCCTTACCCGCGATAGGCACACAGCGTTCGCTCGCCAGTTGGGTGAGCGCCGGGATGTCGGCAGCGAGACTAGGCGTAAAGTTACCGTAGGGCACGCCTTCTATAATCGCGGCGTAGGCGTACAGCATAGCGGGGCTGATGGCCACATCATCCCTATCCAGCCCTTGTTCGAAGGCAGCAGGTGTCTGTAACACGGCAAGAGAGGTGTCCGGCCAACGCTCGACCGACGCCAAATTGACCATGACAAGGTTGGTAATCCCGGTGTCCTCGCCGAAACGGCGTATGTCTGACCTGATTTGGTTGATTGCTGCACGATGGTCACCGCTTATCATGTTCGTGCCATGTATGTTCGCGCAGAAATCGCCGCGTCCTGCAGCCGGCCACGGCTTCATCTGCGACAGTCGCTCGTCAACCATGTCGGTCTGATCACGGTCCAGGACACGATGTTCACGTACCGCCGCGGCTAAGTCGTCGCCGCGCACGTCCCAACCCGCGAAATGCAGGTTGCGATAAGGCGCCAGACCCGCCACGCCGACATTGGCGAGCGGAAGGCCAGCGAGGTCGTTGGAGCCGGCGCGCAACATCTCAATCCCAGCTGCCGCCGTGCTGGCAACAGCGCCCCCCAGCCCTACTACCAGAACACCAAGCCGCCGGCCGAAATTTCCTGCTTCAGCCCCGCTATCTGGCATGCGACCGTCTTCCCTAGTTAATCTAATAGGGCGAGCCTTGCCCATGTCCGGTCGACACATGGGCGGTGTTCCTTGATTGTAAATACCGCGCAAGGGGCTGGTTAGGGCGTGAGAACCGGAAGCAGTTCTCCGGCCAGCATCGCAGCAAGTTGAACATAGGTCATTTAGCTAAAGAGGAAGTTGCTCGAACTGCCTTGACTATGGTTCACGGAGACTAGACCGAAAAGTGGTCAAGCGAATGTCCGGCGGTATGCGCGCTTGCAGTAACGCCGCATACTCTTCAACGTGCAGGTAATCCGGCATCAATCCCTCAAGCACCGCGTCCCGGTGCGTTGCAGGATGGAAATACATCTCCGTCAATCCGGGGCGCAACTGTGCCAGAGCATCCGTCACGCGCGGCAACGTCATTCGGCCGCTCCAGCCAAGACCCACGACATGGTCGTTGCACAATAGACCAGCCTTGTATGCCTGGCGGCGCAGGATACCTGTCCAGTTACGCAGAAGCGTGTCGCCGAGGTTGAACGCAGCGCGGCCAGCGTAAGGCATCTCCGCAGGCACGCGCAACGCCCTCAAGCCATACTCTCGGCCAATACCTATAAGAAGACGTCCCACTGTGGGGTGCAAGTGCATGTGTTTGTGTGCATTTGCGTGATCAAGGACGAGCCCGGTAGCGCGGAAAGCATCAAATTGCGCACGTATCTCGGCGGCAAGCTGGCGGCGGATTCGTGGACGAAAGAAATAATCCACGCCTAATTTCATCTGGTGAGACGGAAACCGGCCGTTTGCGTCAACCAAATCGGGAACTTGCTCGGGCGGCAGAGTCGGCGTGCCTTCGATGACGACAAGGTGCAGCCCTACTGCAAGCGACGGCAGGCTATGCGCACGAGAGACGGCGTCAGCGGCTTGCGGGGCTGAGACCATCAGACTGGCAGTTGTCAGAATACCGTGAATTGCGGCTTCTGACACGGCTTCGTTTACCCCGCAAGTCAGGCCGAAATCGTCAGCGGTTACAATCAGGGAAGGCAAGCCCAGGCTTCTTTTTTGGATATGAAGCGAAAACTTTCTCTCCCTGCCAGTAAGTTAATCCGCCTGCATCCGGCAAGGAGTGTAAGCTTGCTGGTTCTTTTTTCCAAAGAACTCCCGCTTAAGCTGCCTCTTTGTGCCGCTCCCTAAGAAACTGAAAGAACTCCACGCCCTCGCGCAAGCGGCGCACCATCATCTGCCGGCTGCCAAGCATCTCGCCTACGATGGAGGCAATCTTCGGCGCCCGGAAATAGAACTTCTTGTAAAACGTTTCGACATTATCAAAAATTTCGGTGTGCGCCAGATGCGGATAGGTGAGCGGTGCGATTTGTATGCCGTGATCGTCGATCAGCTCGGCGTTCTTTACGTCCAGCCAACCGTTTTCCAGCGCCTGCTTATAAAGGAACGTGCCGGGATACGGTGCAGCCAGCGAGACCTGTATGGTGTGCGGGTTGATGTCGGTGGCAAAGCGGATCGTCTCCTGGATCGTCTCCTGGCTTTCGCCGGGAAGGCCCAGGATGAACGTGCCGTGTATCTTGATGCCCAGTTCGTGGCAGTCTTTGGTGAACTGGCGCGCCACGTCGATGCGCATGCCTTTTTTTATGTTGTAGAGGATCTGCTGGTTGCCGCTTTCGTAGCCGACGAGCAGCAGACGCAGACCGTTGTCTTTCAAGACTTTCAGCGTGGCGCGCGGCACGTTTGCTTTCGCGTTGCAGGACCATGTGACACCAAGCTTGCCCAGTTCGCGTGCGATCGCTTCGGCGCGCGGCAGGTCGTCGGTGAAGGTGTCGTCGTCGAAGAAATACTCGCGTACCTGCGGGAACATCTTCATACACTGGGCGATTTCGGCGGCCACGTTCTGCGGGCTGCGCACGCGGTAGCGGTGCCCCCCGACCGTCTGCGGCCACAGGCAGAAGGTGCAGTGCGATTTGCAGCCGCGGCCGGTGTAGAAGCTGATGTAGGGGTGGAGCAGATAGCCGATGAAGTAGTCTTCGATACGCAGGTTCTGCTTGTAGACGTCGGTGACGAAGGGGAGGCTGTCCATGTCCTCCAGCATCGCGCGCTCGGGGTTGTGCACTAGCGTGCCGGCTGCATCGCGCCAAGTGATGCCGTTGATGCCGGCCCAGGGGCGGTCCTCGGCCACTTCCTTGATGGTGAAGTCGAACTCGTTGCGCGCCACGAAATCGATGATGCCGGCGCTCGCCTCCATGCTCTCGCGCGGCTGCACGGCCACCTTCGCGCCGACCATGCCGATCTTCAGCGAGGGCTTGGCCGTCTTCAGAGCGGCGGCAACCTTCACGTCCGAGGCGAAGGAGGGCGTGCTGGTGTGCATGACGACGAGGTCGTGCTCGCGCGCGGCCTGGGTGACCGTCTCCAGCGAAGTGCGCGCCGGCGGGCTGTCGATCAGGCGGCTGCCTGGGACCAGGGCGGCGGGCTGCGCCAGCCAAGTGGGGTACCAGAAGCTCTTGATTTCGCGCTTGGCCTGGTAGCGCGAGCCGGCGCCGCCGTCGAAGCCGTCGAACGAGGGCGGCTGCAGGAACAGGGTCTTCATCATCGTGGTCTATCCTCGCCGTGGTGCCAGAAGCACCCGGCCGGTGTTGAAACGCGTGTCCTGGTCGGTGCGCAAGGTGTGCCCGCGCCAGGCGACCTCGCCGCCCATATAGGCGGTCAGCAGCACCGCCATCGAGAGCACGTCACGCAGGGCAGGCAGCAAGAGCGGCGTGCGTGCGCCCCCCATGCCGCGTTCTATGCTGTGGCCCAGCACGCCGCGCCAGGAGACCGCGGCCAGCCAGAGCCACGCAGCCCAGATGGCGCCGCCGGACAAAGCGAAGGTCAGCAGCGCCCAGAACGCCGGAAACTGGATGACCGAGACGGAATAGCCGAGCGGTTCGACGGCGCGAATGGTGCGCGCCCAGCGCAGCTCGTGGCGGAACAGGGCGGCCAGGCTGCGCTCGCCCACCGTGGTTGCGGGCACGCTCTGCGCCAGGGCCACGGTCTTGCCCAGCGCGCGCACCTTGGCGCCCAACACGGCGTCATCGGCCACGAAAGGCGACAGCGCCGGGAGGCCGCCGACACGCATCAGAGTCTCGCGGGTGAGCGCCATGGTGGCGCCCATGCAGTCCTGCCGGCCGAGCCCGCGTGCCATCAGCGCGCCGGCCGCGAAGCTCTGGGTGATGTAGGCGGCGCCGAGCTCGCCCACGAGACCGCGCGCTGCCGGCAGGCCCGTGTAGAGCGTGGTGACGAGGCCGGTTCCCGGCACGGCCAGCGCGTCCGCCACACTGGCCAGGTAGTCCGGCGGGGCGTGCATGTCACTGTCCGAGATGACCAGCAGGTTGTGCCGGACGGAGGGGAACATGTTGATGAGGTTGGCGATCTTGCGGTTGGTGCCGTGCGGCGTCGGGTCGACGACCAGCTCCATCTCCAGGTTCGGGAAGCGCGCGAACAGGCGCTCCACCACAGCTACCGCGGTGTCGTCGGCCGATTGCACGCCGAACACCACCTGGAAATGTGGGTAGTCCTGCGCGCAGAAGCTGGCCAGGGCCTGTTCCAGGAGCGGCTCGTCACCATGCAGCGGCTTGAGCACCGTCAACGGCGGACGGGCACCGGCGGGCGGAACGTTTCGGCGGAACCGGCGCACCGCGCGCCAGCCGGCGGCAGCCTGCACGAACCCCGCGAGTGTCAGCGCAGTGGTGATCAGGACTGGCACGCAAGGCAACACCGTGCTCACGGCTTGATGGTGCCGCCGGACATGGTGTCGATCTTGGCCTGCAGGCTGGCGGTCAGTTTCTGCGCGCCGCCGGCCGAGAGGAGGCTGCGGAAATCCGAGCGCTGGACGGCCACCTGGCTGATCGTGCTCTGTTCCAGCACGTCCACCGCCTGCCAGCCGCCGGTGCCTTGCCGCATCACGTAGTCCAGCCGAGTCGAGTCGCCCGTGGTCGGCACGATCTCGGTCTCCACCACGCGATCCGCGCCGATGGTCCGCGTCTCGGGCAGCAGCTTGATCTGGTCGCCCGAGCCGCTGTTGAAGTTGCTCACGTAATTGCTGATCGTGTAGGCGCGGAAGGTTGCAAGCAGCGTCTTCTGCTGGTCGGCAGGGATGCTGGCCCAGCGCAGGCCGACGACGGTCTGCAGTATCTGCGGCAGGTTGAAGGCCTGGTCGACGGCGGGCGCCAGAGCGGCGTAGCGCGCCGGGAAAGGCTGCGAGCCGGTCTTCAGCGCGACGAGCAGCGCCGAGTCGAGCGTGGCGATCGGGGCTGACGGGGTCGAGCCCTGGGCCAGCGCGGGGCCGGCAGCCAGGCTCATCGCCGCCGCGGCGAGCAGCCCTTTCACAGGCCGACCGCTTCGCGCACGTCCCGTCCCAGGGCACCCAGCACGGTTGCGACGATAGCTTTTGCGTCCAGCCCGGCTTCGGCGAGCTGTGCCGCGGGACTGGCGTGGTCGATGAAGCGATCCGGCAGCACCATGGGCCTGTACCTCAATCCGTTGTCCAGCAGGCCGTTGGTGGCCAGATGGTGGCCGACCTGCGCCGAGAAGCCGCCGACCGCGGCCTCCTCTATCGTTACCAATACCTCATGATGCCGGGCCAATTGTTCAAGCAGGGCGGTGTCGATTGGTTTGGCGAAGCGGGCGTCCGCCACGGTTGCTGGCAGACCGCGCGTCGCAAGCTCGTCGGCGGCGCGCAGGGCCTCGCCGAGACGGGTGCCGAGGCTGAGTATGGCGACGCGTCCGCCCTCGCGCAGCAGACGGCCGCGGCCGACGGGCAGGATCTCGCCGCGGGCGGGCAAAGCCAGGCCGGTGCCCTCGCCGCGCGGGTAGCGGAAGGCGGAGGCGCGGTCACCGATGGAAGCCGAGGTGGCCACCATGTGCATCAACTCGGCCTCGTCGGCCGGCGCCATCACCACGATGCCGGGCAGGCAGCAGAGATAGGACAGGTCGAAGCTGCCGGCATGGGTGGCGCCGTCATTGCCGACCAGGCCGGCGCGGTCGATGGCGAAGCGGACGGGGAGGTTCTGCAGGACCACATCGTGCACCACCTGGTCGTAGGCGCGCTGCAGGAAGGTGGAGTAGATGGCGGCGAACGGCACCATGCCTTCGGCGGCCATGGCGGCGGCGAAGGTGACGGCGTGCTGCTCGGCGATGCCGACGTCAAAGAAGCGGTCCGGGTATTTCTTGGCGAACTTTTCCAGGCCGGTGCCGGAGGGCATGGCGGCGGTGATGGCGACGACGGCCTGGTTGGCGTCCGCCTCTGCCATCAGCGCGTCCGAGAACACCTTGGTGTAGGTGGGCGGGCCGGCGGGGGCGCGCACCTGCTCACCGGTGACCACGTTGAACTTGGCGACCGCATGCAGCTTGTCGGCGGTGGCTTCCGCCGGGGCGTAGCCGTAGCCCTTCTGGGTGATGACGTGCAGCAGGATCGGGCCGTGCGCCTCCGCGTCGCGCAGGTTGCGCAGGACGGGCAGCAGGTGGTCCATGTTATGGCCGTCGATCGGGCCGATGTAATAGAAGCCCAGCTCCTCGAACAGCGTGCCGCCGGTGAGCAGGCCGCGGGCGTACTCCTCGGCGCGCTTGACTGTCTTCTCCAGGCCGAACGGGAAGTGCTTGGCCATGCGGGCGGCCACGTCGCGCAGGTTAAGGAAGCTGCGCGAGCTCATCAGCCGGGAGAGATAGGCGCTCATCGCGCCCACGGGGGCGGCGATCGACATCTCGTTGTCGTTGAGCACGACGATGAGGCGGCTCTTGCGGGCGCCGGCGTTGTTCATCGCCTCGTAGGCCATGCCGGCGCTCATCGCACCGTCGCCGATCACGGCCACCACATGGCGCTCGGGATGGCCCTGCAGCTCGTTGGCGACGGCGAAACCGAGGCCGGCCGAAATCGAGGTGGAACTGTGGGCGGCGCCGAACGGGTCGTATTCGCTCTCGCTGCGGCGGGTGAATCCGGACAGGCCTTTTGCCTGGCGCAGGGTGCGTATGCGGTCCCGCCTGCCGGTGAGGATCTTGTGCGGGTAGGCCTGGTGGCCGACGTCCCAGATGATCTTGTCTGTCGGCGCGTCGAACACCGCGTGCAGCGCCACGGTCAGTTCCACCACGCCGAGCGAGGCGCCGAGATGGCCGCCGGTGGTGCTGACCGCGTCGACCGTCTCGGCCCGCAGCTCGTCGGCGACCTGGTGCAACTGCTCGTCCGACAGGTTGCGCAGGTCGGCCGGCGTGGCAACGCGGTCCAGCAGGGGCGTGGCGGGGCGGCCGCCCGTTTTGAACGAAGGCGGGGTGATACGTGGTTCAGCGGTCATGATTGACGTTCCAACTCCCTCGAGACGCTCAGCTACGTCTCCTCAGTTCCGGCGCGACACGACCCAGGAGGCGAGCGCGCGCAACCGATCTGCCTCTGGCCCGAATTGATCAAGATGGGCTTTCGACTGTTCACATAACATCCGAGCCTGCGCTTCGGCGCGCTCGACCCCCAAAATTGATACTACTGTGGCTTTTCCGGCAGCCTGGTCCTTGCCGGCCGTCTTGCCGATCTGCTCGGCGGTGCCGACCGTGTCCAGCACGTCGTCGGCGATCTGGAAGGCGGCGCCGATGTCGCGCCCGTAGGCGGCGATCTGGGTGCGCACCTGCCAGGGCGCGCGGCCGAGTATGGCGCCGGCCTCGGCCGCGTATTGTATCAGCCGGCCGGTCTTCAGCGCGTGCAGGCGGCTGACCTCGCCTATGGTGAGCGTGCTTCCCTCGGCTTGCATGTCGATCATCTGGCCGCCGGCCATGCCACGGGCGCCGGCGGCCAGGCCGAGCGCGCAGACCAGCTCGCAGCGCGCGGCGGGGTCCGAATGGGTGTCTTCCTCGGCCAGCACCTCGAAGGCGCGGGCCTGCAGCGCGTCTCCGGCGAGGATGGCGGTGGCTTCGTCGAAGGCGCGGTGGGTGCTGGGCTTGCCGCGGCGCAGGTCGTCGTCGTCCATCGCGGGGAGATCGTCGTGGATGAGGGAGTACGCGTGCAGCATCTCGACGGAGGCTGCGACTCGGGCGGCACAGGCGGGCGCCACCTTGAACAGGCTGGCCACTTCCATGACGAGGAAGCCGCGCAGGCGCTTGCCGCCGCCCAGGGCCGCGTAGCGCATCGCCTCGATCAGGCGGGCTTCCAGCCCGGCTTCCAAAGGCAGCAGGGTGTCCAGGCAGGTTTCCACCTCGGCCGCGCGGTCCCGCAGCGCTTCCATGAGCGCCTGCTCCGGCGTGCCTTGCAGGCCCACTTCCATGCTGTCCATGGTCATGCGCGCTGTTCCACCGCCTTGAGTGCGAGCGAGCCGTCGGATCTTTCCACGATGGCCTGCACGCGGGCTTCCGCCTCGGCCAGCTTGGCCTCGCAGTGGCGGCGCAAGGCGGTGCCGCGCTCGTAGCAGGTTATGGCGTCCTCCAGCTTCTGTTGCCCGCCTTCCAGGCCGCGCACGATGCGCTCCAGTTCGGCCAGGGCGTCCTCGAAGGAGAGGCCGGAGATTGTGTCCGACATGATTCGGTTCCGATAACCTCAAAAAATGGAGAAAGAAAGGCGGGGCGGGTCGGAAGGAAGCAAGCAGTTCTTTTTTGAAAAAAAGAACCAAAAAACTTTTGACTCGGCTGTCGCGCCGTGAGGAGAGGTCCGCGACAGCGCAGACAAAAGCTTTTTGCTTCTTTTTCTCGAAAAAGAAGGCCTTTCTTGCCTTCTTAAAAATCCAGATCCGCATAATGCACAGGCGGATCCACGCCCGCGACTCGGTCCGCGAGCAGAGGCCGGAAGCTGGGCCGGGACTTCACCCGGGAATACCAGTCGCGCGCCGCGGCGCTGATCGACCAGTCCACCTCACCGGTGAAATCCAGCGCGGACAGGTGCCCGGCGGCGGCGAAATCGGCCAGGCTTAGTTCGTTGCCGGCCAGCCAGCGGCGCTGTTCGGCGAGCCAGCCGATATATTCCAGGTGGCCGCGCAGGTTTGTGTAGCCGGCGCGTATCAGGTTCACGTCCGGATTGCCGCGGCCGAACAGGCGCTTCATCTGTTTTTCGCCAAGCAGGTTGCGGGTGACTTCGGTGGCGAACTTGCCGTCGAACCAGGCGACCAGGCGGCGGATTTCCACGCCCTCGCCCAGGGTGCGGCCGAGCATCGGGGTGTCCGGGTAGGCTTCCTCCAGGTACTCACAGATGACGCTGCTGTCCGGGATGACGAGGCCGTTGTCTTCCACCAGCACGGGGACGGTGCCGGCGGCGTTCATCGCCAGGAATTCGGGGCGGCGCTCCCACACGCGCTCCACCTTCAACTCGAACGGCAGCCGGCGCTCGGAGAGCACCAGGCGCACCTTGCGGGCGAACGGGGAGAGCGGAAGATGGTAGAGAATACGCATTGGCGCGCCTTATGGCATCCGTGCCGCGCTGCGCCAAATTGTGGGTGAGGAGTTTAGGCTGTGGATGCTGACAGGCTTGTGACGATGGCCAACCAGATTGCCGCCTTCTACCGGCGGCGGCCGGCGGACGAGGCGGCCATGGAGGTGGCGGCGCATGTGGAGCGCTTCTGGGAGCGGCGCATGCGGGACGCGGCCTACGCGCATCTGGATGCGGGCGGGGCGGGGCTGGACGCGAACGCTTCGGCGGGGCTGGCGCTGCTGCGGGCGCGTGAGGCTGGGCGGGGTGGGGCGGATCCTGCGGCGCAGTCTGAGATTCAGGCGCCTTTGGAGGCTTAGAGGAAGCAAGGAAGGCCTTCTTTTTTGAAAAAAAGAAGCAAAAAACTTTTGTCTCTCACGCTTGCGGCGGCGCGCGCGTTGGTTTTGCGAGGTGCGCTGTTGCACCGGGCGGCGACAGCGGAGTCAAAAGTCTTTTGCTTCTTTTCTTCAAAAAAGAAGGCCTTGCTTAGGCTCTCAGCGCCTCGCCGGCATCATCCAGTTTCACCGGCAGATACTTCTCGTACTCCTTAGGCACCACACACCAGAAATGCGCGCGCTCCTGGTCCCAATCGTGCAGCAGCATGGCGGCGTAGCGGCTTCGGGTCTCTGTCGCGTGTTCTTTGACCAGAGTGCGGAGACGGTTTTCCCAGTGGCTGGAGGCGATGCGGCGCCAGGTCAGTGTGTCCGGGTTCACGCGTAGCGCGAAGCGTTCGTGCGGGTCATAGACATACGCCATGCCGCCGGTGAAGCCGGCGCCGAAATTGTCGCCTACGTCGCCCAGGATGACGACTTCGCCGCCTGTCATGTATTCGCAGGCGTTGCTGCCGCAGCCTTCGATGACGGCCAGCGCGCCGGAGTTGCGTACGGCGAAGCGCTCGCCGGCCTGGCCCGCGGCGAAGAGTTTGCCGGCGGTGGCGCCGTAGAGGCAGGTGTTGCCCAGGATCGTGTTGTTCTGGCTCAGGAGTTCGGAACTGGGCGAAGGGCGGATGATGATGGTGGCGCCGGAGAGGCCTTTGCCGACGTAGTCGTTGGCGTCACCCATGACTTCGATGCGGAGGCCCTGCACGCCGAAGGCGCCGAGGGACTGGCCGGCGCTGCCGCGCAGGCGGGCGGTTATGTGGCCTGGGGCCAGGCCCGTCATGCCGAACTGGCGTACGATGCGCGAGGAGAGTTTGGTGCCGATGGCGCGGTGCGTGTTGCGTATGCCGTATTGCAATTGCATTTTCTCGCCGCGGTCGAACAGGGCTTGGGCGTCGGCGATCATTTGCGCGTCGAGGGTTTCGGGGACTTCGTTGCGGCCTTCTCGGGTGCAGAATTTCGCGTGGTTGCCGGCATCGGCTTGGGCGAGGATGGGGTTCAGGTCCAGGTCGTCCAGCAGGTCCGAGCCGCGGC
>CAXTJZ010000056.1:12665-17940 GCA_964244695.1 uncultured Acetobacteraceae bacterium
GACCTGGGCCAGCAGGTCACTGCGGCCGATTATGTCCTCCAGCTTGCGGAAGCCCAGTTCGGCGAGGATGCCGCGCACGTCCTCGGCGATGAAGCTGAAGAGGTTTATGACTTTTTCGGGTGAGCCTTCGAACTTCTTGCGTAGGTCCTCGTCCTGCGTGCAGACGCCGACGGGGCAGGTGTTGGAATGGCACTGGCGCACCATGATGCATCCCATGGCGACGAGCGAGGCGGTGCCTATGCCGAACTCCTCGGCGCCCAGCATGGCGGCGATCACCACGTCACGGCCGGTTTTTATGCCGCCGTCGGCGCGCAGTTTCACGCGGTGGCGCAGGCGGTTGAGCATGAGCACCTGGTGGGCTTCGGACAGGCCCATCTCCCAGGGCAGGCCCGCATATTTCACCGAGGTTTGCGGGGATGCGCCGGTGCCGCCGACATGGCCGCTGATCAGGATGGCGTCGGCTTTTGCCTTCGCCACGCCGGCGGCGATGGTGCCGATGCCTGAGCGGGCTACGAGTTTCACGCAGACGGTGGCGTCGGGGTTGATCTGCTTGAGGTCGTAGATGAGCTGGGCAAGATCCTCGATCGAATAGATGTCGTGATGCGGCGGCGGGCTGATCAGGGTGACGCCTGGGGTGGAGTGGCGCAGTTTGGCGATCAGGGATGTGACCTTGAAGCCGGGGAGCTGGCCGCCTTCGCCTGGCTTGGCGCCTTGCGCCATCTTGATCTCGATTTCGCGGCAGGCGTTGAGGTATTCGGCGGTGACGCCGAAGCGGCCTGAGGCGATCTGCTTGATTGCGGAGGAAGCGTTGTCGCCGTTCGCGCGGGGTTGGGCGCGGGCGGGGTCCTCGCCGCCTTCGCCGGAATCCGAGCGGGCGCCGATGCGGTTCATGGCGATGGAGAGTGTCTCGTGGGCTTCCGGGCTCAGTGCGCCCAGCGAGATGCCTGGTGCCAGCAGGCGTTTGCGGATTTCGGTGATACTTTCGACGTTGTCCACCGAAATGGGCGTGCAGCGTTCGCGGCGGAAATCCAGCAGGTCCCGCAGTGCCACGGCGGGCATGCGGCGGACGGCTTCGGCGTAGCGGCGGTAGATCTGGTAGCTGTCCGTCGCCACCGCCGTCTGCAGCATGTGGATCAGGCCGCCGTCGAAGGCGTGCGTCTCGCCGCGGCGGCGCAGTTTGTAGAGGCCGCCTACAGGAAGTGTAACGAATTCGGCGTTCCAGGCGGCGCGATGCAACGAGAGCAGGCGGCGGGCGATGCCGGACAGGCCGATGCCGGAGATGCGCGACTGCATGCCGGGGAAGAACTCGCCCACGAGCGCGCGCGACAGGCCGATCGCCTCGAAATTGTAGCCGCCGCGATAGGAGGAAATGACCGAGATGCCCATCTTGGACATCGTCTTCAGCAGGCCCTTGTCGATGGCTTTCTTGAAGCGGCCGACAGCGTCTTTCAGGGTGAGCTGGCCGAACAGCGCGCGGCGGTGGCGGTCCGCGATGCTTTCCTGTGCGAGATAGGCGTTCACCGTGGTCGCACCCACGCCGATGAGCACGGCGAAGTTGTGTATGTCCATGCACTCGGCGGCGCGTACGTTGAGGCTGGTGAAGGTGCGCAGGCTGCAGGCCACGAGATGCGTGTGCACGGCGCCGGTGGCGAGGATCATCGGGATCGGCACGCGCGCGGCACTCTGGTGTTCGTCCGTCAGCACGACATGGGTGCAGCCTTCGCGCACGCCTTCTTCCGCCTGGCGGCGGACGCGCTGGATGGCTTGGCGCAGGCCGGCCTCGCCGTCTTCCACGGGGAAGGTGCAGTCCACGACGATCGCGGAGGTGCCCATCATGCGCAGCATCGCCTCGAACTCGGCGTTGCTGAGCACGGGCGATTCCAGTTGCAGCAGGTCGCACTGGCTGCTGTCCTGGTCCAGCACGTTGCCCAGGTTGCCGAGGCGCGTCTTGAGGCTCATCACGCGGGTTTCGCGCAGGCTGTCGATCGGCGGGTTGGTGACCTGGGCGAAGTTCTGGCGGAAGTAGTGGTGCAGGCCGCGATACTGCTCGGAGAGCACGGCGATGGGCGTGTCGTCGCCCATGCTGCCGGTGGCTTCCACGCCGTCTTCCACCATCGGGTGGAGGATGGTTTCCAGTTCCTCGAGTGTCATGCCCACGGCGAGCTGGCGACGCCGAAGTGTTTCGCCCTGGTAGTAGACCGGCTCCGGCGCGTCGGTCTTGACGATGTGGTCGATCTTCTTCACGCGCGCCGTCCAGGCGCCGTAGGGGTGGCGGGCGGCAAGCATGTCGAGCACCGCGTCGTTCTTCAGGAACCGGCCGTCTTCGAGGTCGACGGCGACCATCTCGCCTGGGCCGATGCGGCCTTTTTCGACGATGAGGTTTTCTTCCAGCGTCACCATGCCGGTTTCCGAGCCGAGGATCAGCATGCCGTCTGTGGTGACGGAGTAGCGTAAGGGGCGCAGGCCGTTGCGATCGAGGCCGGCGATGGCCCAGCGGCCGTCTGTGGCGCACATGGCGGCGGGGCCGTCCCACGGTTCCATGACGGCGTTGCAGTACAGGAACATGTCCACGTGTTCCTGTTTCATGGTGGCGTCGTTGCCGGTGCTGGCCGGTATCATCAGCGCCTTTGCCATCGGCGCGTCGCGGCCGGCGTGGATCAGCAGCTCGAAGACGTTGTCGAGGACGGCGGTGTCGCTACCGCTGGCCTGGATGACCGGTTTTATGTCGTCGATATAGGCGTCGAGTTCGCCCGCGGCGAGGCGCGTCTCGTGGCTCTTCATCCAGTTGGTGTTGCCGGAGACGGTGTTTATCTCGCCGTTATGGGCGAGCGTGCGGAAGGGTTGCGCCAGTTTCCAGGTGGGGAACGTGTTGGTGGAATAGCGCTGGTGGTAGATGGCGAAACGGCTGATGAAGCGGGGGTCGGTTAGGTCCGGGTAGAAGGTGGCGAGATGTTCGGCGAGGAACATGCCCTTGTAGATTATGGATCGGCAGGACAGCGAGCAGATGTAGAGCTCGGGTATCTGGGCGGCGATTGCGGCTTTCTCTATGCGGCGGCGGATTACGTAAAGGTCCCGCTCGAACACGTCCGGCGCGCTGCGTGGGGTGTTGCGCACCATGATCTGTTCGATTTCGGGGCGTGTCTGGTTAGCTTTTTCGCCGATCACGCTGACGTCTATCGGGACCTGGCGCCAGCCGTAGATCTGGTAGCCGAAGCGGAGGATTTCCGTCTCCGTGATCTGGCGGCAGCGTTCCTGGGCGGCAAAATCGGTTTTCGGCAGGAAGACCATGCCCACCGCGATCTGGCCGTCCTGGGCGCGTTCGCCGCCGCGTTCTATGGCTTCGGCGAAGAAGTCCTGCGGGATCTCGATATGTATGCCGGCGCCGTCACCGGTCTTGCCGTCGGCGTCCACGGCGCCGCGGTGCCAGAGCGCGCTGAGCGCGTCTATGCCGGCTTGCACGATGGCGCGGCGTGGTTTGCCGTCCAGGGATGCGATGAGGCCGACGCCGCAGGCATCGTGTTCCTGGGCGGGGGCGTAGGTGTGTTTCAGACGGGCTACGTTGGCGTGCCAGTCGGAAAGAAATGTGTCCACAGCCGTCACTGCTGCTTCACTCCAGCAAAGCTCAAGCCGAGCTTATTGAAATCTGCCAAATGGCTTCTCCAAGCCGTTATCCGTAGTGACTGAAGCAGCGGAAGAGAGCTCACGTAGCCTTCCCGAACAATGTCCGGCTTGACTTTCGTCAACCTCAATCCGAGCGGCGTGTGGACAAACTTTGTAAGTTCGATCAAGTCCTCGGCGGAGAGATGCTTAGCAAAACTCCTGACCATCTGCTGATGGCGGAATTGTATAATGGTCTGGAAGTCGGGCCTGATCAGGTCTACGACTTGTCTCTCAGTGTCAGTGTCGGGTTTACCACCACGTTGTGCAACAGCCTTCGCATATTGCGTGACCAGTGTGTCAACATAGACTTTCATGTCGCCGTCATAATCAGCGGCAACGTAGTAAGCCTCAGCTGCTTGTAACCTCGCCGGGTCAGGTGTTGCTACCACCTGCGCATATCCGTCAGAAACCAGAGAAGCGAACAGGGCGGCCACCATCGCACGCACTCTCACTCCGCCGCCGCCAGCACCGCCACCCGCGCGCTCGGCTGCAGATACGCGTGTATACGCGCTGCGGCATCTCGCCCGTCGCGTATCGCCCACACCACCAGGCTGGCGCCGCGCACGATGTCGCCCGCCGCGAACACGCCGGGCAGGCTCGTCTGGAACGAGGTGTGGTTCACCTTCAACGTGCCCCAGCGCGTGACCTCCAGCGCCTCCTGGCCCCAAAGCGTGGGCAACGGCTCCGCATCGAACCCCAGTGCCTTGATCACCAGATCGGCCTGCAAGTTGAAATGGCTGCCGTCCACCACCTCCACCGATTGCCGGCCGGACGCATCGGGAAGGCCAAGCCGCATGTGCACCGCGCGCACGGCGTTCACGTGGTTGTCGCCGAGGAAGGCTTCGGGGGCGCTCAGCCAGACGAAGCGCACGCCCTCTTCTTCCGCGTTCTTCACCTCGCGCAGGCTGCCGGGCATGTTCGTCTTGTCGCGCCGGTATACGCAGCTTACGGACGCGGCACCCTGGCGGATGGACGTGCGCACGCAATCCATCGCGGTGTCACCACCGCCGATCACCACCACGTGCTTGCCCGCCGCATCCAGCAGGCCGCTGTCGAAATCGGGCACGTCGTCGCCCAGGCCCTTGCGGTTGGAGGCGATCAGGAAATCCAACGAAGGGACGATGCCGGGCAGGCCGGAGCCGGGGCCGCCGATGTCGCGCGCCTGGTATACGCCGGTGGCCAGCAGGACCGCGTCATGACGCGCGCGCAGCTCCGCGAACGTTACGTCCCGGCCCACTTCGGTGTTCAGGTGGAACACGATGCCGCCCTGCTCCAGCAGTTGCCAGCGGCGCAGCACGATGTCTTTCTCCAGCTTGAAGCCGGGGATGCCGTACATCATCAGGCCGCCCACGCGGTCATGCCTGTCATAGACATGCACCTGGTAGCCGCGTCGGCGCAGCTCCTCGGCCGCCGCAAGCCCGCCAGGGCCCGCGCCCACCACGCCAATGCTTTGCGAGAGCTCCTGGCGGGGGGCCACCGGCTTCACCCAGCCCTGGGTGAACGCGTGGTCGGTGATGAAGCGCTCGACGGCGCCGATCGTGACGCTCTCGAAGCCGCGCTCGATGACGCAGTTGCCCTCGCACAGCCGGTCCTGCGGGCAGATGCGGCCGCAGAT
>CAXTJZ010000057.1:0-17709 GCA_964244695.1 uncultured Acetobacteraceae bacterium
TTTTCCTTCTTTTTTGCAAAAAAGAAGGCCTTCCTTCCTTACTTACTCCCTATTCAACGCAAACAACGCCACCGCCTCCGCCGCCCCGATCACCTCCGCCGTCCGCGCCCACGCATCGAACCAAAGCGTGCCGCACTCGCCGTCATAGGCCGCACTCCACGGCTTCGGCCGGTCCAGGTAGTGCAGGACGGCGGCATCCGGCGGCAGGTCGGCCAGTCTCGTGGCCTCGCCCACCGGCGTGTTCCACGCCGTGCCCAGGCGCAGGAAGCTGTTGCGGAAACCCAGGTTCAGCGCGCACTGATCGTGCAGCAGGAGCTTCACGCGTGTGTCGGAGATGGCGGCCGTGGCAGCCTCGAGGGCGGCTTCCAGGCGATCATTGGCAAGATCGAACAGCAGCACGCCGGAGTTAAAGTAGAGGTCGGCCTCGAAACCGTGCAACCTGATGGCGCGGCTCACCTCGGGGCGCGGCGTCTCGACCCGGGCGGCCAAAGGCTGGCCGGACATCGCCGCCGTGAAAAGCCCGTCGAGCGGGCGGCGGACGAGGATGTCGCCGTCGATATAGACGGCACGGCTGTAGAGGCCGAGCCGTTGCAGGTGGCGGGCGAAGAAGATGCGGTAGTAGGCAGCCTGGGCAAGCATGTGTCCGCTGGTGAACATGCCGTAGGCCGGGCTGAGCGCGCTGGTGTCGGCCACGATCTCGCTTGCCGGCACGATGCTGACGCTGAATCCCTGGTCGCGGAGCGGCTGCACCAGCTCGCCTGCCTTTTCCGCCAGGCTGTCATCCACCACAACGAAGCAGTCTTCGCGGCCTGGCGCGCTGTGCAGGAGGGCGCTGTGCAGGGTCACGAGGGTGGAACAGAGGTAACCCGCGTCGGTGCAGAGGAACAGCGCGCGCCGGCCCGGCGGGGCGCAGGCGCGGGCCATCAGCTCGCGCTGCACGTCCATGCGCCTGGCCGCCGCCGGGCTGGTGTGGCGGCGCGGGTCGCCCGCCACGTGTTCCATCTCGGCCAGGGAGCCCGCGCCGTCCCAGGCCAGGGAAGTGTGCAGGCGCACGAGTTCGGGCAGAGCCTGCCAGCCATCCACGCGCTCGATGGCGGCCACCAGATCCGCCTGGCGGCCGGTGTGCCTGGCCGCGCGGAACAGCACGTAGCCTACCTGCTCGAAGCGGAAATCGCCGCCAATCCAGGCCGCGCCGCGGTTCATGGCCTCTGCCCAGCGGTGCTGCTCCGCCATGTAGCGCAGTATCGGCGGGGTGAACTCGCGTGGCACGGCGCCACCGGCTTCCAGCCGTGCCAGGGCGTTGGCGGCTGCTTCCTTGTCGCCGACAAAGCAGTGGTATTCGAACCATTTGAGCAGGATGTGCGGAAGGCTCGAATCCTTGGCAGACACCAGGCGCAGGGTGCGGCCGGCATCGTCCCAAAGCTGCTCGCGCAGGTAGATATCGACCTGCAGGACGAGCGGGGCGGTAACGCCGGGCCGCGCCTGGGCCAGGCGGCCGGCGAGGTCCGCGGCGTCGGCGGTCCTGCCGGCGGAGAGGGCAGCGTAGGCCACCTCCAGGCACATGTAGAACAGCCGGGTCTCGGCGAGGACGTCCATCCCGGCGCAGATGGCCAGTGCCGCATCCACATCCGCATCGGCCAGCGCCGCCCGTGCCTGCAACTCGGCGCGCCCCGCCTGCGGCAGCCGCGCGCCCAGATCGGCCAGCGCCTCGTGCCAGCGGTGCGGCACGGCCGGTCCGGCACGCTGGGCGCGCACCAGGACGTCCAGCCAGCTGGTGACAAAACCCGCATCCTCCGGCCGTTCGCCGACGACGCTGCCGGCCAGGGCGATCGCGGCAGCATGGTTGCCGGCGTGGCTCTCGCATTGCGCGAGCGCGCGGCGGCCCCAGAGGTCGAGGCTGTCCTGGGCCTGCGCCGGGCGGAGCACCGCCAGCGCGCCCGCCTGGTCGCCGGCGGCGATGAGGGATTCGGCAAGGCGAACGACCGTCTTTTGGCTCGGGGGCGCCCAAGCTCCCAACGCCGCGTAGATCGGTCCGGCGCGCAGTCGCGCTTCCCTCTCGAAGAGGTAGTCGGCGATCTCCGCCAGGACGGCGACCTCCTCGGCGGCATGCGGCCTGACCGCGAACGACACGAAGCGTTCGGCAAACGGGGCCGCCTCGGCGACGCGCCCAAGGGCCAGCAGCGCGCGCGCCCGGCCCATCCAGTTGTAGGGAAAGCCAGGATCCACCTCGGTGCCCCAGCCAAAGCAGTCGCACGCCGCCTGGATGCGGCCCAGGCCGAGTTCCAGCCGGCCGAGCTTGTAGTAGGCGAGGTGGACGCGCTCCTGGGTGGCCAGAGCACGGGTCAGGGCCTCGCGGACCACAGGCTCGTCGCTCGCCCGCAAGGCAAGGTCGGCCAGAGCCAGCAACTGGTCCGCGCTGCACGCCTCGTAGCTGTAGCGCTGGAAGAACTGGCTGAGCGCGTCCGCACTGTCCCGAGCCGAAAGGCGCTTCTGCCCCCCGGTCACCCGCGTGTCCCGGAAGAACGCCGACACGGACATGATTCGGCTTTGCGTGTCCACTTTAGCTCCGGAAGTGGCCGGACGCCGGCCAGCGTATCGGGGTCGGTCAGGCGGCGCAAACGTCAACAACGCAGCCCGGCAGAACCACCGGCTGCACGCCTGCGCAGCGTCCCTTTTCCCTTCCGCTTGCCTATAGCCGAAAACACAGCCATGCGCGCGGCTGCGGCATGCCCTAGATGTTAGTCTCACAAAATTGTTTCAGGCGAGTGGATCAGTATGCAATCGATAAACGTCCGGCTTGCGGACGGACGCAGCGTAGGCTTCGAACTGGTGGAGGGTGCGTCGCAGGACCCGCGCTTCGTCCTCGGCGTACGCAAATGCGGCAGCTCGCTGCTGAACTCCATGCTGAACGACCTCGGCCGGCTGAACGGCATGCCGTTCGTAGACGTGGGCGGGCGCTTCTTCGCCGCCAACATCGCCGAGCAGGATTGGCGCCACGACCCTGCCGTTCTGGGCATGCTGGTCCCCGGAATGGTCTATGGCGGGTTCCGGACGATGCCGCTGGTGTTCGCGCAGAGCGAGATCTACCGGCGGTCCCGCAAGATATTGCTGGTGCGCGATCCGCGCGACGCGCTGGTCAGCGAATACTTCTCCATCGCCTACAGCCACGGACTGCCCGAGGCGGAGGGCGAGGGCGGCGTGCGCGAGGAGTTCCTGGCCATGCGCCGCGCGGCGCTGGCCACGCCGATCGAGCAGGTGGTGCTGGAGCGCGCCGGCTTGATGAACCAGGCGTTCATGGAATACGCCGAAGCCGCTTCCGATCCGCTGACGCGGGTGTATCGCTACGAGGACGTGATCCTGGACAAGCGGCCGTGGCTGCACAGCATGGCGGCGCATTTCGGCTGGCGCGCGGACATGCCTGGCCTGGTGGAAGGCATGATGGGCTGGGCGGACAAGGTGCCTGCCGAGGAGCAGAGCCACGCATTCATCCGGCGTGTGATTCCGGGGGATCATCGGGAGAAGCTGCCGGCGCCCGTGATTGCGGAGCTGGATGTGGCGCTTCGGCCGGCCATGGATTTGTTTGGGTATTCGTAACGTAAGGAAGCAAGGCCTTCTTTTTTGCAAAAAAGAAGCAAAAAACTTTTGCTCCCTGTCGGCGGCTGCTGAAACGGTCGCCGACAGGGAGCAAAAGTTTTTTGGTCTTTTTTTTTCAAAAAAGGACTGCTTGCTTTCTTACTTCTGCATCGCCGCAAGCACCTCGGCCGCGTGGCCGTCCACCTTCACCTTGGGCCAGGCGCGCTTGATATGCCCGTCCGCATCCACCAGGAACGTGGAGCGCTCGATACCCATGTATTTCTTGCCGTACATCGATTTCTCCACCCACACGCCATACGCCTCCGTCAGCGTACCCGCCTCGTCCGACGCCAGCGGAAACGCCAGGCCGTATTTCACGGCGAATTTGTCGAGTGCTTTTACCGGATCACGCGAGACGCCGATCACCTCCAGGCCGAGATGACCCAGTTGCGGCAACGCTTCCTGGAAAGCGCACGCCTCCTTGGTGCAGCCGGACGTGTCGGCTTTCGGGTAGAAATACAGCACGTAGGGGCGGCCTTTCAGCGCGGCGTTGCTGACGGTGCGGCCTTGGCTTGCCGGCAGTTCGAAATCGGGGGCGGGGGCGCCTTCGGGCAAGCTCATCTTGGAGACCTCTCGGGGTTGTTGCGAAGCAAGCAAGGCCTTCTTTTTTGCAGAAAAGAAGCAGAAAACTTTTGACTCCGCTGTCGCGGTATTGTGGAAAGGTCCGCGACAGCGCTCGCAAAACTTTTTGCTTCTTTTTCTCGAAAAAGAAGGCCTTGCTTGCCTGCCTTCACACATCACCCACACAGCGCGCAAAAACCGCACGCACGGCATCCCCCAGCCCTGCCACCTCCAACCCTAACGCACCGCCCCCGAGCGCGTGCGCCAGACGTGCCTCCACCGTTTCCGGCAGCGCGGCCGGGATCGTCCGCCCGAGCGTGATGCGCAGCAGGCCCTGGATGGTCCGCCAGGCCGCATCAGCCCGTATCAGCAGGGCCGCGTCCGCCTCCGCCAGAAACCCCGCGCGCGCCAGGCTGGCCAAAGCCGTGCGCGTGGTGGGCGACAGCAGCCTTGGCGTGCGCGCGTGGCGCAGCTGCAACGCCTGGGCGACGAACTCCACCTCGATCAGGCCCCCGGCGCGGTGCTTGACGTCCCAGGCGGCCGGGCGGGGTGCTTCGGCAAGCTGGCGGCGCCGCATGGCGAGCGTGTCGGGAATGGCCAGAGCCGGGTCGCCCTGGGTCAGCGCGTCCGCTATGGCGGCGGCCACGCGGCGGCGCAGCCCGGCGGGCCCGGCGACGACGCGGGCGCGGGTCAGCGCGAGGCGCTCCCACGTCCAGGCGCTTTCCCGATGGTAGCGGATGAAGGCGGACAGCGAGACGGCGACGGGGCCTTTGCCGCCGGAGGGGCGCAGGCGCATGTCCACGTCGTAGAGTTTGCCGTCACGCGTGGGCACCGTCAGCGCGGCCACCAGCGCGTGTGCGGCGCGGGTGAAGTATTGGCTGGGGGCGAGCCGCGCCGCGCCGGTGCTTTCGGTGGCGTCTGGCGGATGGTCGTAGATAAGCATCAGGTCCAGATCGGAGCCGGCCATCATCTCGCGCCCGCCCGCCTTGCCAAGGGCGACCACGGCCAGGCCGCCGCCGCGCAGGCGTCCGTAGCGGCGCGCGTGGTCGGCCAGCACAAGCGGCAGGAGCTGGGTGATCGCGGCTTCGGCCAGCGCCGTGCGGGCCAGGCCGGCGTCATCCTGGTCGATGCGGCCGTCCAGCTCGGCCACAGCGAGGCGGAACTCCTCGCCGCGCACGAACCGGCTGGCGATGGCCAGCGCCTCGTCCGGCGCGCGCGAGTCGCCGAGCTGGGCGGCGAGCGAGGCGGCTGGTGCGGGGTCTATGTCCTGCGGCGCCACCAGGCCTTCCAGAGCGGCGGGCACCGCGGCCAGGTGGTCGGCCAGCGAGGGCGCGGCACCCAGCACACCACACAGGCGGTCCAGCAGCGCCGGGTTGTGGCGCAGCAGGGAGAACAGCTGCACGCCGGCAGGCAGGCGATGGATGAACTCGTCCAGCCTGGTCCACACGGCGGCCGGATCGGGCTGGCGTGCCACGGTTGCGGTCAGCGCCGGCAGCAGGTCCGCCAGCAGGGCGCGGGCGCGTTCGGTGCGCAGCGCGCGCGGGCGGCCGGCGAGCCAGGCGTGCCAGGGTGGGGCCTGGCCGGCGGCGGCAGGCGGCAAGACGGGTGCCGGCTGTGGCGACTGGCCCAGGTCGGGTGGCGTGGCCTGCTGTTCCAGCAGGCAGGAGAAGATGGCGTGCACCTGGTCCAGGTGGGCGAGCAGGCGGACCGCCAGGCCGTTCGGGCTGGCATCCCCCATGAACGACGCGAACCGCGCGAACGCCTCCGCCGTGGCGGGCAGGCTGTGGGTCTGCTGGTCCTCGATCATCTGCAGACGGTGCTCGGCACGGCGCAGCGCGTCATAGGCGGCGGAGAGGACGGCCACGTCCTGCGGCGGCAGGTGGCCGGCGTGCCCCAGCGCGGCCAGCGCGTCCTGCGTGGCGGGCGTCCGCAAGGCCGGATTGCGGCCGCCCCAGACGAGCTGGAGCATCTGCGCGCAGAACTCGATCTCGCGTATGCCGCCCTGACCCAGTTTCAGGTCGTGCCCCAGCAGGCGCTGTTCCGGCCGGCCGTCCGGGCGCAAGGCGGCGCCCTTGTGGTCGTCCATGCGGCGCTTCATGGCGCGTATGTCCGCGATGGCGGCGAAATCCAGGTGGCGGCGCCAGACGAACGGGCGGATGGCCTCGAGGAACCGGCGGCCGAGGGCGAGGTCGCCCGCCACCGGCCGGGCCTTGATCATGGCCGCGCGCTCCCACGTCTGCGCCGCGCCCTCGTAATAGGCGAGCGCGGTGGATAGCGAGATCGCCAGCGGCGTGGAGGCGGGATCGGGGCGCAGGCGCAAATCCGTGCGGAACACGTAACCCCCGGCGTCACGCTGCTGCATCAGGGTCACGAGGTCGCGTGCGAGCCGGACGAAGATGGCGCCAAGCGCGTCTGCGTTATAGGCATGAAGCTCAGGGTCGAAGACGAGGATGAGGTCCACATCGCTGGAAAAATTCAGCTCCCGCGCGCCGAGCTTGCCCATGGCGAGCACGGTGAAACCGGAGCCGCGCTGCGGAGCCGCCGGATGCGGCAGGCGCAGATCCCCCCGGTCATGCGCGGTGCGCAGCAGGTGGGCCACCGCCACGCGCAGCGCCCCTTCGGCGAGGTCCGACAGGGCGCCGGTCACCTGAGCCAGCGTCCAGAGATTGTCGATGTCGGCCGTGGCCGCCGCAAGTGCGACGCGGCGCTTGACGGTGCGCAGCAGGGCAGCCGTCTGCGCGCGGCCGAGCGTGGGGGAGACGTTGGTGAGAAGACCGAGTGCGAGGTCGCAGGCGGCGTCCGGACCGGCGGCGAGGGCTTCGGGTTCCTGCTGGGTGAGCCAGGCGAGGTACGGGGAAAGCATAAGGGAGAAAGCAAGGCCTTCTTTTTTGAAAAAAAGAAGCAAAAAACTTTTGTTCCTGGCGCGGGCTCAGCCGCTTCGGTGTGTCCTGGAGCACTCGGACGCTGCAAATGGGGGGGAGCAAAGGTTTTTTGGTCCTTTTTTTCAAAAAAGGACTGCTTTCTTCCTTGAAGCTGCTTTCCCACCTGGCGCACCTAGCCGCCGAAGCCTTTCTGGGCGTCCTCGCGGTAGCCGCACTCGCCGCCTGCGTGCTGATCTGGCGCTTGGCGCAAGGGCCGCTGGACATGACCTGGCTTCTGCGCCGCGAGCCTGCGCTGATCAGCGCACCAGGAACCAACCTGAGCGTGGGTCACGCCGCCGTGGCCTGGGCGGGCGGGCAGTCCGCGTTGGAAGTGACGGCGCAGGACCTGTCATCCAACGCGCGCGACGGCAGCCTGCGGGTGGAACTGGCCCATGCCAAGGTGCTGCTCTCCGTGCCTCAGCTCCTGCTGGGCCAGATCACGCCGCGTGCCGTCGAAATCGACGGCGGCAACGTGACGGTGCAGCGCGTAGCCCAAGCTGGCCGGCAAGACAGGGCCGATGCGCCTGACCTGCAGCGCTTGACCAGCAGCCTGCAGCATGGGCGGGTGCATGATGTAGCCGCCCGCTTCGTCGGCGCCGTGCCCGGCGTGGATCTGGTGGCGCCACAGGTGGACGTGGACTTGTCCCGGCTCGGCGACGGCGGGGTGGCAGGGCATGCGGAGGTGGCGCTGCAGGCAGGTACCGCGCGGTGCACGGTGGACGCGCAGGCGGAACTGCGGGACGGCGGCGCGCAGATCACCGCCAGGTCTTCACCGCTCTCGCCCGCCGTGCTGGCCGGCCTGGCGCCAGAGCTGGCCGGGCTGTCCGCCGTGGACGCGCCGGTGCAGCTCATTTTGCAGGCGACGCTCGGCCACGGCCTGCAGTTCAGCGCGGCACGGCTGGAGGTCACCGCCGGCGCCGGCACGCTTCGGGCGGCGCGCGGTAGCGTGAAGCTGGCCAGCCTGACGGCGGCGGTCACGGCGCGTCCGTCCGAGCTCCGGCTGGAGTCGCTGCGTGCGGCGCTGGCGCCCTCCGGCCCGGCGCACGGCCCGGCGCCGGTGATCACCGCAACCGCGTCCGCCACGCGGGCAGCCGGGCGGGTGCACGCGATCTTCGGCATCCAGGTCGACGGACTCCCCTTGGCCGATCTGGGCCAGTATTTGCCGGACGGCGTGGGCGGCGGCGCCCGGCCCTGGCTGATCGAGAACGTGCCGGAGGGCCGCGCGCATGACGCCCAGGTCAACGGCGCCCTCGAGGCTGCAGGCGACCTGTCCGGGCTGCACCTGACCACGCTTACCGGCGGCCTAGCCGCCGACGACGTGACGCTGTTCTGGCTGCGGCCGATCCCCGGCCTGACGCATGGCCGCGCGAAGCTGGTCCTACACAACCCGGACGCGCTGACCGTTACGATGGATCGCGGCGGGCAGAACAACCTGGTTCTCGCCCCCGGCTCGTTCATCCACATGACCGGGCTGTCGCAGAAGGACCAGTTCAGCGACATAGAGGTGGGCCTGTCCGGCCCGTTGCCGGACGCGCTGAGCCTGCTGAACCACCCGCGGCTGCATCTGCTGGACCGTGGCGGCCTGCAGGTGATCGGCGCAAAGGGCCAGGCGTCCGCGAAATTGAGCCTGCACGTACCGCTGGACGTGCACGTGACGATGGACCAGATCGCCATCAGCGCCACCGCCACGTTGTCAGGCGTGCATCTGGGCCGGATCGCCGCGGGGCGGGACCTCGATGACGGCAACCTGAAACTGCACGTGACCGGCGACGGCCTGTCCGCGTCCGGCACCGGCGCCGTCTCCGGCATTCCCGCTGAACTCGGGCTGACCATGGATTTCCGCGGTGGGCCGCCCAGCCAGATCGTGCAGCACGTGACCGCGAACGGACACGCGACCGCCGCCCAGATGCTGGCCGCCGGCGCACCGGCGGCGGCGGTCCGCCTGCTGACGGACGGCAGCGCCGGGCTGCAGGTGGATTATGCCGGCCTGCGTGACGGGACGGCCGCGCTGCAGATCGATTCCGACCTGACCCAGGCGGCGCTCGGCACGCCTGTCGGCTGGTCCAAGCCGGTGGGTGCTGCGGCTTCACTGGGCGGCCGGGTGACGCTGGACCACGGGCGGCTGACCGGCGTGGATGACCTGCACGCGGAAGGACCCGGGCTCGCGATCGTCAGCCGGACCGAGATAGACGGCGCGCACCGCACGCTGCTGCTGGACCGGCTACAAATCGGCCGCACGCAGGCGCGTGGCCGGATCGGTTTTCCTGAAGCGGCAGGCATGCCTGTTCAGGTGGACCTGTCAGGCACGATGCTGGATCTGTCCTCGCAGCTCAACCCGCCGGAAGACGCGAAGCAGGCAAGCCCGCCGCCAGACGCCACGCCCGACAAACCCGGCCAGGCCTGGGCGGCGAAGCTGGCATTCGACCAGGTGGCGCTCTCGCGCGGCAAGGTCCTCGCTCCTCTCACGGTGGATGCGGCCAGTAACGGGCTGCACATATTGCACGCCCACGCCCACGCCGGCAGCCAGGGCGAGCTGGCGGTGGACATCACGCCGGTCTCCGGCGGGCGTAACCTGGCGATCTCGGCGGCCGATGCCGGCGCCGCACTGCGCGCGCTGGGCGTGGCGGACAACCTGGCCGGCGGGCGGCTGGTGCTGAAAGGCGCTTATGACGACACCAAGCCGGGCGCCCCGCTGGCCGGGATGGCGACGCTGACCGAGTTCAACCTGCGCACCGCACCGGCGATCGGCCGGCTGCTGCAGGCGATGACACTGTACGGCCTGGTCGACGTGCTGCGCGGCCCCGGCCTGCACTTCTCCAAGATGGTGGCGCCGTTCGGCTGGCACGACCAGGTGCTGCATCTGGCCAACGCGCGCGCGTTCTCCTCGTCCCTGGGCATCACCGCGCAGGGCGATGTGGATTTGCGCCAGCACACGGCTGACGTGACCGGCACGGTGGTGCCTGCGTATTTCTTCAACCAGTTGCTAGGCGACCTGCCTTTGGTAGGGCGGATTTTCTCGCCGGAGAAGGGAGGTGGCGTGTTCGCGGCGCGGTACTCGGTGCGCGGAAAGCTTAGCGATCCGAAGGTTGGGGTGAACCCGTTGTCGGCGCTGACGCCTGGGTTCTTGCGGGAGGGGTTTGGGCTGTTTCGGCGGCGGACGGTTTCGCAGTAAGTGTAACAAGCAAGAAAGCAGTTCTTTTGAAAAGAACCAAAAAACTTCGTCTGTTTGGGTGCGTGTTGCTTTTGCTCTTCTCGCCTACACCACGGCGCGTGCCGTGCTCCCAATGCACGTACCGGCGAAATCAGGGAACAATTTGATGGAGATGCCAGGAGCAAAAGTTTTTTGCTTCTTCTGCAAAGAAGAAGGCCTTCCTTGCTTGCCTACCCCGGCAGCTGCTCACGCAAAACCTTAGGCGGCACCTCGGCAATCTCCCCCCGCTCCAAATTACCTAGCTGAAACGGCCCATAGGCAATCCGTATCAGCCGCGTAACGCTCAGATCCAGGTGCCCCATCACCCGGCGTATCTCCCTGTTACGCCCCTCCCGCAATGAAACGGTCAGCCACGCATTCGTCCCCTTGCGACTGTCCAGCCCCGCCTCGATCCCCGCATAGCGCGTGCCGTCTATCACCAGTCCGCGCGCCAAATCCGCCAGGCGCTGCGGCGCGATGTCGCCGTGCACGCGCACGCGGTAGCGGCGTATCCAGCCGTTGCTGGGCAGTTCCAACTGGCGGGCCAGCGCACCGTCATTGGTCAGCAGCAGCAGCCCCTCGCTGTTCAGGTCCAGCCGGCCGACGCTGACCACGCGCGGCATCGTGGCCGGCATCTTCTGGAACACGGTGGGCCGGCCCTCGGGGTCCTTGTGGGTGGTCATCAGCCCGTCCGGCTTGTGGTAGCGCCACAGCCGCGCGCGCGCCGGCGCGTCCACCACCACGCCCGCCACCTGCACGATGTCCCCGGCGGCGACGAACGTGGCCGGGTGCGTCACCGCGGCACCGTTCAGCGAAACCTTTCCTTCCGTGATCAGCCGCTCAGCATCCCGCCGGCTTGCCACGCCGGCGCGCGCTAGCCACTTGGCAATCCTGTCGCCCTCGCGCCCGGGTGCGGCCTCCTCCGTCTCGCTCATGCGCCGGCCGCCTGCACCAGGGCCGCGAAGATCAGCGCGTCCCCGCCGTCGATGAGGAACTCCGGGTGCCACTGCACGCCCAGGCAGAAGCGTCTGCCCGGGTCTTCCACGCCCTCCACCACGCCGTCGGCCGCGCGCGCGTTCACCACGCCACGCGGCCCGGCCGAAAGCACCGCCTGGTGGTGCGACGAGTTCACGTCCATCTCGCCGCGCTGCACGATCCGGTGCAGCAGGGTGCCCGGCATCACCGTCACGCTGTGGCCCGCCTGGTCGCGCGGATTGGGCTGCTCGTGCGCCAGCGCATCGGCCACGCTGTCAGGTATGTGCTGCATCAGCGTGCCGCCCAGCGCCACGGCCAGCAACTGCTCGCCGCCGCATATTCCCAGGATGGGCATGTCCCGTGCCAGAGCGCCGTCCAGCAGCGCGTGTTCGGCCAGCGTCCGGCCGGATTTCAGCTTTACGGTGGCATGCGTGTCCGCGGCACCATAAAGCGCCGGATCAACGTCGAACGCGCCGCCGGTGACCACGAGCGCATCGATCGCGTCCAGCATGTCGGCCGCCAGCTCGGCATGGTGGGGCAGGGCCACGGGCACCCCGCCGGCGGACGCGATGGCACCGGCGTAGTTGGTGCGCAGGGCGTACCAGGGATAGACGGAGTAGCCGCGCGGCTGCTCGGAATGGAGGGTGATGCCGATGAGGGTGTTGCGGGGGAACGTCATGCGGGAAGAAAGGCCTTCTTTTTTGAAAAAAAGAAGCAAAAAACTTTTGCTTCCCCGCTGGTCCGCCGCTTTGGTTTGTCCGGAAGCCCCCGGCTGCTGCAGATGCGAGGGCGCAAAAGTCTTTTGGTTCTTTTTTCCAAAAAAGGACTGCTTGCCTTGCCTTCCCTGATGCAACGCGCGCTCGCCCAGGCGCACGAAGCCGCCACACGCGGCGAAGTCCCCGTAGGCGCCCTGATCCTGGCGCCCGACGGCATCGTGCTGGCCGAAGCCGGCAACGCCGCCGAAGCCACGCACGACGCCAGCGCGCATGCCGAGCTGCTGGCCATGCGCGCGGCTGCGGCCAGGCTCGGCAGCACGCGCCTGGCCGGCTGCGACCTTTGGGTGACGCTCGAGCCGTGCGCCATGTGCGCCGCGGCCGCCGTACATTTCCGCATACGCCGCGTGGTGTTCGGCGCCTACGACCCGAAAGGCGGCGGCGTGGAACACGGCGCCCGCGTGTTCGCCGCACCTGGCTGCCTGCACGTGCCGGAAGTGACGGGTGGCGTCAGGGAGGCGGAGTGCGGCGAGCTGCTACGATCATTCTTCAGCGCGTTGCGCCCGCCTTTCCGATAAGCCGCCGACAAGGAGCAAAAGTTTTTTCTTCTTTTTTCAAAAAAGAAGGCCTTCCTTACTTAACCGGCGCCGCAATCCAAGCCTTGAAATACCTGTAAGACAAACTGTCCGTATTTGCCCCGTTCCCCACAACCGCCGCCGCCGAGAAATGCGTGTAGTCCAGATACTTAGCGCCAACCGGCGTGTCAGCCTCCTGGCTGTTCGTCAGCAGCCCGGTGCTGTCCACGAAATGCCCGTCGCCGCACGGCTCGGCCGCTGCTACCGACTGGATTGCCGCGGTCACGCCGGCCTTGGCCACCTCCGCATTGGCCTCCTCCACCGGATCGGTGAAGAAACCTGTCAGGTAGCTGTCCGCCATCCTGCCCATGAGCAGTGGAAACCCGCAGCCCAGATCGCTGCGCAATTGCGTCATCACGCCGGTCAGTTGGGTCTGGAACGTCGCCACGTCCGGCATCAGGCTGGCCAGGCGCAACGGCGCGGCGGAACCCACCGAGCCGATCGTGGCCGCATCGTCCTCGCCCTGCTGCCACAGGAACGCAGTCACGTGGCTACCCGGAAACCTGGCCAGCGCCAGCTTCGTGCGGTTGATCATGTCCAGGTAGAAGAACGACAGGTCGCCCGCGTATTGCCGCGTGACCAGGTTCCACGCGAGCACCGAAGTGCCGGAGCGCGCGGCCGGCACGATCACCACGCATTGGTCGTGGCTGGCCTGGCTGAATGCCACATATTGGCTGAATGCGTAGGCGAAGCCTATGCGGGTAGGATTCTGCACGTCGGTGATCAGGGTGTCGTTGTCCAGCGGTTCGGTGGCCTGTGCCACGGAGAACTGGGCCGCGCTGATGTAGTCCGCCGTGTCTGGCTCGCCCGCCGCATAGGTGCGGACAACCTGGAAGACACGCGCCGCCATGGCGGGATGCGGGTAGCTCCAGACGCCCTCAAGCCCGCGCCCTACCGCATTGGACTGGCCGGCGACGATCACGATGTCATATCCCGCGCAGGTGGCGAACGCCGGCAGGGCAAGGCACGTCAGCAGCAAGGATGCTGTGCTCAGGCGAAGCTTCGTCACGGTCAGGTCCTACGAACTTGCGGTTCAGATTTTGCAGGCTGGCTCATGCGCGCAGGCATCCCGGAGCATCGGAGAGGGCCGGCCCCACCGTCACCTGTGCTGCGCCAGCGGAATGCCCGAAAGCTGCCGCCCGGCCAACAGAATTCCGTCGGCCTCATCAATCGCCGGCGACGAACCGCACGCTGACCGACCAGGGTGCGGCAGTCCGAGGCACGCCTTACGCCAGGCCGCCAGCCTCCCTATCTTCGCGCGATGACCGACACCCCCGTTTTCCTGGACACCAATCGCCCGAACGTGCCCGACATCGTCGTCACCAGCGGCATCACACCCTTCCATCTGCCCAGCCGTCCGGTGCGCGGCCGCCTAGTCCGCCTGGGCGCGCTGGCGGAGGCCCTGCTCGGCCGCCACCAGAACGCGCCGGCGGTCACGCGCCTTGCCGGCGAGGCGCTGGCGCTCTCCGCCGGCCTGTCGAGCGCGCTGAAATACCGCGGCAGCTTCTCGCTGCAGGCGAAAGGCGACGGCCCGGTGCCCATGCTGCTGTCGGACTGCACGCAGGCCGGCGCGCTCCGCGGCTACGCGCGCGCCGACGAAGACCGGCTCGCCGCCCTGTTGGGGGAGACGCCGGCGCCCTCCGCCGCGCAACTCCTGGGTGCCGGCTACCTGGCATTCACCGTGGACCAGGGTAGCGACACCGAACGCTACCAGGGCATCGTCTCCCTGGAGGGCGAGACCCTGTCCGACATGGCGCTGCACTACTTCCGCACCAGCGAGCAGCTGCAATACGACGTGCACCTGGCTGCCGGCCGGACGCCGGATGGCTGGCGCGCCGCCGCCCTGATCCTGGAACGCGTGGCGGGTGAGGGCGGCATAGACCCTGACCTGGACCAGACGGCCCAGGACGAAGCCTGGCATACCGCAACCACGCTGGCGGCCACGCTGACCGAGCGCGAGTTGCTGGACGACGCGATCGCGCCGGACGAGCTGGTGTGGCGCCTGTTCGGCACCGAAGGCGTGGAGATCGACCTTCCGCGCGCGCTCGCCTACGGCTGCCGCTGCTCACGCGCGAAACTCGCGGGCATCCTTGGCAGTTTTCCGGACGCTGACCTGGACGACATGGTGGTGGACGGGAACATCGTCATGACGTGCGAATTCTGTAAGTATGATTTCCGCTTTCCCCGACATGACGTGAGCAGCCAGGCGGAAGAATGATCCAAGGAAGCAAGGCCTTCTTTTTTGAAAAAAAGAAGCAAAAAACTTTCGACTCCGCTGTCGCATCCCTGTCCGCCAGCCGCCGACAGGGAGCAAAAGTCTTTTGGTCCTTTTTTTCAAAAAAGGACTGCTTGCTTTCTTTCTTCGTGGTCTCTCTGCTAATCGCCGGTTGCGCCGACGACACTTCTCCCGTCCCGCAAACTTTCGCCCCGCTGCAATACGGCTATCTCACCAAGCTCCGCCTGAACGTGGGCAGCATACAGGTGCAGGACCGCAGCCTGCCCGTCAGCCCGCAGGACGTCGCCTCCTCCTCGCCCGTAATCCCCGCACACGCGCTGGACCAGATGGCACATGACCGGCTGTTCGCCGCCGGCACGCAGGGGCAGGCCAACTTCGTCATCGACCAGGCGAGCATCATACGCGGTCCGGGCGGCGGGCTTAGTGGCCGATTGGCCATCCACCTGGACCTGATCGACGACCGCGGCGGCCGCAGCGGGTTCGCCGAGGCCCAGGTCTCCCGCCAATACGTTCCCGGATCGGATCCGGAGCCCGGCACGGCAGCGCTGTACAACCTGACCAGGCAGATGATGGAAGCGATGAACGTGGAGCTGGAGTTCCAGATACGCCACAGCCTGGGCGCTTGGCTTGTGACCCCCGGCAGCGCGCCGGCGCCCGTTGTGGCGCAGCCGCTGGACGTGCCCGGTGCGCCGCCGCCCGTGCCGCCCCCGCCGCCACTGCCGCCCGCGGCGCCCGAGGGCCAGGCAGTGACCCCTGTGCCGGCCGCGCCGGACCAGAACGGGTATGTCGATCCGGCGGCGCCGCCTCCGCCGCAGCAGATGTCACCGCCGCCTGGGTTCCTGCACGTGCCGGAGCCTTCGTTGCCGCCGGCGCAGTGAAGGCAAGACAGGCCTTCCTTTTTGAAAAAAAGAAGCAAAAAACTTTTGACTCCGCTGTCGCGGAATTATCCGGTTAAGTCCGCGACAGCGGAGTCAAAGCTTTTTGGTCCTTTTTTTCAAAAAAAATTGCTTGCTTCTCTATCCTTCCTTCGCACGCCCCGAAGCCCACGCGATACCCATCCCCCTGCGCATACCCGCGCATGGTTACCGTATCCCCATCCTGCAGGAAGCTATGCGCCAGCCCCGGCACCGGCCGGGCTCCGTTCAGGCTCTGCTCCAGCAGGCAGCCCTGGGCGCCAGGCTCAAATCCGCTGACTGTGCCTGAGCCCAGCAAGTCCCCGATGTTGAGGTTGCAGCCGCCAACCGTGTGATGGGCGATCTGCTGCGCCATTGTCCAATACATCTGCGCGAAGCTGGTGCGTGTGACGACCACGGGCTCGGCCGCGCCTTCCGGCTGCACGGCCACCTCCAGCGCAATGTCGAAGCCCTGGCTGCCGGCAGGGCGCAGGTAGTCGAGGGGCGCCGGGTCCTGCGCGGGCTGCGCAATCCGGAATGGCGCCAGCGCGTCCAGCGTCACCACCCACGGCGAGATGCTGGTGGCGAAGTTCTTCGCGTTGAACGGGCCAAGCGGCTGCGCCTCCCAAAGCTGGATGTCGCGCGCGCTCCAATCGTTCAGCAGCACCACGCCGAAGATGTGCGCCTCGGCATCCGCCACGCTTACGCGCTCGCCCAGCGCGCTGGGCACACCGATTATGGTGCCCAGCTCCAGCTCGAAATCCAGCCGCTCGCACGGCGCCAGCACGGGGCGTTCCGCATCCGGCCGCTTGATCTGCCCCACCGGCCGGCGCACCGGCGTGGGGCTGACGACCACGGAGGACGCTCTTCCGTGATAGCCTACAGGTATTTCCAGCCAGTTCGGGTTCAGCGCGCGCGCGGGGTCGCGGAACAACGCGCCCACGTTCTGCGCGTGGTGGCGGGACGAGTAGAAATCCGTATAGTCGCCGATTGTGATGGGCAGATGCATCGTGGCATCCGCCTGCCTGACGAGCACGCGGGCCTGGGCGGCATCATCCGCGGCCAGCGCGCTCTCCTCCGCCAGTATCGCCGTCAGCGCCGCCCGCAAGCTGCGCCAACAGGCCGGGCCCCGCGCGATCAGGCCGTTCAGCGCCGGGCCGCGGAAGCAGCCGCACGGGTCCGGCAGCGCCTCGCCCAGGCAGGAGAGGTCCACGATCAGGTCGCCGATCGCCACACCCACGCGCAAGGCGGGATCGGCCTGGGTGGAGAACACGCCGAACGGCAGGTTCTGGAGCGGGAAGTCGCACGCTGGATCGTTTGCCGTGTGAACCCAGCTCTTCTGCGCGGCGCCCATGTGCGGTGTCCCGAAAATCTCGCCCGCATCTGAACCAACCAGGCGCGCCAGAACAGCCCAAAGCGCCGAAACCGCGCAGGACACAAAAGTTTTCTGGTCCTTTTTTTTCAAAAAAGGACGGCTTGCCTTTGTCACCCCAACCGTTTCAGGCCAGACTTGCCGCCCCAAGCCGGAAAGCCCACCCAAGCCCAATGAGCATCACCAAAAAGAAGGTCCTGGTCACCGGCGGCGCCGGCTTCCTCGGCTCCCACCTCTGCGAGCGGCTGCTCGGCGACGGCCACAGCGTGCTCTGCGTGGACAACTACTTCACCGGCTCGAAGGACAACATCGGCCACCTGCTGGGCGATCCGAATTTCGAGGCGATGCGCCACGACATCACCTTCCCGCTTTATGTTGAGGTGGACGAGATCTACAACCTCGCCTGCCCTGCCAGCCCGATACACTACCAGTTCGACCCCGTGCAGACGACCAAGACCAGCGTGGTCGGCGCCATCAACATGCTGGGCCTGGCCAAACGCACGCGCGCAAAGGTGTTCCAGGCCAGCACCAGCGAGGTGTACGGCGACCCCACGGTCAGCCCGCAGCCGCAGAGCTACCG
>CAXTJZ010000058.1:0-17436 GCA_964244695.1 uncultured Acetobacteraceae bacterium
GGGGAAGCAAAAGTTTTTTGCTTCTTTTTTTCAAAAAAGAAGGCCTTCCTTCCTTGCTCGATAAATCCTTCGACCACGCCCGCGAAGAACAGCCCCTCTACGAAGGCTGGGAACGCGAGGGCAGCTTCGCCGCCGGCCACGCCGAAGGCGCGCCCTTCACCATCATGATCCCGCCGCCGAACGTCACCGGCAGCCTGCACATGGGCCACGCGCTCAACTTCATCCTGCAGGACACGCTGACCCGCTGGCAGCGCATGCGCGGACGCGACGCGCTGTGGCAGCCGGGCACGGACCACGCCGGCATCGCCACCCAGATGGTCGTCGAGCGCGAGCTGGGCAAGCAGCAGACCACCCGCCAGCAGATCGGCCGCGAGGCGTTCCTGGCGCGCGTCTGGCAATGGAAGGCTGAGTCGGGCGGCACCATCACCCAGCAGATGCGCCGCCTCGGCGCGTCCGTCGATTGGGCGCGCGAACGCTTCACCATGGATGACGGCCTGAACGAAGCCGTGCGCGAGGTGTTCGTCACCCTGCACCAACAGGGGCTGATCACCCGCGCCCGCCGCCTGGTGAACTGGGACCCGAAATTCCAGTCCGCCATCTCGGACCTCGAGGTTGAGACGCGCGAACTGCGCGGCAGCATCTGGCACATACGCTATCCGGTGGAAGGCGAAGATGGCGCCACGCTGACCGTCGCCACCACACGTCCGGAGACCATGCTGGGCGACACCGCGGTGGCCGTGCACCCCGACGATGCCCGCTACACCCACCTCGTTGGCCGTCACGTGATCCTGCCGCTCACCGGCCGCCGCGTGCCTATCGTGGCCGACACATACTCGGACCCCGAGAAGGGCACCGGCGCGGTGAAGATCACCCCGGCGCACGACTTCAACGATTTCGAGGTGGGCCAGCGCCATGGCCTGCCGATGCCGAGCGTGCTGGACCGCCAGGCCCAGATCACCCTGGCCGAGATCGAGCTGCACGCGGTCCCCGGCCTCGCCGACCCCGCCTTCACCCGCACGCTCGACGGCCTGGGCCGCGAGGCCGCGCGCGCCGCCATCGTGGCAGAGCTGGACCGGCTGGGCCTGCTGGAGGCCACCATGCCGCACACCAACCAGGTGCCGCATGGCGACCGCTCCAGCGTCATCATCGAGCCGCTGCTCACCCTGCAATGGTATTGCGACGCCCAGGCGCTCGCCGGCCCAGCGGTGGCCGCCGTGGAAGACGGCCGCATGGCCTTTGTGCCGAAGCAGTGGGAGAACACCTTCTTCGCCTGGATGCGCGAGCTGAAGCCCTGGTGCATCAGCCGCCAGCTCTGGTGGGGCCACCGCATCCCGGCCTGGTACGCGCCGGACGGCCAGGTCTTCGTCGCCCGCACGCAGGAGGAGGCGCTCGCCTTGGCCGCCGCGCAGTACGGCCAGCCCACCGCGCTCACCCAGGACGAGGACGTGCTGGACACCTGGTTCAGCTCCGGCCTGTGGCCGTTCTCCACGCTGGGCTGGCCGGAACGCACGGACATGCTGGCGCGGCACTACCCGTCCGACGTGCTGGTCACCGGCTTCGACATCATCTTCTTCTGGGTCGCCCGGATGATGATGATGGGCCTGCATTTCATGGGCGACGTGCCGTTCCGCACTGTGGTCATCCACGGCCTGGTGCGCGACGAGCGCGGCCAGAAGATGAGCAAGTCCAAGGGCAACGGCATCGACCCGCTCAGCCTGATCGACGAGTACGGGGCCGACGCGCTGCGCTTCGCCGTCTGCCAGCTCACCGGCCCTGGGCGCGACATCAAGCTCGGCGCCGCCCGGGTGGCCGATGCGCGCAGCTTCGTCACCAAATTGTGGAACGCCGCACGCTTCTGCGAGATGAACGGCGTGGCCCCCGTGCCCGGCTTCGATCCCGCCTCCGCCACCACCCCGCTGTGCCGCTGGCTGCTGGACGCCACCAGCACCGCCATCACCGAAGCCGACGCGGCACTCGCCGCCTACCGTTTCGACGACTACGCCTCCGCCTGCTACCGCTTCACGTGGAACATCTTCTGCGATTGGTTCGTGGAGCTGGCCAAGCCGGTCCTGCTCGGCCCGGAGGGCGCGGACAAGGACGAGCTGCGCGCCACCGCCGCCCACGTGCTGGGCGTGCTGCTGCGCCTGCTGCACCCGATAGCCCCGTTCGTCACCGAGGCGTTGTGGGACGGCTTCGGCTACGGCGCGAAGCTCAGCCTGATACGTGCGCCCTGGCCCGCACCCGCCGCCCTGGGCGATGCGGCCGCCCGCGACGAGATCGACTGGGTGATACGCTTCATCACCGCCATACGCGTGGTGCGTGCCGAGATGAACGTGCCGCCCTCGGTAAAGGCGCCGGTCATGCTGCGCGACGCAGCGCCCCAAACGCAGGCGCGCGCGGCCCGGTGGTCGGACGCCGCCGCCCGCCTGGCGCGCGTCTCCGAGATCGCGCCCGCACCCGAGCAGGCGCCGTCCGGCAGCGCGCAGATCGTGCTGGACGAGGCGACCCTGTTCCTGCCGCTGGCCGGCCTGATCGACCTGGACGCCGAACGCGCCCGCCTCGCCCGCGAACGCGACCGCGCCGCCGGCGACCGCGAGAAAGTCCTGCGCAAGCTGGACAACGCCGACTTCGTTTCGCGCGCAAAACCAGAGGTGGTGGAGGAAAACCGCGAGCGCGCGCGGGAAGCGGGACGCGAGATCGAACGCCTCGATAGCGCGCTTGCACGCCTGCGTTGAACATAACGGCCACATCACAGCAGAAAAAGCGATCCTCTGGCCGGTTCGTTCACACTTCGCTATTATAGATCGTCTATTAAGGTGATCGGTCGCTCGCTGGCGCGGGCTGAAAACGCGATCATCGTGGTGGAGGCCAATGTTGGAGGAGCTGATCGATGCCTGGCTGAACGCCCCGGCGCATCGGCTTGCCATGCGCTTCCCCCCCAGGCTGGAACAGCGTTTCGAGGCGGACACCGGCGCCGAGCGCAGCCGCTCGATGATGGTGTTCGGCGCTCTAGGCTTCCTCCTCGGCACGATGTTGTTTCCTGTCCTGCAGGCGAACGTGCCGGACGTGGCGGGGCAATGCCGCCTACTATACCTGGAAATCTCGATGCCGCTCGGCTTCGCGGTCTCGGCGCTGATGTGGCTCCGGCCGCCGCCCGCCTTGCGGGAGGGCCTGACGCTACTGGCCAACGCCGTCTGCATCTGCGTCACGATGTACATTTTCGCCATCAGCCGCAGCACCTACACGCCTCTGTTCGTGGCAGGCGTGACCGTGCTGCTCGTCTACAGCGTCATAGGCATCCAGCTCCGCTTTCCGTATGCGCTCGCGGCGACGGTGTTGATCATACTGGCCTACGCTGTGGCCCTGCACGCACGCACCGACATCTCGGCTGACGAACAGCGCAGCCTGGTCGTTATCACGTCCGCCACAGCCGCCTACCTCATGCTGGCCAACTGGCGCCTGGAGCGGGCGCATCGGCGCAGCTACCTGATGATGTTGCGCGAACGCCTGCAACGGCAGGACCTCTCCCTGCGCAACATCGAATTGGACGAACTGGCGAGGCGCGATCCGCTCACCGGCCTTGCGAACCGCCGCGCCTATGATTCCTGGCTCGTCACCGCCTGGGCGCAGGAAGCATCTGCCGAAAAGGCTGCAGGCGACAAGGCTGTCACGCAGAAGGGAGGGGCGGAAAAAGGGGGGCGCGGCCGCCTCGGGCTAATCGTCATCGACGTGGACCGCTTCAAGGCGTTCAACGACTTCTATGGGCACGCGGCGGGCGATAGCTGCCTTAAGAAGATCGCCGTCTGCCTGCGCGAGCAATTGCGCGGCACCACCGACCTGGTTGCCAGGCTGGGCGGCGAGGAGTTCGCCGTGCTGCTGCCCTCGCTGTCGGAAGCCAATTGCGCGGACGTTGCCGAACGCATGCGGCTGGCCATTCAACGCCTGGAGCTACCCCATTCCGGTCTCGGGCCGCACGGGCTTGTCACCGTCAGCGCAGGCGTTGCCAGCACGCTCATCCTGGCGTCGCAAACGCCGGTCACCCTGTTCGAAGCGGCGGACAGCGCGTTGTACGAGGCCAAGATCTCCGGCCGCAACCGCGTCTGCGTCGCCACCGCAGAATCTCTCTCCGGCCCGTTGCAGGCTTTCGCAAGCTAGGGCCATCTCCCCGGGATACCGACCGCCTGGTTTGCAGGCCGGCGAAGGGAGCAATCAGTCGAAACAGCGCCCGCGGACCGACAACCCGTCCTGGCCGCGAAGCTTCTCCTGCAGCGCTTCATAGACGATCATGTCCTCGGCGATCATCCCGTCTATCAGCTCGCGATCCGCCTTGGTCGCGACCTCCGGCGTAAAGAGCGGCTTGGACGGGTTGACGCGCTGTGCCGGTTCGAAGCCGAACCGCCGGCGGCGCCATTCCGAGTAGCGCGCCACGTCGGTGATCTCGATGTCGGATTGACGCATCGCCGTGAACGCCGAGGCGGCCGTGCCTGTCCCCAAATAATGGCAGATGATGTTCGGTTTGCGTATCCGCAGAAGCTGCCTGCCCAGCTCGGCCAGGTAGCCGGCCGACGGGTTCGGCTCCAGCGTCTCAAGCCCGATCTCGGACAGCCAGTGCGCAACGTCGCGCCGCTCGCGGCCGGCATTTTCTACCGCGCGCGTGAGGATGAAGGAAACATAGGAGTATAGCAGGTCGCGCGGATGGCGGATGAAGGTGAACACGTCATCCTCGAACCTGACGAGGCTGCGGTCCAGGTACCAGCGCAATGATTGGTGCCCACAGACGGCGATGCTGTCTGCCAGGAGTATGCCAACCGCAAAGTGGTGCAGGTGTTGGAACAGCGTGGGCCGGTTAGTCGTCTCAGGCTGGCAGAGATGCTGGTTGAGCGAGGGATACTGCCGCTCCAACGTAGTCTGCATGTCCGTCCCGGCGCATTTCGGCACGTGTACGAAGATCACTCTGCGCTTTTCAGGAAAGGCGTTCAGTACGATCTCGCGCAGCCGTAACTGGAACTCGTCTCCCTGCAGCGCCGTCGTGGTTGCCGCGCGCGCATTAAAGTCGGGCCCGTCGGCCGCGACAGCCGGCCCTGGTGCGCGCCCAAACGTGTTGAAATAGATCTGCCGCCGCGTGACCCCGGTGAAGTCGATGCGATCGGTGAGGGAGGGCAGACCCTTCTCGGCATTGTACATGGCGAATGCCAGCAGCATCTGGCGGGCGTTTACTGGGGCGGAGACGATCTGATGCATATCGGTGTCATGCCATCCAATCGCGTGTCGGTTAAGTGGGCGATGTGGAAGATACCTGCCATACCGGCACGCGGCCTGAACAACCGTCTTCAAAGAGAAAAGAGCCTGCTATCGATGCGAGCAGCAGGATAAAGGTCTTTGGTCCTTTGCCAAAAGGAAACTGTCCCCTTGCTGCAGTAAAGCTTTAAGGCGGACAGGAACACTAGCGAGGAGATGCCATGCGCCGTATCTTGTATCTGTCGTTCGCATTGCTGTTGCTGGCGGGCCGGCAGGCCCCCGCAGCACAGTTCTGGCTCGCTGACGAGGACCCGGTGACCCAGAACGACAAGCACCGCGACGGGCCGGCCGACTACATGGCCATGTTCGCGCCGGGAGCGCCCTGGCAGCAGGCGGAAAGCCGCCTTACCGCCTTCAAGGTCTCCGCCCAGTTCATACTGCGCGGAACGGACGACATGATACGCACGGTGGCCGATGACATGCATCGCCATCACATCGCCTTCGCGGTCGAAATGGGCGCCGTGGCGTATGTGCCGGGAGAGTGCGGCGGCGGCGAGGGCTACGCTCCCCCGAACCTCATCGACCGCGTCGCCGGCCGGCTGCAGAGGCTCGGCCTGACTTTGGACTACTGGGCAATGGACTCACCCCTCTGGTCCGGTCATGTGCGCACCTGGGGCCGCAACGACTGTGCTTTTCCAGTGGAAGCGGTAGCCGAACGTGTCGCACGCAGCGTCGCCACCATGCGGCGTTATTTTCCGAATGTCGTCATCGGCGACATCGAAGCCCTGGCCAACCGCGTACCGGCTCCTCAACTGATCGCGGACGACGTGGCATTCGCACAGGCATTCCAGCGGATCACCGGCCGCCCGCTCGCCTTCATGCATTGGGACGTGGCCTGGCGGGCGGGTGGCGAGCGTCTCATCCGGCCGTTCTCGCGCCAGATGCACGCGCTGGGCATACGCGTCGGCGTCATCATAGGTGGCGAGCCGCCCGATCTGGACGACGAGACCTGGATCGCCGACGGTTTGCGGCACGCTCGTGATCTGGCCAACGACCCGGTCCTCGGACTGGATGATTTCGTTGTCCAGTCTTGGCAGAAGCTGCCCACTCACATGCTTCCGGAGACGGACCCCGGATCGGCGACGTTCGAGCTTTTGCAGGTTGAGAAACTCGTACGCTAGACGCCGTGCCGACGAAAGCAAGAAAGGCCTTCTTTTTTGAAAAAAAGAAGCAAAAAACTTTTGCTTCTTGCGCAAGTGCAGTTGCCTCGCTCTATCCGGAAGCATCCCGCCGATACAAATGCGGGAGAAGTAAAAGTTTTTTGGTCCTTTTTCTTCAAAAAAGGACTGCTTGCTTCTTTGCCTCACGCTTTTTGGCCGGTTGGTATTAGGCCGCCATGGCGGCTGCGGCAGCGTTGTGAGCGGCGCTTTGGTCCATACCCCCTGCCGGCTTCGGAACGCGCGCTTCTCGGATGTTCCTAGGACGAAGGAAGGCTGCCTTCCTCTCCGAACACCTGTGTCAAGCTTATCTCGCCCGACCCAGGCCGAAGCGGCTTTGGCTGGCTCGCGGCAGGCGCCCAGCCTGTCAGCATGGCCAGCCGAAGCCGCACGGCCGCCCGTCCGTCACGGGACGGCAGGCCTGCCAACGAGGCTGGCAGCAGGTCACGCGGCGGTACTCGCCTGTCGCGCAAGGCAACAGCATTCGTCTCGCCGGCGGCGCGCAGGTCGGCAACCAGGTCCAGGGGATCGGCATACAGGAGCTCGATCTCGTCCGCATCAGCCACCGGCAGGGCGAAACCGGCGCGTTGCAGCAGGGCCGCGCAGTCCCGCAAGTCCGGAAACGGCGAGATGCGTGGGGAAGCGCCGCCTGTCAGCAGCGCTTCGGCTTCGGTCAGCGCGGCACGCCAGGCGTCCAGCGTGCCAAGCGCCGGCAGGCTGGCCAGCAGCAGCCCGTCCGGCCGCAGCGCCAGGCGCAACTGGATCAGCGCACCAGGCAGGTCGTTGACCCAGTGCAGCGACAGGTTGGCAACCACCAGGTCGAAGCTGCCGGGTGCGAACGGCAGGGCTTCCTCGTCGCCCGCCACGGCAGGCCCGCCGCTGCGCGCCGCCATGCGGGCCGAGAGATCCAGGCTGACGCAGGCAATGCCGCGCGCCCGCAGCAGCGGCGCGATCACCCCGCGGCCACCCACGTCAAGCGCCTGGACGAAGCGGTGCGTGGTGTCGTCCAGCCGATCAAGCAGCCGGTCGGCCACGTCCGCCAGAATGGGTGTGATCCGGCCCACCTGGGCCGCCGCGCGGTCGCGATGCAGACGCACGGCCCGGCGTTCGAATACCTCGATCATTTTGTGAGCCTGGGTTGCCAAAGGCAGCAAGGCCTTCTTTTTTGAGAAAAAGAAGCAAAAAACTTTTGCTGCTGACGCTGCAGCCGTCGCCCTAGCCTGTCCGGAGGCGCCGAACTTGTTGAAGCGGGCGAAGGACGCAAAGGTTTTTCGCCTTTTTAAAAAAAGCACTGCTTTCTTCCTGCGCTTCCAGGCAGGCTGATATCATTCGCAAATGCTCACCAAAGCGCTCGACCTTCTGCTTCCGGCCACCTGCGCCGCCTGCGACAGCACCGTAGGCGCCCCAGGGCAGCTTTGCGCCACTTGCTTCAAGGACCTGAACTTCGTCACCGCGCCGTTATGCACCTCCTGCGGCCTGCCCTTCGGCGTGCGAGGCGAGACGCTGTGCCACACCTGCCAGGCGAACCCGCCGCCCTGGCGGGAAGCACGAGCGGCGCTGATGTATGACAAGGCGTCGCAAGGCCTTATCCTGCCGTTCAAACATGCTGACCGGACGGAGATCGCCGCCACCCTCGCCTTGCACATGCAGCGTGCCGGGGCGACGATGTTGGCGCGTGCGGACCTGCTGGTACCGGTTCCACTGCATCGCTGGCGCCTGCTGCGGCGCCGCTACAACCAGTCCGCCTTGCTCGCCGTGGCGTTGGCCAGGCGCACCGGCCGGCCGGTGCTGCCCGACGCCTTACGCCGCGTCAGGGTCACGCAATCGCTGCGCAACCTGCCCGCGGCCAAGCGCGCGGCGCTGCTGACGGGCGCAATCGCCGTACGGCCTGGCCGCGCCGCCGCCGTGGCCGGAAAGCGCATCCTGCTCATCGATGACGTGCTCACCTCAGGCGCCACCGCGCGGGCCTGCACGCACGCGCTTCTTGACGCCGGCGCTGCGAGCATCGACGTGCTGGTGGCCAGCCGGGTGGCCGACCCGCGCGCCGAGACCACGCAATATGCAGGACCAGACGATGAAGACAGTTGAGATCTACACCCAGCCGTTCTGTCCCTACTGCGCCCGCGCCCTGAACCTGCTGAAGAAGAAGGGCGTGGCGTTCAAGGAGATCGACGCCCCAGGCGGTTCGCCGGCGCGCGCGGAGGCCAGCAAGCGGTCCGGCGGACTCAGTTCGGTGCCGCAGATATTCATCGATGGCGGTCACATCGGCGGCAGTGACGACCTGGCCACGCTCGACCGCGCCGGCAAGCTCGACGCGATGCTGGCGTAAGCCGGTTCTCAACCCTAGGGTGATACCACACGCCCTGTTACGCAGTGAAAGCCAGCCACTCCCGTCATGATCCACTACGCCCTCCGCTGCGCCGACAGCCATGAGTTCGATGGCTGGTTCCGCGGGAGCGCCGCATTCGATGCGCAAGCTGCATCCGGCCTGCTGGCCTGCCCGGTCTGCTCGAGTACGATGGTCAGCCGTGCGATGATGGCGCCGCGCGTGTCCGCTGGGACGCCCGCGCCTGCGCTGCCGTCGCAGGATGCCCCCGCGCAGGCCAGTCCCGAGCCCGGGCAAGTCCCGGCTCTAAGCGTCGGCGGCCTGCCCGCCATGCCGGACCAGGTGCGCGCTGCGCTTCAGCGCATACGCGCCGAGGTGGAGCGCAAATGCGACTATGTGGGGCAGCACTTCGCCGACACCGCGCGCGCCATGCATGACGGCAGCGAAAGTCCCCGGCCTATCTACGGCGAAACCACGCCCGACCAGGCTGCGGCACTGGCGGAAGACGGTATCGAGGTGGCGCGCATACCCTGGGTGCCCCGCGCCGATGGCTAGGTTTATTGTTCTGCTGGTGATCCTGGCGGCAGCTTTGACGCCCGCCGGCGCAGCATCAGCCCGCGCGCCGGTAGGCTACTGGTTCACCGAGGATCTTGGCGGCATCGTGGAAGTGCGGCCCTGCGGCGGCGATGTGTTGTGCGGCACCATTGTCGGCCTGCGTGATTGGCCGCCCTCTGGCAAACGGCTGGACTGGCGTGGCAATCCGCAATGTCATTTCCCGTTGCTGCGCAACCTGCGCCCGCAGGATGATGGCCGCTGGCACGGCACGGTCACCAATCCGGAAGATGGCCGAACCTACACCGCCGAAGTCTGGGTTGCGGATGACGGCTTGATGCGCCTGCGCGGCTATATCGGCCTGCCAATCTTCGGCTCTACCCAGCGTTGGCGGCCGTCGCCCACCGGTGCCGCGCCGGATTGTCATTACTTTAAGTAAGTGCATGCTAAGACTGCATGGCTTATATTCAGTAAGCCAGCTTATCATCGGCCACGTTCTGCTCATGTTGCGCTGCAAGGTCATACTAGGAGCAGCATCATGGCAGGTTATCGCATCAGGTCGGTTGCAAGCGTCGCGTTGGCCTTCTTTGCTGTGCCCTGGACTGCCTTCGTTGCAGCTTTCCTGTATTATGTAGGGCTGACGATGCTCGCTATCAGCGGTGAGCAACTGACTGACCTGGCGGTTGCAGCCACCTATCTTGTCCCAGTGGCTGCCTATGCGCTGCTCCTGGCGACGCGTGTGACACGTGCCCTGGCCGCTGTGCCTGTTCAGATTGGCCAGTTGGCGATGCCTCGCCTGCAATAGCTTGTAAAAGGCGGACCAGAAATCGCGGTGGCGTGCCAAGTCACGTCAAAGTGGCTGGAGATATCCGACTGGCGCCTGCTCACTAGGGTTTCACTTACAACCCAAGACGGCTATGCTTACATGTTCGCCGCGCCACACCGCCGGCTAGCCGCGCGCGGCTGAACACTCCTCACAGAAGGTGTCCCTGATGACAGATGAGACGACCGCAACGCCAGTCGAAGACGCCAACACGGACCGGTTCGCTGCGAAATTGCAGCAGGACGTCCGGTCATGGTCTGCCCGTGACAATGATGCCGCCGACCGCGCGGCCGATGCCACGCTTGCTGCCGCGGCAAAGGCCGCCAAGGCTGCCACGGCACGCAAGCGTACCAAGCCGGCCGTAAAGGCAGAAGCGCCGGTAGAGAGCACAAAGGGCCGCCCGTTCTCCATGAGCTACGAGGGCGTCAGCAACGCGCAATATCTGGCCGGCCGCATCGCCCGCGGCGCCCGCTAAGGGTGCCGGGTCGCCTTTGCGCTAACACCAGCAACCCGGCCGTTCTTCAGGCCGCACAATGACCTACGTAACAAGAGCCATCCGCCTGCCGGGAGTTGGCAGCAAGCGGGTGTGCGTATCCTGCGCCACCCGTTTCTACGACTTGGCGCGCATGCCTCCCGTCTGCCCCAAATGCGGCACGGAACAACCACCCGAGGCGCCGCGCCCGCCGCCTATCAGGCGCGGCCCGACGCGCCACCGCATGATGAAGGCTCCTGCGCCGGCTGCCCGCGAGGCGGACGATGACGGTGCCCCCGTGCTGGAGACGGATGAGGACGAGGTGGAGGCTGACGAGGACGCTGACGCAGTTGAGGAAGAGGTCGAGGAGGAGCCTGATGCCGAGGCGGGATTGGATGAGCCGCCGGAACACTAAAAGAAAGCAAGCAGTCCTTTTTTGAAAAAGAACTGAAAACTTTTGCTGCCTGCGCTGTATCCACGAATCGGCTGCCTTGAAATAAATAGGGTCAGTCGAGCAGCGCAGGAGCAAAAGTTTTTTGCTTCTTTTTCTCAAAAAAGAAGGCCTTCCTTCCTACCATGAGCACGCAGCAACTAGCCGCGTCAGACCCGAATGCCTCGGCCTTCGTCTCCGCTCATGCAGGCACAGGCAAGACCAAGCTCCTGATCGACCGGCTGCTACGCCTGATGCTCGCCGGCGCGGACCCGGCACGCATACTCTGCCTGACCTACACAAAGGCTGCCGCCGCCGAGATGGCCATCCGGCTGCAGAAACGCCTTGGCGGCTGGGTCGCCACGCCGGACACTGATCTCGCAAGCGCGCTACAGGACCTGGACGTCCCGGCCACCACCGGCAGTCTGCAACAGGCACGCGCCCTGTTCGCCCGCGTTCTGGACCTGCCAGGCGGCATGCGTATCGGCACCATACACGCCTTCTGCCAGTCGCTCCTGAAACGCTTCCCGCTGGAAGCCCGCATCTCGCCGCACTTCCAGCTCGTCGAGGCCGCGGACGCAAGGGCCGCCCTCCAGCAGGCCCGGGAGACCGCACTACCCAAGGCAGATCCGCATGCGCTGGCCGCGCTGGCCGGCCTGGTCAGCGCGGACGGCTTCGCCGGCCTGGTCGAAACGCTGGAGCATGAACGCCACCGGCTGGCCGCAGCACTCGCCTTGCCGCCGGACGCTTTGCAGGCCGCCATGCGGCGCGCATCCGGTGCCACACACCCCGACGAGGCCACCATACTGGCCGCTGCGATCGCCTGGCCGGACGAGCGCCCGCTCGCGCACGAGATCACGCTGGCCTCCCGCCACGGCAGCGACGGCGTCAAGACAAAGGCCGCGCGCATGCTGGAGTGGCTCTCCCTGCCGCCTGACCTGCGCATCGAGCATTGGCCCCGCTGGGTGGAGGAGTTCCACCTTTCGGACGGCAAGCATCGCGCCGTCAGCGCCTTTGCCAACGCCAAGCTCGCGGCCCAGCACGACACCATCATCCCGGCCTGCGCCGCCGAGCAGGCGCGCATCGAGGCCGTGCAGGACAGCCTGCGCGCCCTGAAGATGGCCGACGCGTCGGCCGCATTGCTCACCCTGGCCGCGCCGATCCTGCGCAGCTACGCCGGTGCGAAGGACCGCCGCGCCCTGCTGGACTATGACGACCTGATAGGCCGCACGGCCGGCCTGCTGGAAGACGAAGGTGCGGCCGCCTGGGTGCTGTTCAAGCTGGATGGCGGCCTGGACCACCTGCTGCTGGACGAGGTGCAGGATACCGCACCCGCGCAATGGCACATCGCCGACCGTCTGACGGCGGACTTCTTCACCGGGGAAGGCGCGCGCGAGGCGACCGGCCTGGCGCGCACCATCTTCGCCGTCGGCGACCGCAAGCAGTCCATCTACTCCTTTCAGGGCGCTGACCCGGAGGAGTTCGACCGCTGGCGTGGCGTCTACGGCCAGCGCGTGACCCAGGCGGGCCTGGCCTGGCGCGCCACCGTGCTGGACGTCTCCTTCCGCTCCACCGCGCCTGTGCTGAGCCTGGTCGATGCCGTGGCCAGCGCACTCGGGCAGCACGGCGGTGTCGGCGAGCCAGGCGTCACGCTGCACCACATCGCGCACCGCGCCGGACAGCCAGGCCGCGTCGATCTGTGGCCGCTGACGCCACGGCCGGAGCCAGCCGCCCACGCGCCCTGGAGCATCCCGCGCACCAACCAGCCGCAGCAATCCGCGCCGCAGACCCTGGTCAATCATCTCTCCGCCTGGATCGCCGGTGAGGTGGCAGCCGGCGCCATCCACCCTGGCGAGATCCTGATCCTGGTACGCCGGCGCGGTGATTTCGACCGCGCCCTTGTCCGCGCCCTGAAAGCCCGCGGGGTCCCTGTCGCCGGCCTGGACCGCATGGTGCTGACCGACCAGCCCGCCGTGCAGGACCTGATCGCGCTGTGCGAAACCCTGCTCCTGCCACAGGACGACCTGACACTGGCCGAGCTGCTCACCAGCCCGCTCGGCGGCCTGTCCGATGACAGCCTCATGCAGCTCGCCACCGGCCGCCAGACCTCGCTGTTCGAAGCGCTACGCACACGCGCCACCGAGCGCCCGGACTGGCAGCAAGCCGCCGGCTTCCTTGCCACCCTTCTCGCCCGCGTCGATTACACGCCACCCTACACCTTGCTCTCCGAGGCGCTCGGCCCGCTTGGCGGCCGCGCCCGGCTGTTCGCCCGGCTCGGCCCTGAAGCGGCAGAGCCGGTGGACGAATTGCTGAGCGCCGCGCTGCTGCACGCCGCTGCCCATCCCCCCTCGCTGCAGGGTTTCCTGCACTGGCTCCGGCTGTCCGCCGCCGAGGTGAAGCGCGAGGCAGAGGCCGCCGGCGACACCGTACGCATCATGACCGTGCACGGGGCCAAGGGCCTGGAAGCCCCGCTCGTCATATTGCCGGACACCACTGCCCTGCCGCCGGACGAGCGCGGCCTGTGCTGGGCGCATGACGAAGGCACCGGTGCCGATCTCCCGCTATGGCAACCACACAAGGATATGCGCTGCCGTGCGGTCGAGACCATTCGCCAGTCCGGTGCCGCCGCCCGCGCCCGCGAGTATAACCGGCTTCTCTACGTGGCGCTCACCCGCGCCCGGGACCGGCTTCTCATCTGCGGCTGGGAACCGCACCAGCAGCAGCCGGGAAGCTGGTACGAGCAGGTCAGCGCGGCCATGCGAACCATGGGCGCCGAAACCCAGCCGTTCGATCCTTGGCCGGGCCAGGCGATGCGCATCGACGCGCCGCAGACCGCATTGCCGCTCAAGGCGGACAAACGGGCCGCGCAGCCCGCATCGGATGTCCCTGCCTGGGCAGGTGCGGCGCCTTCCTGGCGCCCGCGTCCTGTGGCCACGGAGCCGGCGCTGCCCAGCCCGCTCGCTCCAAGCCGGCCGGATGGCGTCGATCTCGGCCCGGTGCCGCCTGCCCGCTCGCCTCTGGCCAGCATCAAGCAGCGCGGCCGCTTCAACCGTGGGCTGGCCATGCACGCCTTGCTGCAATACCTGCCAGACCTGCCAGAACACGCCAGGCCAGAAGCCGCCCTGTCGTTCGCGACCCGCTCGGCACACCAGCTCGACGCCCCTGACGCGTTCGCCGCCGAAGCGCTGCGCCTTCTGCAAACGCCCGGCCTGTCCGCACTCTTCGGCCCTGGCAGCCGCGCGGAACAGCCCATCTCCGGTGTCGTAAATGGTCGCATCGTGTCTGGCCAGGTAGACCGCCTTGTCGTGACACCTACCCGCATCATCGCCGCGGACTACAAGACCAGCCGCGAGCCGCCTGCCACCCCGGCCGACACCCCCGTCCTGTACTTGCGCCAGATGGCCGCCTACCGCTCCGTGCTGGACCTGCTTTTTCCGGGCCGAACGACCACCTGCCTGCTCATCTGGACAGATCGACCGGCCATCATGGAGCTTCCGTCAGATCTGCTCGCCGCGCATGAGGCGCCGGCGCCTGCCATGGCGGCCGCTTGATCGGCCCTGCCTGCCCCTCCATTTCTCAGTCAACGAACCGGAGACACCACCATGAGCGCCAACACCCACGCCACGACCGACGACACCTTCGAGACCGACGTTCTGAAGGCGTCCGGCCCCGTGCTGGTAGATTTCTGGGCGGAGTGGTGCGGCCCCTGCAAGATGATCGCGCCCGCGCTGGAGGAGATCGGCGCCGAATATGCCGGCCGGGTCCGTGTGGTGAAGGTGAACATCGACGAGAACCCGCAGACACCGAACAGCTACGGCGTGCGCGGCATCCCTACTCTGATCATGTTCAAGGATGGCAAACCGGCTGCCACCAAAGTCGGCGCGGCGCCGAAGAGCCAGTTGAAGGAGTGGGTGGCGTCTAGCCTCTGACGTTAAGGAAGAAAGCAGTCCTTTTGAAAAGGACCAATAATCTTTTGCTCCGCTGTCGCCGACTCCGGGAGGAGCCGCGACTGCGGAGCAAAGGCCGTTGAATATTTTCAAACAGAGACCTTCGCTCACTTTCCTGCCCGTTAACTCAAACGTCGCAAGGTGTATTGTAGCGGGCGGAGAGCCCTGGCACACAGGCGCCACACAAGCTTGGAACGTATGATGGCCGATATCACGCAACGGGCACCCGTCTCGCCCAGCACCGAAGACGGCTTCCTCGCCGACCGCCTGAGCTTCTGGGCGACGGCTACCAAGTTCATGACCCGGGTGGTGGTTGCCCTGTTCGTCCTGCTCGCGCTGATGTGGTGGTTTCTGGTCTGACCAGCAGCGAGGTTTATGACTGCCGGCAACTGATTTTTAGCGCTGTTGACGAGGGGAAGCGCGGCCGGAGATGTCGCTCGGCTAGGGATTCCCGGTACCAGACCCTTAGACGCCCTGTCTTGCCGCGTGACATCCCCGCGCGTTCTCAGTCTGACGTTTTAACGCTGGTCGGCGGCGTGGGTCACGTCCTTGCCGGCGGCGGAGACGTCCTGGCCGGCGCCGGCCACGGTGTTGCACGCGCTGAGCAGGGTGGCAGTGCCAAGCAGCAAGGCAGCGGCGAAGGCGGCGGTGAGCATACGCGACATAACAGTTTCTCCTGAAGGCGCCGGACCCTCGTCCAGCCCAATTCTTGAAACGTAACGGACCCGCTTTGGTTCACCCGCCTGGGCGTGCCGGTGCATTAGGCGTGCAACACGCGCAAACCGGCCACAATCAACGCCAGAAGAAGCAGCGTGAAGGCCACCGTGGAGAGGACGAACAGGATGAACATGCGGGTGAGCGTGCCGGGCACGCCGGTGCCGTAGACGTCGCGCATGTGCACGAACAGATGCACGGGAGCGGCCCAGAGTAGCCAGACCTGACCGGTCAGAACGGTCAGGCTGATCAGCAGTCCCTGGAACGAAAGCGAGTGCATCGAGAAGATCAGGTGGTCGAACAGCACGAAGCCGCGCCGCAGGACGAAAATCAGCGCCAGAAGCAGGGCGGAGACCGGCAACATCAGAAAGGCGAAGTTTTCCGCCCTGTCGCGCATGGCCGAGACCAAGTCTCCGGGCCGGGCGAGGGCCAGGCTGAGATGCGCCCGTAGCCAGTGGGTGACTGCGTCGTTCAGATCAGGCGGCAGCCCTAGCTCGACCGGGTTGGCATCGACCTGCTTCTGCAGGTCGCGGACTCTTTGCCCAGATCCGGAACGCTGACTCCGCGGGTGGCCCAGCCGCCAATCAGGAACACCAGCAGCAGCACGACAAGAAAAAGCCGCAGTGGCGGAATCTGTGGCGCCCGCTTGCCTGCCAGATAGTCCTGCGTCAGCCTGGCGGGATTGCGCAGAAGCCGCCAAAGCGTTCGCCATAGCCTGCCGTCGGCGTGGAAGAAGTTCTCGAACGCCTCGCCGGCCAGCGCCCACGCGCTACGATGGAAATCGTGCGGCGCCTGGCCGCAGGTGTGGCACCACTGGCCTACCAGGGGAGTGGCGCAGTTGTAGCAGGGTGTGCCGGGCGTCAGCGCGTGTTTCACGTCGGGGAAAGGAAGAAAGCACTTCTTTCTTGAAAGAAAGAAGCAAAAAACTTTTCCTTCCAGTCAGCGAGTTGTCCAGTGGGCGCTGCCCTTAATTCGGCAGGGAGATTTCTACGCGCCGGCTTTCCACGCCCGGATCGTTGCCCGTCTGGCCGCGCCCTTGCTGGGTGATGCGCGACGCGCCTACCCCGTCAGCCACCAGGCCGTCAGCCACGACACGCGCGCGCTGCTGGGACAGTTTCACGTCGTCCGGCTTGCTGCCGGCACTGTCCGTGTAGCCGCGCACCAGCACGCCCCTGCCCGGTTCCGCCTTCGCCACAGACGCTGCCCGCGCAATCACGTCCACGGCCGCCGGTTCCAGCGCCGCGGACCGCTCGGTAAAGAACACCACAAAACCTGGCGGCTGACCGCCCCTGTCGGCGGACATGGCGCAGGAGCTCAGCGCCAGCAGGAACGTCACGTTGAGAAGTCGGCGCATAGTCTCTCCTGGGGAAACGTTTGGTGTGCCCGAAGGCGGATCAGCGCCTGGCTTTGCGGGCGGCGTAGCGCGCATCGCGCGCGGCCTGCTGCTCGGCCTTGCGCTGCAGGTCCTTCGCGGCCTGCTCGATTGCCAGGCGCGCCTCCTCCGCCGCCCTTGCCTGCGCCTCCAGCTCGCGCGCGGCCTGCTCGGCCGCCTGCCTGGCCGCTTCCGCCTCACGTATGGCGCGGCGCTCGGCGGCACGTATCTCGCGCGCTTCGGCAATGGCCAGGCGCTCGGCCGCCCTGGCCAGCACGGCCGGATCGTCAGGCGCCGGCTTGGCCTTGAACTTCTCCAGCAGCGCCTGCTTGGCCTTCGCCGAGG
>CAXTJZ010000059.1:0-11479 GCA_964244695.1 uncultured Acetobacteraceae bacterium
CTTGCCATGCTGCCGCTCAGGCCCGGTGCGCGCGGCGGGTTGAAGAGAGTGCTTGTTGCCCATCAGACATGACGTTTCCCCTTGCATGACCTTTTGGTCATTGCGTCACGTCTAACATTCTTCTAGTTTGGGAAACAACGGTGCAATTGCCGGCAATTGTGGGCCGCAACGCCCGTGACTTCATTGGGAGAAAGTCATGCGATTGCTGCGGTTCGAGGATGCCGGCAAGCTACAGTTGGGCGTGCTCAGAGGCGAAGACATCTTGTCTCTAGAGACGCTCAGCGGCGAATACTCGACCATGATGTCAATCATAGTCGGCGGCGACACGGCGTTGGCGCGAATCGATGCGTTGAAATCCGGCCGCACGGTCAAGCTGCAAGGCGCACGCCTGCTCGCCCCTGTCGAGCGCCCCGGAAAATATCTTGCCATCGGCATGAACTATCACAAGCACGCCGCCGAAGCCGAGCGCGCCGGCGTGGCGGTTCCCAAGCAGCAGCTCTGGTTCAACAAGCAGACGACCTGCATCAGCGGCCCCTTCGACCCGATAGAGCCCGGCCCGACCGAGCGCCTCGACTACGAGGTCGAGCTCGGCTACGTCATCGGCAAGCCGGCCAAGAACGTCAGCGAGGAGCGTGCCCGGGAGCACGTGTTCGGCTACTTCGTCGCCGACGACGTTTCAGCCCGTGACTGGCAGTTTCACTCGCCCACCTTCACTATGGGCAAGTCTTTCGACACGCACGGTCCGATCGGGCCGTGGATCGTTACCGCAGATGAGGTGCCCGACCCACACGCCTTGGCGCTGCGGTGCTTCGTCAACGGCGAGTTGCGTCAGCAGAGCGACACTGGCGAGATGATCTACAACGTCTGGCAGCAGATCGCCTACCTCTCCGCCGCATTTACGCTCGAACCGGGTGACCTGATCGCCGCCGGCACGCCCGAGGGCGTTGGCGCAGCCTCGAACCCGCCGCGTTTCCTGCAGCGCGGCGACGTGGTGCGATGCGAGATCGACGGTATCGGCACGATCGAGAACACGGTGGCGCAACCGCACGCATAACCGGGCGGCGGCAAGGCCGGCCGCCCTTGCCGCCCTAGCCTTGCAACGCCTTCTCGTAAGCCGACAGCAGCACGGCCGCGCTGCCTGTTCCGAACACCACCCTGTCCGGCCGCACCAGAACAGCATCGGCATCGTGGCCGTCCAGCCAGCTGCCCAGAGCGTCACGGAAGGGTGCGAGGCGGCTGCCATCCAGATCGACCACGTCGAGGACGGGCGATTGCGGGGCGCGGGATCCCTGCGCGGTCTTCACCAGAAGCCAGGCGCCGTCGCCCAGCACATCGTCCAGCCGCGTCTGGCCGTCCGGCGCCTGCGCCACGGGCTGCGGAAACAACGCGCCCGCGCCGGGTGTCCCTTCCATCAGCAAGCCTTGCTTGAACGGTGAGAAGGCGACGGAAGGGGGCGGCACACCGGCGGCGCGGGCGGCGAGCATATGGGCGTCACGCGCGGCAGCCATCTCAGGGTCCAATGTGCAGACCACGCGGCCGAGTTCGATTGCCAGGTCGATCACCTCGCGCGCGTGCGGCAGCCGCTCCTGCTCATAGGTGTCCAGCAATGCATCGCTGGCCTCGCCGCGTATCACGGCGGCCATCTTCCAGGCGAGATTGAAGCCGTCACGTATGCCGGAGCACATGCCCTGGCCGGCCATGGGCGGCATCTGGTGGGCGGCGTCGCCGGCGATCAGCACCCGGCGGTTCCGCCAGGTGCGCGCAATCAGGCCGTGAAAGCGGTAGACCGCCTTTCGCTCCAGGACAAGGTCGGACCCGTAGTTCCACGCGGCCACCAGGCCCTCCGCAAAACCATCGGCAAGCGCGGTCTCCGCGGTCTCGCCAGGCAACAGCATGAATTCCCAGCGGTGGCGGCCCGGTCCGGTCAGCACGCACGTAGTTGGCCGGGCGGGGTCGCACATCTGCAGGTTGATCTCGGACAGCCTGTCCCGCCCGCCGATCGTCACGTCCACCACCAGCCAGGGCTCGTCGAATGCGAGGTCCTCGAGCGTCATCCCCGCGCGCTCGCGCACCGGCGAGGCACCGCCGTCGCAGCCGACCAGGAAACGTGCCCTGACTTGCTCCTGCCTGTCAGGCCCGGCCAAGGTGGCCGTCACGCCCACCTCGTCCTGCACGAAGGCTTGGAAGCTGTGTTGTAGCCGGACGGCGATCTTCCTCTCGCTCTGCACCAGGTTCCGCAACACCCGTTCTAGTCCCGGCTGGTGGAACATATAGCCGCTGGCCCAGCCTTGCGGCGTCGTGGGTTGGCGTTTGATGCAGAACAGCGTCTGGCCGCTTGCGCTACGGAACTCGTAGTCGGGGGCTTCGATGATGTGCGGCTTCAGAGCCTCGGCAATGCCGAGATCCTGGAATATCCGCATGATCTCCGCATCGAAATGTACAGCGCGCGGAAGCGGGTGGATGTCGGCGGCTCGGTCGACGGCCAGCACGGAAAGGCCCTGGCGCGCCAGTAGCGCTGCGAGCGCCACTCCCGCGGGGCCGAGCCCCACGACAAGCACGTCGGCATCGAAACCTTCCTTGTTCACGCTAAATTCTCCGGATCAGGACGGGGACAGGCCATCGCGCGCTCGGCTTCAAGGATGTGCATGCATCGCGTCCGTGGCTCCTCGTTGACTGTTCCGTCATGTATGCCGTGACTGCCACCTTTTGTTCAAGCATGCCAGGCGGCGTGCACCTCCTGCGCGGGAAGCGCAGCAAAAGCAAGGCGGGTTGCCAACCAACGGCCGGCATGGTCAAACGTCACGAAAGACGAAGTTGACGAAGCAGTCATGAAGGGAGGTTCGGATGGCGCGTAAGGTCATTATCAGTTGCGCCGTCACCGGATCCATCCACACCCCGAGCATGTCGCCGTTCCTGCCAGTGACACCAGACCAGATCGCCGCCGACGCGTTGGCCGCGGCCAACGCCGGCGCGGCGATCGTACACCTGCACGGGCGGGATGCCGGCAGCGGCCGGCCATCTGCCGATCCGCAGATCTTCGCCCAGTTCATGCCTAAGATCAGACAGGCCACCGACGCGATCCTGAACGTGACGACAGGGGGCGGCATGGGCATGTCGATGGATGATAGGCTCGCCGCCGCGCAGTGGGCGAAGCCGGAACTCGCGTCGATGAACATGGGATCGCTCAACTTCAACATCTCCGGTGCCGGATCCCGCATCACCACGTGGAAGCATGACTGGGAAAAGCCGTATTTGGACTCCTCGGCCGGCATGATTATGTCTAACACTTTCGTGCAGATCGAGCGTGGCCTGCGACAACTGGGCGAGAACGGCACCCGTTTCGAGTTCGAGTGCTACGACATCGGCCACCTCTATAACCTTGCGCATTTCGTCGATCGCCAGCTCGTCCAACCACCGATCTTCGTGCAGGGCGTGTTCGGCGTCCTGGGCGGCATTCCTGCCGAACCGACGCATCTGGTCCATTTCAGCGAAACCGCAACGCGCCTGTTCGGCCGAGACCACCTGCTTTCCGCCTTGGCGGCCGGCAGGCAACAGATCCCGATGATCACGCTGTCCGCCATACTCGGCGGCAACGTCAGGGTCGGGTTGGAGGACAGCTTGTTCGCCGGCCCCGGAACACTCGCGAAATCCAGCGCCGAACAGGTGGTGAAGATACGCACCATCATCGAAGCTATGGGGTTGGACGTGGCGACGCCTGCCGAAGCGCGCGCGATGCTCGCAACTAAGGGCAGCGACAAGGTTGCTTTCTAGACAAACCGGTCTGGCAGACGCCAAACGGCAAAATACGACTCACCCCGGGGACACAAACCAATGTCCGCAACCAACACGCAACCGTCAGCAGATCAGCAGGTGCCGACCTATGATGGCGACTTCTGGTCCGACGAGGTGTTGGCCGATCCCTACCCCACCTACCGGCAGCTGCGCGCGGCTGGCCCGGCGGTCTGGTTGAGCCGGCACAACGCCTGGGCGCTTACCACCCACGCGGCAGTGCGCGAGGGGCTGCGGCTCGCCGACGTGTTCTCTTCGGCCAAAGGCTGCACGATGAACGCACCGATGAATGCGGCATCAGCCGGCGTCATGCTCGCGTCGGACGATCCGCATCACCGCGAGCTCAGATCGGTGTTCTCGCGGCCGCTGACACCCCTTGCAATCGCCATGCTTAGGCCGCGTCTTGCTGAACAGTCCGACGCGCTTGTGGAACGCCTGGTCAGCAAGCGGCGCTTCGACGCGGTGAGTGAACTCGCGCAATATCTGCCGATCACCGTGGTCAGCGAACTCGTCGGCCTGGGTGACGAGGGCAAGTCCAAGATGCTTGCTTGGGCCGTTGGCATCTTTAACGCGTTCGGCCCGGATACGCATGCACGCACCCTGTCAGGCATGGCGATCGCCGCCCAGGCCTTTGCCTACCTGCACACCGTGGACAAAACCACGCTCTCGCCCGACGGCTGGGGAATGAAGCTGTTCGAGGCGGCCGAGCGCGGCGAGCTTAGGGAAGAGTCCGCCAAGGCCATGCTGATGGATTATCTCGCTCCCGCGCTGGATACCACTATCAATGCTACAAGCAGCGCCATCTGGCTATTCGCGCAGAACCCGGCGCAATGGGACAAGTTGCGGCTGAGCCCAGAGCTGATCCCCGGCGCCATCGACGAGGTTCTGCGTCTGGAGTCGCCCATACGTGCGTTCTCGCGCTACGTCACGCGTGACCACAAGATCGGTGAAGTGACAATAGGTGCCGGCTCGCGTGCCCTGGTGCTGTATGCGAGCGGGAATCGCGATGAGCAGAGATACGCGAATGCGGAGCGCTTCGATATCGGACGCAAGGCGCGCGACCACCTCGCCTTCGGCCACGGCACCCATATCTGCGCGGGCATGTACCTTGCAAAACTTGAAGTTAGCGTGCTGCTGGAAGCCTTGGTGAAACGAGTCGGACGCTTCAACATACGCGAGGCGCACCGGGAGCCGCACAACACGCTTCGCGGGTTGGCGCGGCTTGTTGTCGACGTCGAGCCGACGAACAGTGAAGCGTAGAAGAAAGCAGTCTTTTTTCGGAAAAGGACCAAAAATTCTTACTTCACTGCGCCGGCACCACTAAGCCTCTGCTCCAAAGAGGATAAGGACTGCTGAAAAGGCCTGGCGATAAAAACTTTCTGCTTCATTTTTCAAAAAATTTACACCTTGCTTGCTTTCTCCGAATAGTCACTCTCCACCGAAAATAGGAGGTTCCGAATGGTCCATGCATTCCGGCTTGGCTACATCGAATTGGGCACTGAGTCGCTTGAAGCCGAGCAGCAGTATTTTGAGCAGACCATCGGGGCCACCGTGTCGGAGTACACCCCCACCGCACGCTACATCAGCCTGGGCGTAGACCACCACAACCTGGCCGTGGTACAGCACGAACGTTCCACAATGCTGGCGATCGGCCTGTGGGTCACGGGCGGCTCGGCCGCCGGCATCGCCGCTCACCTCGGTGGCCTCGGCATCGACCATCAGGTGAAGCACGACGCAAGACCAGGTGTGCCCGAACTCGTTGAGGTCGATGCGCCTGCGAGCGTCAAGCTGCACCTGTTTCCGCGCATGGAGCAGCCAGCACCAGGCTTCCGCCAGCATGGCGTTTGTCCGGTGGGGCTAGGACATGTAGCACTCGCCACGCCGGAGGCGCCCGCCCTCACCAGCTTCCTGACCGACGTTCTCGGCTTCCGCACCACGGACTGGTTCGAAGGATTGGCGACCTTCCTGACCTGCAACCACGAACACCACGTCATGAACATGATACACGCGCCGGTCGCCAAAACGCAGGTGCATCACATAGCGTTCGGGCTACGCGACAGCGCACACCATTATCAGGCGGCGGACAGGCTCGCGTACTCGGGCGTACCAATCGTCTGGGGGCCTTCTCGCCACACCGCGGGGCACAATTACGCATCCTACCATTTCGACCCGTCCGGCAACCTTATCGAACTGTACTCTGACATGGATATATTCATTCCGGAATTAAACTGCTTTGAGCCCCGCCCTTGGCACGATCACCTGCCCCAGCAGCCAAAGGTGTGGCCGCTTGCAGAGCTGAGTACGTGGAGCAAGACTTTCGGCTTCGACCTGGCATCGGTGCTGGCTATCTGAAGCCGAGCTAACTAAGCAAAAGGCAAGCAGTCCTTTCGAAAAAGGACAAAAAGACTTTTGCATACGCTGTTCTCGTGAGAAACCGAATGCCGTAAGCCGGTGACTACCAAAAGCAGAAAGCTTGTTTTTACAAAAAGGGGAAACTCTAATTCAGTTGTCGCAGCGTTATTCTGCAGCGGGCTTTGCGAGGTAAAGGTTTTTTGTTTTCAAAAGAGAACTGCTTTTTTTACGGACCGCGGCCCGGCCCCAGCTAGAGTATCAATTCAGGTACCCTCGCTTCGCAGCCACGCGCGCCTGCAAAGCCGCAAGATCCTGCCGAGAATAGTATTTTCCAGCCCGCACGACTGCGTAGATCGCACCCAGGTTGGCCACGTCGTGGAGCGGATTGGCGTCCAGCAGGACCAGGTCGGCATTGCGGCCCGGCTGCACCGTTCCCATCGTGTCCGCACGGCCCAGATATTCCGCCGGGTTGATCGTCGTCATCTGCAAAATGTGCAACGGCGAGAAGCCCGCTCTGGCCAGTTCGGCGAATTCCTCCTGCAGCGTGAGACCTGGTGCCGAAAGCCATCCGCCATCCGTGCCCGCCATCATTCGCACACCCTGGTCCGATAGGGCTTTGGCAAGCTGAAGCTGACGCGGGTAGGCGATCTTGTATGTCTCGCGCATCGCTGCCGGGAGTTTGCGGAATTTGTCCGTCACTTTCCGCCACCGCGCGATCCGGTCCTTCGGCATATACTGCAAATACGGGTGGCTTTCGTATTCCGGAGCGTCCGCCAGCTCTTGCGTGCGCAGCCGAACCAGCGTCGGCACGTGCCAGGTCTCTTCCGCAGCAAAACGCGCAGCAAGCGCCTTCAGCTTATCTTCGCTGTAGGTGTCGATCGCCCGCTGCATCCTCGCTACGTAAGTGGGCGAGAGGAAGGCTGCAGGGTTTATCAAGATCATCTGGATCCGCTTCTCGATCAGGCGACGGAGGAACGGTATCCAGGCCGGCGGCACTTTGACGGAGAAGGCCTTGATTTCGCTCGTCAGCTGCTCTTCCGCCGCCGAGCAGGCGATCCACACCGTGGCACCGGGGCCCAGATGCTCGACCGATCTGAAGCCGGCCTTGGACGTGGTGGCCGCGTCCATACCGTCTTGCAGATGGCCCAGGATGGGCATGCCTTGCCGTCGCGCTTCCTCCAGCGCCGCGATAAAGACAGGCGGGCTTACAAAGCCCACCTTGATGAAATCCGCGCCTTGAGCTTTTTGCCGTCTGATCTCCGCGATCGCGTCCCCAGCGCTTCCCGCGATCAGCGGCGTGAGCACCGGTCCAGGCATTTGCAGCACGTCCGGCGCCTCGTCGCCGGCGGGGCGCACGCCGGCGCGGCGCTGCCGCAGCCGTTCGGGCGAGCCGGACATCTGGCGGAAACCGGTCACGCCTTCGGCGAGCATAAGCGCCAGCGCCCCGGATGGATTGTCGAGTTCCAGGACGTGGCTGTGCATGTCGTTGTAGCCAGGCACGACGTACTTCCCGGATGCGTCGATCGTCCGCACGCCGGGATCGGCCGCGCCGGAGGCATCCTGCTCGATGCCGATGATGCGGCCGCCGGCAACCAGGATGCTCGCGTCCTCAATCAAGGTCCCGTCGAGCGTGTCGACGATCAGTGCGCCATCTATGCGCAGATCAGCCGCCGCGGATTTCTGGCTGGATATCTCGGCGCCCGCGAAACTGAACGAAGTACGCTGGGTGGCCGAGCGGCGCGTGACCGACGAAAAGGAATAGACACAGCACGGGCACACGGCGTCTCCCGCAAGCAATCCCAGCATCGGTCTCAACTCCATTCAGACATGTCGGTGGCAGGCAGTCCCGACTCGGCCTGCGACACGCCCCTGACTATGCGTCTAACTTGATCTACTTCTTACTTTGGACACAAGCATTCCAGGATGAGGCAGTTTGATGCATCCGGCAGGATATGTGTGCCGAACTATCGAAAGGCACGCGCAGGCATTGCTGCGGTGCGCCCGCGCCGGCGACTACGAGGCTCACAGGAAACGCGATAAACCGGCAGGCCGGTCCCGCAAAGGTGACCGGACAGTCAAACCGCTTGCAGTGCCGGCCTGCTTTCGATACAGCGTTTTTTGCACAAATGGATGCCCGAGGGACAATGCATCTCATTCAAAAGCGGCTTGCGCCATGCCGTTACCCGCGGCGGTCCTGCTGCGGCTGCCAATCGGCAGCGGCTAGGCAAACGCCCTGGCCTTGAGGCCGCGCCGCCTGCTCGCCGTCCGGCCAAGTGCCCCGGTGCAGGCAGGCGGCGCGGACAAGCGCACCAGGAGATGACCATGAGCTACACCGTAGACACGCCGCGCAGTACGCTCGAGGACGGTCCCATGACCAGGGCGCAGGTCCTGATCATTGGGCTGATGGTCCTGCTCTCCTCGCTGGACGGCTACGATCTCCTGTCGATGGCGCTGGTGGCACCGGCAATCGGCAACGCCTGGGCCATCGGCAAGGCCACGCTGGGCATCCTGCTGGCCAGCAGTCTGCTCGGCATGGCGGCAGGCTCGCTCGGCCTCTCCCCGCTGGCCGACTTGGCGGGCCGCAAGCCCGCGGTGCTGGCCGGTATCGGCCTGATGGCCGCCGGCACGTTGCTGTCCGCCTTGAGCCAAAACGTGCCGGAGCTTGCCGCCAGCCGCGTGCTGACGGGCTTGGGGATCGGCCTCGTCGTCACCCTCATCACCTCCCTAGCGGCCGAGTTCGCCAGCCTGCGACGCCGCTCGCTGGCCATCGCCGCCACCACGATGGGACTGTCCATCGGCAGCATGGCCGGCGGCCTGACCGCGGCCGCGCTCCTGCACCACCATGGCTGGCCGTGGGTGTTCCTGGCCGGCACGCTTGCCGCTTCCGTCCTGTTTCCTCTCGTCGCGTTATACCTGCCGGAATCGCCCGCCTTCCTCGTCAGCCGGCATCCGGCCGGCGCGCTGGGCAGGTTGAATCGCGTCCTGACGCAACTGGGTCACCCGCCCGTGGCCGCCCTGCCGCCAGGTGTGCCCGTCCGGCGCACCTCCTACCGCGCGTTGTTCGCGCCGGGCATGGCGGCGGCCACCATTCGCCTAACGGTGGTCAACGCGCTCGTGGTGACCGCGGCCTACTACATGCTCAGCTGGCTGCCGCTGCTGGTGGCAGGCGCCGGTTTTCCTGCCTCTACGGCCAGCCTGGTTTCGGCCCTTTCCTCCCTGGTGGGCGTCGTGGGTGGGCTGGGGCTGGGGCTGCTCGGCGGCCGCGTGGCCCCGGCCCGCCTTGCGGCGGGCGCTATGGTGGGGATGGGTGTGGGGCTCGCGGCGATCGGCCTGGTTCCCCCCGTGCTTCCGGCCATCATCCTCGCAGTGTCCGTGTATGGCTTCTGCCTGTCCGGATGCACAGGGGTCTATTACGCCACCGTGGCTTCCACGTTCAGCCCGCTCATGCGCGCTTCGGGCATCGGTTTCGTCATGGGCGTAGGCCGCATCTTCAGCATCCTGGGTCCGTATGTCGGTGGCCGTCTGTTCGCCGCTGGTCTGACACGCGCGGAGGTGACGCTGGTGTTTGCGGCCGCAGCGGTGGCCGGCGGCGTGCTGCTCGCCAGTTCCGCCCGGCTGCACCGGCCCGCGGCGTTGGGCGGGGCGGAGACCGCGTAGGCGACCGAACCGTTCACCCCCGGGCAGGCACCTGCCGCCGTTTGAGAAGGATGTTTCATGGCGTGTGTTGCAACGGCCCTGATGGTGGGCGGCGGTATCGCCGGCCTGTCTGCTGCGCTGGCGCTCGGACGAGTCGGCGTCACCTGCGACGTAGTCGAGCTCGCCGGCGCCCATCTTGGCGCGTCGCTCGGCATATCCGGCCGTGCTGCGGACGCGCTGGTGGAGATGGACGTCTATGACGACGTCTACGCAACCGGGACGCCCTTCGAATTCGGCTCCACCCGCGCCTCGATGTCGGACGTAGCGGGTCGCATGATCAGCCCGGGGCCGCAGCGCCCGCAATGGCCTGGAGCCAGGACGGGCATTGGCGTGTATCGCCCGGTGTTCCTGCAGATATTGGAAGACGCGGCACAGCGCGCCGGCGCCACCATTAAGCGGGGTTGGACGGTCGAGATGATCGAAGACGAGGCGGACGCTTCGCTCGTCACCTTCAAGAATGGGGAGCAGCGGCGCTACGACATGGTGGTCGGCGCAGACGGCATCGGCTCCCATACGCGGGGCCTGCTGTTCCCCTATGCCCCCAAGCCCGCCTATTCGGGGCAGATGAGCATCCGATGGATGGCGCCCGGCCCGAAGGTTGAACCGGAGGGCTGGTACAAGGGACCGGTCGGCCGGCTTGGATTCTACTACCTGCCGCAAGGCATGGTGTACATGCCGGCGGTAATCGACGCGCCCGAAGGAATCCGGCTGACGAAGGCGGAGGTCTACCAACTCGTCAAGAAGCTCCTTGACAGCTACACGGCCCCTGCGGTGGTAGAGCTGCGCAAGCGCCTCACACCTGATGCCGATCTGATCTGCCGGCCTTTCGAATCGATCTTCCTGGATGACACGTGGCACCTGGGCCGCAACATTTTGATCGGTGACGCGGCGCACGCCACCACCGCGCACATGGGTATGGGCGGCGGCATGGCGCTGGAGGACTCGGTGGTGCTGGCCCAATGCGTGTCCTCCGCGCACACCTTGGCGGATGCGTTCGAAAGCTTCATGGCACGCCGGCTGCCGCGCGCCCGCATCGTGGTCGAGACCAGTGTGGCGCTGTCCCGTCTGGAACAGGCGGGTGCGCCGCAATCGGAGAACGTGGCACTGATGCAGTCCGCGTTCCAGACACTGGCGCAACCGTATTGAGACACTGAAACCAAGTCCGTCTTTCTCGAAAAGGAGAAGCAAAAAACCTTTGCTTCCGTCTCCCGTGAGTAGCAACGGGGCACCTCAAAATAACCAGGTCGGCTGAAGGGCCTGCAGACAAAAGTTTTTTGCTTCGCTTTTTCAGAAAAGAAGGCCTTGCTTGCTTTTTGCAACGGCCAATCCCAACGCGGATTGGAGATACTTCATACCACAATCGAACGGGAGCCTGCCATGGCTGTGAAGATAAACCCTGTCGTGCCCGGCCTATATATCATTCCCGGCCTGGTAAACGTGTATTTTCTGGAGACTGCGGACGGCGCCGTCCTGATAGACACGGGCTTTCCCCGCAGCACCGACAAGATACTTTCTGCTCTCAAGATGATAGGCAAGACGCCGCAAGACGTGAGGCACATCCTTCTGACGCATGCGCATCCGGATCATATCGGCAGTGCGGCTGCCCTGAAGCAGGCGACCGGAGCCAGCGTTTACGCGCACG
>CAXTJZ010000059.1:11579-17317 GCA_964244695.1 uncultured Acetobacteraceae bacterium
ATCGGCAGTGCGGCTGCCCTGAAGCAGGCGACCGGAGCCAGCGTTTACGCGCACGCCATCGACGCGCCGCTCATCGAAGGCACTGCGCCACGCCGCGCCGCTTACGCCGCGCCCGGGTTTCGCAACTATCTCATGACGAAGATATTGCTGAATACGCTGCCCAAGATAGAACCGACGAAGGTGGACCATTTGGTGGCCGCGGGGGAAAAGCTGCCGTTCGCCAGCGACGTGACGGCAATCCATGCGCCGGGGCACTGTGCCGGCCAGGTGGCCCTGCTGTGGAACAAGCACGGCGGCGTGCTGTTCACAGCGGATGCCTGCATCAACCGGGGCCGCCTGCAACTCACCGCAGCCGTCGAGGATCTCGAAACCACGCGCCGCACCCTAGCGAAACTTTCTGCCCTCACCTTTGAGGTTGCGTGCTTCGGGCACGGGCCGCCGATCATGCACGGGGCAGACCTCGCACTGCGGGAGAAATGGCCGCCCGCAGCAGCCGGCGCTGATCCGCGCCCCCCGGCGTAGATCGAGCGGAACAGATGCTACTAACCGACGACACATCGAGGATGCCTGGCGGGAAGAATGGATGAGGAAGCGCTCGCGCAATTGACCCCCACGGGCCGGCTGCGCGTAGCGATCAATGCCGGTAACGCCCTTCTCGTAACGGGCAAGACCCCGGCCGGCGACCCAGCCGGCATTGCACCCGACCTTGCGCGCGATATTGCGAGGTGCATCGGCAAACCAGTCAGCTACGTGGTGTTCAGGACAGCCAAAGCCGTGGGAGAAGCTGTTGCCGATGGCATCTGGGACATCGCGCTGATCGGGGCGGACCCGGCACGGGCGGAGGCGATCGCCTTCACGGCTCCCTATATCGAGATCGAAGCGACGTTCCTGATCCCGGGCCATTTTGCGGCGACATACCCCTCCGACGTCGATCGCCCTGGAGCCCGCATATCTACCTCCGGCGGCAGTGCCTATGACCTGCAGCTTTCCCGACTCATCAAGCACGCTACGATCGTTCGTGCTTCAAGCGGATCCAGCGCTTACGAGCAGTTCGTGGACGAAAGGATGGATGCGCTTGCTGGTCTGCGGCCTCTCTTGTTGAACTACTTGAACGACTTGCCGGACGCACGCGTGCTGGAGGGCCGTTTCGGAGCAGTGCAACAGGCAGTCGGAACGGCGCGTGCCAATGCGACCGGACTCGCCATTGTCGCGGCGATCGTCGAGGGCGCCAGGCAGTCTGGGCGGATTGCCGAACTGATCAGCCGGCACGGCGTGTGTGGTTTGTCGGTTAGCGCGCAGGCGATCAGGTAGCGGCCGCGGCCGTTCAGTCGAAGGTCCTGTTGCCCAATCGTCGAATCGCAGCCTCGCTGACCTTGACGTCGTCCACATTGGCGAGCTTCTCGCGATCTTTCACGAGGGCGCGGTAGAACTCTCCCTTCGACACCGGCGCCACGTCCGCGATGATTGTCCAATGGTCACCGTGATCGAGGCTTTCGAAGACTTGCCCGTCGGTGTCTGCCGTGTACAGACTTGCTCCATCGGCATGCGCCTCAATGGACAGCGCGCTGAACAGCGCACGCTGCCCGTCCGGCAGTCCGCCAAGCAGCCGCTCCCAGGTGTTCCCGCCATCGCGGCTACGGGCGATCTTGCCGCGCGCCCGGCCGCGTGCGTACCAGTGACGCGGCCAGCCGTCGCCCGCCGCCAGAAAGAGCTCGTCTGGTGCGTCAGGGTTCAGCACGAAAGCATCGGGATAGTCCGCATTCGGCGGCATCGGGTTGCGGCGCCACGTGGCGCCGTCATTCTCGCTCGACACCACCCCCACGATCCCGTTTGCCACGATGAGCCGCCCTGGACGATCGGGGTGGACAAGAACGCGGTGAATGTCGCACTCGACCGGCTCAGGCTCGACGATGAGTTCGGAAAAGCTCTCGCCAAAATCACGGGAGACCAGAAGGCTGCCGATCTCTATGCCGACCAGGAGCCGGTCGCCGTCGAGGACAATCTCTTTCACGTGCCCTACATTGGGCGGGGGCGGAAAGCTCCAATGAGGCGTGCTCGCCACCTTACGCAGGGCCGGAAGCGGGCGCCAGGACTCGCCGTCGTTCTCGCTGATGTAGACATGCGCAGGCAACGACCCGATGCAGACGACATCTCGGCCCATAAGCCGGCCGCCCCGGGCGGCCCAGAGGTCATAATGGGCGAGTCCCCTGTTGCACCATTCCCAGGAGGTGCCGCCGTCCCGGCTGCGAGCAACCCCGATGCCGTGCGACGCTGCGAACACCGTGCCGTTCGGCGTGGCCGTCAGGGCGCTTATGTAGCAGCCGCGCAAACCTTTTCGCACGACTTTCCAACGCCCCTTTTCTTTATGCAGGACAGCGACTCCGTCGACAGTTCCAACTATCAAGACGTCGGACGCTACCGGTGACCTGTGCATGCTGGTGCCGCCATTGGACAGCAGGATCATGGTTTTCCCATCAACATGGACCGTGAACGCCAATCATGGCGTCGGGCATTTGCAAGCTTGCGTATGCCACTCCGTCAAAGCTACCGAGATACCTGCGGGGCGCGCTGACCAGGCGCTGTGACGTCAACGTTCATCTGGCTGCCCCCTGTATTCATCGAGTGCCTGTTGCGCCGCGCGTATCAGAAAGCCCTGATCACTGGACAGGACGAAAGCCGTGGCGCCCAGTTTGCCCATCGCGACGGCATCGGTTTTGTTCGATGGCAACACCATGACGGGAAGGCCGGCGCTCATCGCCGCGCCCGCGATGCGTTCTACTGCCTGGTGCACCGCCGGGTCGGTGAGACTGTCCATCGCCATCGACAGAGCAAGATCGCCACGGCCGACGAAGAACCCGTCCAGTCCCGGCACCGCTGCGATCTCTTCCAGATGGTCGAGCGCGGACACATCCTCGATCATGGCGATGCAGGTGACGAGCCGGTCGGCTTCGGCAATCAGTTGTCGCATGCCGAACACGCCGTAGCCGCCCGCGCGGGTGGTGTTGGAAAAACCTCGTTTGCCGCCGTGGTAGCGGCACGCCGCCACGATCTCCTGCGCACGCGCCGCGCAATCGACGTGCGGCACCAGCACGCCCGTGGCGCCGCAATCCAGCGCCGAGAGGATGCTTGACGCGCTACCCTCTGCCACCCTGACCAGCGCTGCCATGTCCGTCGCGCGCGCAGCCAGGATCATCGTGTCGATCATCGTGCGGTCGAGCGGCGCGTGCTCCGCATCGAGAATCACGAAGTCAAAGCCGAGGCGGCCAAGCATCTCTGTTGCATGCGGGGACGGCGTCTTGACGAACGTGCCCACCAATCGATTGCGGTCGCGCAGGCGTTCGCGAAACGTGGGCCCGCACGGAGCCTGGTTGGTCATGCGGATTTATCGCCTGGCGCCGGAACGCAGTCCGTCTCCGCGTATCTCTTCTCGTCGGATACACCCTGCGTATGTGCAGCGTCTCGCCCATGACGGCACGAGCAGAACCTGCCTGCTGCTTTTGGTGGGAACAAGGAGTCTCCCCTCCTCTTCAAGGCATCGGGTAGTCATCAGCGTTCAGCACCCAGCCTGCCTTCTGCGAGAAGTCCAGTCGTGGTGGGCAGAACAGGTCCACCAATTGATTGCGCCCGGTGCCGCAGGCTTCCGTCGTGTGTATCGCGGGCGGTGGGATGAAGGTCACGGACGGCGTGCCGCAGTGCTCGTGCTCGTCGGGCCGCCAGGCCGCCTTGTTTGTGGTCCAGGGCCAGCGGAGATGGTGGATGAACTCGCCTTCCACGGCCAATGACCCCTGTTCGAAATCTTCGTGATGATGCGGTGACAATTTGCCCGGGTCGCGCGGTCCGTCGAAGTGATCCAGCCAATTGATCATGATAGTCGTGCACCGCCATATCCGGCCGAAACGGCCAGGCGCGGGAGGCACGTCCAGGCTGTAGGCGCGTATACGCAAACCGCCGGCCGGTGCGGGCCAGTCGACCAGCGGCGCCACGGTCGGGCGCGCTGCCGCGTAGGCGCCGGCGTTGCAGCACGCAGCAGCCAAGTCGGCCGCGCGGGTGGTCAGGACACGTAACACCCTGCCCGGCGCCAGCAGACGCACCGTGCTGTCGCCCGGCGGCACGAAAACAAGATGGTAGCCCTCGACGATTTGCGTCACGCCGCCGGCGGACACCGCGATCCGGGTAGAGCGCTCCGGCAGCAGGATTGCGTATTCGTCGGGCTGGGCGGTCCGTGCCAGCGTTGCTCCTGCTTCAGCTTCCGTGTAGGCCAGCAGGAAGTTATGTCCGCGGCCCAGCCAGCTACGCGCACCCCTCTCCGCTTCTGCGGGATCGGTCTGATAGAAGCGCAGGTAGTCGGCGGCGTCGAACATGGCGGGCATGGGCGCACGGGGTGGGGCTGCCACTGTGGCCAGTGCTGCGCGCGGGTCACTCGTGTGGTACATTGAACCTCCTTGCTGGCGGCACCTTGGCAAAAGGCTTCACGGCTTGCCCTGAACGGAAGCTGAGTTCTTCAGTCCCGATCGTTCCAGAGCGGGGTTGGTCACGGGCGTGCCGCCTTCGAACCACGGCTCGAACCTGCGATGGGCGACGCGCCAGCTTCCCTGGTCATCAAGGACGCAGCGGTCCGTCATGAACGAGATCTGGATCGGCGGATGGGTCGGCAGCACAGGCACGCCGTCTGCCGCGTAGAGGGCCAGGTACCAAGTGCAAATCGCCTCTGCCTCGCCTACAATCTCGACACGGAAATTGCTGACGCTGTGAACGGCGATCCTCGGTCCACGGTCCAGGCGATACTGGTAGAAGGCACGTATCTCTTCCCGGCCGCGATACATGTTGCGGGACGCCTCGAAGATTGCGTCCTCCGTGTAGTAGTCGGGCGCGTTGCGTCCCCAGTTGGTGTCCACGTCGTGCCAGTAGTCGATCAGCAGGGCATGGAGTTCCTGAGTCAGCCGCAACCTGTCCAGGCGGGCCAAGCCTGTCCCGATTGCCATCGGCTACCCGTTCCCTTCAGCGTTCTCGTGTTGGCGTCGAGATGGTTGGCCGTGCGGAACGTGCTTGGGTTGCGCGCGGTGCTGCCGTAGTAGATTCATGCCGTAATCGTTGCCGTTGGGCGTACGGACGAGCGTGTGCGCGTGGAACCGTTCCGGGTCGGTGTTGCCCAGAAACACGCCGGCATGATGGTCGAACTCGATGAGAACGACGGGGCTGTGAATCTTGTAGTAGAACGGGGTCTTCTCGATGTCCGTGCTGCCGATCCAGGCGAACCACGTATTGTTGAGGTGGCTGCCGATCCCGCTCATCCAAACATCGGCGTGCTCCTTGGGAAGGCGGGCGGCGTAGAGTGCGATTATGTCGAGCAGCAGGCCGCGTTGCGCCTCGTCGAGCTCCGCAGCGCAAACGCCCTCGTAGGGCAGCACGAGGTTGTCCTTGCCGGCACCGCCACGCGTACGGCCGTCCCACAGCCCGGCCAAGTGTTCGGGCAAGCCCGTCATCGATCCATGCAGCACGGCGCGGGCATGCTGTTGCTCAGAGAGGGCGCGGATCAGCCGCAATCCACACGATTCTTCCTCGTTGAAGACGCGCAGGCCGGCAAATGGCCCGGTTTGGTCATCCGAGACTTGCGGCTCTGCGCCCATGAAGGCAGGCGTCAGCACGAGCTGCGTGCCGATTACGGTGACATTGAGGTCGAGATGGTGGCCGGCAATCTGCCAGCCCCAGGGTTCGTCAAGTGACGGCACGCCGAACAG
>CAXTJZ010000060.1:0-17193 GCA_964244695.1 uncultured Acetobacteraceae bacterium
GAGGCGCCGACGGAGCCTTTGGCGGGGATGCAGGGGAGGAGGTCGGCTTGGAGGCAGGCGAGGATCTGGTGGAGGACTTGCGGGCGAACGCCGGAGAAGCCTCGGGCCAGGCTTTGGATTTTCAGGGCCATGACGAGGCGGGTGGTTTCTGGGGAGAGGTCCGGGCCGGTGCCGGCGGCGTGGGAGAGGACCAGGCGGCGTTGGAGCTCGGCGAGCTTCGCGGTGGGAATCGAGGTTTGGGCGAGGAGGCCGAAGCCAGTGTTTACGCCGTAGGTGGTGCGGCCGGAGGCGACGATCTGGGCGATTGTGGCAGCGGAGGCTTGTATGGCGGGGAGGCAGTCGGGGTGTATAATTACGGGTTCTCCGGCTGTGAGGCGGCGGAGGTGGGCGAGGGATAGGTGGGTGCCCAGGGGAATGGTCATGTTGGAATGGCCGCTGGCGTTGGGGTAGTTTGGCACGCGCGGTTCAGTGGCATCGCGGCATCCGTCTCGTAACGTTTGCGCCGTTTTCGATTGCCGGTTTGTAGAAAGCAAGCAGCGTGTTCTGGCACTGCGTGACGCCGCTTTGGGGAGGATGGGCGGTTTCGAACGAACGAGACTTGGCCGGTTTTGCGCGGTGCTACGGCAATGCGTCCAGGTCACCTGGCTGTGCACGCAATGTCGGCATCCGTAAAAACATTGCTGACGTGACGGCGGCTGGCAGCGGCGTCGCAGCTTTGGGCTAGGGACCGCCGTGACATCCGTCTGTCGGCTTGCGCCCGCGCTACTTGCTGTTCTCGTCGAGCCATAGAGCGAGCGCAGACACGTTCTGGTCGCCATGGCCGGTGTTGGTTGCGGCCGATAGTGCGGACGCAGCGGCACCCAGGCCGAATGCGGGGACGCCCGCGCGGCGGGCGAGATCCATGGCCAGGCCAGCGTCTTTCAGCATGTGCTTCAGGTAGAAAGACGGCGTGTAGTCACCTGCGATGACGGAGCGGGCGTTGGCGCGCAGGAGGCCGGAGCCGAAATCCACGGCATCCAGCAATTGCGGCAGCACTTCGTCCGGCACGCCGGAGCGACGTGCAATGGCCAGTCCTTCGGCAAGTGACAGGAACTGTGCTGCCACCATCAGATTGCCGATCAATTTGGCCGATGCGGCGGCGCCTACGGGTCCGACATGGGTGACGGTCTTGCTCATCGCCTCAAGGATGGGCTTTGCGTGGTGGAACTGCGCTTCCGTTCCGCCGAACATCCAGTCCAGCTCACCGCCTGCTGCCTCGTTCTTGGAGCCGAAGACGGGTCCATCGACATAATCCACCCCTTTATCTGCAAAGGCTTTCTGGTAGCGCAGCGTGATTTCGGGGTCGGTGGAGGTCGCGTCGATGATGAGCGCGGAGCCTGGCGCGCAATCGAGAAGCCCCGTCTCGCCAGCGATGACTGCGTCCTGTGCCTGGGGGCCGGTGACGGAGACGAGTATGAATTCCGCATTCTTCGCAGCGTCCGCGATGCTGTTCGCGAGGTGCACGCCTTCGGGAGGCTCGACCGGCGAACGGTTCCAGGCGCGAACCTGGTGGCCGGCCTTGGCGAGGTTTTTCGCCATGCCGCTGCCCATGATCCCAAGGCCGATGAATGCGATGTTCGCCACGTGCGTGGTCCTCTTCAATGCCGTGAGTTCAGGGCGCGCACCGAACGTGCGGCGATGGCCTGTGTTCCCCCGCGCGAATGAAGCCGCGTTGAGGCTGACTTATACGAAGCAAGCAGTCCTTTTTTGAAAAAAAGGACCAAAAAACTTTTACTCCGCTGTCGCGCTGCTTTCCGTCAGCCGCCGACAGGGAGCAAAAGTTTTTTGCTTCTTTTTTTCAAAAAAGAAGGCCTTTTTACTTCTTTCCAATCATCGGCAAGTCAAGACCATGACGCTGCGCGCACTCGATGGCGCGCTCGTAGCCGGCGTCCGCGTGGCGCATGACGCCGGTGGCTGGGTCGTTCCACAACACGCGTTCGAGGCGGCGGTCGGCGTCTTCTGTGCCGTCGCAGACGATGACCATGCCGCTGTGCTGGCTGTAGCCCATGCCGACGCCGCCGCCGTGGTGGAGGGATACCCAGGTGGCGCCGCTGGCGGTGTTTAGTAGCGCATTTAGGAGGGGCCAGTCGCTTACGGCGTCTGAGCCGTCTGCCATGGACTCGGTTTCGCGGTTTGGGCTGGCTACGCTGCCGCTGTCGAGGTGGTCTCGGCCGATGACGATGGGGGCGCGGACGCGGCCGGTGCGGACTAGGGCGTTGAAGGCGAGGCCGATGCGGTGGCGGTCTCCCAAGCCGAGCCAGCAGATGCGGGCGGGCAGGCCCTGGAAGCGGATGCGGGCGCTGGCGTGGGCCAGCCAGGTGTGCAGGGCGGTGTCGTTGGGCATCAACGCGGCTACTGTTTCGTCGGTGATGCGTATGTCTTCCGGGTCACCGGAGAGGGCTACCCAGCGGAAGGGCCCTTTGCCTTCGCAGAAGAGGGGGCGGATGTAGGCGGGGACAAAGCCAGGGAAGTCGAAGGCATCGGCCAGGCCTTCGTCTTTGGCGACCTGGCGGATGTTGTTGCCGTAATCGACGGTGGGGATGCCGGCGCGGTGGAAGCCGAGCATGGCTTCGACGTGGCGGCGCATGGAGGCTTTGGCGGCGGAGGCGACTGCGGTGGGGTCCGTTGTGCGGCGGTGTTCCCATTCGGCGACTGTCCAGCCCGCGGGGAGGTAGCCGTTTGTGGGGTCGTGCGCGCTGGTTTGGTCCGTGACGATGTCTGGGCGGATGCCGCGGGCCAGGATCTCGGGGAAGAGGTCGGCAGCGTTGCCCTGCAGGCCGATGGAGATGGGCTTGCCGGTGGTGCGGGCACGGGCGAGCATTTCCAGGGCTTCGTCGAGCGTGGCGGCCTGGACGTCGAGGTAGGCGGTCTCCAGGCGTTTTTCGATGCGGCTTTGCTGGGCTTCTATAGCCAGCATGGAGGCGCCGGCCAGGGTGGCGGCGAGCGGTTGGGCGCCGCCCATGCCGCCCAGGCCGGCGGTGAGTATCCATTTGCCGGCGAGCGAGCCGCCGAAGTGCTGGCGGCCGATTTCCACGAAGGTTTCGTAGGTGCCTTGGACGATGCCTTGGCTGCCGATGTAGATCCAGGAGCCGGCGGTCATCTGGCCGTACATCATCAGGCCCAGGCGGTCGAGGTGAGAGAAGTGTTCCCAGGTGGCCCAGTGGGGGACGAGGTTGGAGTTGGCGATGAGGACGCGGGGGGCGTTGGCGTGGGTGCGGAAGACGCCTGCGGGTTTGCCGGATTGGACCAGGAGGGTTTCTTCGGTGGAGAGGGTGGTTAGGGCGGCGACGATGGCGTCGTAGCAGGGCCAGTTCCGGGCGGCTTTGCCTATGCCGCCGTAGACGACGAGGTCCTCCGGGCGCTCGGCGACGTCGGGGTCCAGGTTGTTCATCAGCATGCGCAGGGGGGCTTCGGTTTGCCAGGAGCGGGCGGTGAGCTCGGTGCCGGTTGCGGCGCGTATCTGGCGGAGGTTTTTCATCGCGCGCGATTGTTCCGATCCTGTGATTTTGATGGTGATTAGGTCCGGCTTACAGGTAGAAAGAAAGCAGTCCTTTTTATGAAAAAGGACCAGGAAACTTTTACTTCCTCCGCTGTTCCGCCGCTTCGGCGAGTCCTGAGAACATGCGGCTGCTGCAGATGCGGGCAGTCAGCGGTTTTTGCTTCTTTTTTGCAGAAAAAAGGTCTTGCTTGCTTATTGCCCGCCCGACATCTCCTTGCGCAGGGAGAACGGTACGTTCGTCATGGCTGCCTGTCCCGCCGCGATGAAGGCTTGCGGTGTGGCTGGCAGAGCAGACCGCCTGCCGCGAGACCGATCGCCATGGCGCCATAGGCCACCGACATGGAGCGCTTGCTGAGCACGAACTCCCAGCCTGGGGTGAAGCGCTTCGGTGTGGCCAGGTAGTCTACGGCGGCGGCAACGGCCGACATCGCAATGGCGCGTTGAAGCATGGGTGCGGGGGCGAGCGGCTGGACAGGAGCGATCCAGCGCGTGAACAGGGCGGCCCAGAACACGGTTGCGGCATGGTGGGTGGCGTAGCCGATTGCGGTGTGGGTGATGTCAGCGCGCGTGCAGGCGGAAGCCTTTCTGCCGTTCAACCAGTGGCTTGTGGCGTTTACCGGCTGGAGCGGGGCCTTCCCCTCCAGGCGGGCAAGCAGGCCAAGAGCCACCGTCGATGTGAGGCTCGCAACCGCGCCGATGGCGTTTGCGTCCCGTAGCGTCCTGCCAAGGCCTGCCATCGATTGCTCCGCTCAGTCCAGGGCGGTCGAACGCTGCGTTTGCCTGCCTGTTTCTCGGCTGGCCTGCGCAATCCGGTTCCGCAATGGGAAACTGCCGCGCGGGGGTGGGCCGGCCGCGTTGGCATCATGACCGGCGCGGCGATTGATGGTCGCTTCCAGCAGGTCGATAGGGCTGGCGTCAGCTCCCAAGAGTGCGCCCCTTTGGCGAGCCGGCGAGGCTCGCTGCGGTCCTTCCGTCCAGCAACGGTGCTGAGTAGCGGTCGGCTGGTTACCTCTCGTGTTGCTAAGGTGGAGGCAGATGCGGATGAGGCCTCGTGTCAATGCAACTGCAGGCCATGCAAGAGGGAGCACGTGTGATCGTCCCTCGAAGTGATACAGCACGACGCACGTCGCTGACCAATCACCGGCGGACTCAAGCCAGTCCTACGAATTCGCTCAGAGAATATCCTGGCAGACCACGGTTGCCGGCTTGCGATCGGGCTTCCGGCTGGCGTGGGCCAGCAGCGTCGCCGCGCTCTGCGCCAAGTCGACGCCGGACGCCGGTTTGCGTAACAATGCCGTGTCCCCGATATCGGCTTGCTCGGCCGCAAGCCGCACGCTCGCGTCCGCATACCCGGTCAGCAGCAGTGCCGGCAGGTCCGGCCGGCGGCGCCGGGCTTCCTGGATCAAAGCCAGCCCGTTCATCCCCGGCATTGCGAAATCGGAGATCAGCAGGTGTATCGTCGCGCCTTCGTCGATATGCGCGAGCGCCTCCAGGCCATCACGAGCCTGGCTGACCTCGTAACCCAGCCCGGTCATTTCGCTCACCAGCACCTCGCGCACCGAGACATCGTCATCAACGATCAGCACGCACGTGCCGGCCCGCACGGAACGCGTCGGAAGCACAAGCGAAACCGCTCCGTTGACCTCCGCCGCGCCCGCAGCTTCTGGAAACCAAAGCTTCACCGTCGTGCCCTTGCCGGAAGCGCTCTCGATCGCCATCCCGCCTCCAGACTGCTGGGCGAAGCCGCGCGCCATTGCCAAGCCCAGCCCCGTCCCTTGCCCCAGCGGCTTCGTGGTGAAGAATGGCTCGCTCGCCCGCGCCAGCGTGGCCGCATTCATGCCCATTCCCGTGTCCGAAACGGACAGGCACAGGAAACGACCCACTCCCAAGCCGGCCGCGTGCAGACCCGTTTCCCGCACCGTCTCCGGCGCCGCGCTGAGCGACAGCAATCCTCCGTCCGGCATGGCGTCCCGGGCGTTCACGGCGAGATTGACCAGCACGGTCTCCAGCTGCCCCTTGTCGGCCAGCAACAGAGGCAGGGACTCCGAAGCGGCGACCTGCATCCTGATGCCGGCGCCTATCGTGTGAGCCAGCATCTCATGCAGGCTTTCGAGCAGCCTCCGGGGCGACACCGCCTCCCCCCGAAGGGCGCCCTGTCGCGCGAAGGCCAGCAACCTTCCGGTGATCGAGGCACCGCGCTGCGCCGCATCCCCCGCCATGCCGGCAAGCCGCTTCACCATCTCGGAGTCCGCCCGGCGCTCGATCAGGCTCAAGCCGCCGCTGACGGCCTGCAGCACGTTGTTGAAATCGTGCGCGATGCCGCCGGCAAGCTGTCCCAAAGCCTCCATGCGTTGCGCCTGGGCAAGGAGTGCCTTGGTCTGTTCCCGCTCGACCGCTTCCTTGGCTAGCCGGTCGTAGGCGGCCTGCAGCTCCGTCGTGCGCTGCGTCACGCGCGTCTCCAGCGAGGCGTTCAGGGCCGACAGTTGCAGCGTCGCCGTCTCGCGTTCGGCCAGGTAAGTCCGCATCTGATATTGCCGCCGCCGTGCGCGTAGTACCGTGCGTACTGCGCTCGTAAGCGCCGCGGCGCCCATCGGCCGCTCGAGGAGCACGATGTTGCCCAACCCTGCGAACCAGGCCGGCACCCGCGCTCCCTGGGCCACGTCGCCTCGGGGCGCCGCCAACACGATGACCGGGAAATCGGACCAGGGCGGCTGCGCGGCTACCCAGCGAAGCAGGGAGCTGCCGTGATCGTCGGCGTCGAGCGCCTCCTCGGCGATCAGGGCAGCGCCGGCATCTTCCTCGGCTGCGCGAACCAGGTCTGCGAAATCGCTGCAAACGCGGGAGGTGATGCCCGCCTTGCCGAGTATACCGGCGGCGAGTCCCGCATCCCGGCCGCGCGGCATCACTATGAGGACACGCAACTCCATGATGTGAGCCTACCCGGCCTGTGGCAGAGGTTTAACCGGCTGCCCCATCAACGCGCTCTCATGGCCGTGATAGACCGGCGTTCCTTCGAGAACGCCATCGAAGTCGTGCAGGACGGCGCCGATCGATAATCCGCCACTACCCAGGCTGAACTCGCGTATGGAGGCTTCGTGGTTCGCGGTCCGCGTCTTTACCACCGACAGACCGCGCCGCACCGCCCCGGCAGCTTCGAAGAAGCGCATCAGGATTATCGAGTCGCTGAGATAGCTCAGATCCACGTCAAGGCGGACCTCGCCGACCAGACCGTGCTGGCCGAGGATGAGCAGGGTCATCACGCCGTGCTGGCTCAGGTAGCTGAGCAGCTCGTGCATCTGCAGCACCAAATAGCCCTCGTTGGGCATGGCGTGCAGGTAGCCGTTGAGGCTGTCGATCAGCATCGCCTTTACGCCATCCACCTCGACCGCTTCCCGAACCAGGCTTGCGAACTCTCCGGGCGATAGTTCCGTCGGCTTGACTGACCTTACATGAAGGTAACCCGACTCCAAATACGGCTGCAGGTCCATCCCGAGCGTGGCCGACCGCGCGAAGAAGGTACCCAGTTCCTCGTCGAACATGAAGACGGCGGCCTTCTCGCCGCGTTCCAGAGCGGTCAGAATGCACCTGGTTGCGGTCGACGTCTTGCCCGTGCCGGAGGGGCCCATCACCAGGGTGCTCGTGCCGGGAACGAGGCCGCCGCCGAGCATGTCGTCGAACTCGCGCACCCCGGTGCCGACTCGAACAGGGGAGAACGTGCCGTCGGCCTGGTCGGCGATCAGGCGCGGGTACACGGCGATACCGCCGGTCTTGATCGCATAGTCATGGAAGCCGCCGCGGAACGGGACGCCGCGCACCTTCAGCACACGCAAGGAGCGCCGTTCCGCCCCATACCTACTTGTCGTCTGCTCAAGGCAAATCACCCCGTGCGCAACGCTATGCAGCTGCATGTCGCGCGGCTCCGCCGTCTGGTCGTCCAGCATCAGCACCGTGCAGCGCAGGCCCGTGAAGCGCTGCTTCAAGGCGAGGATCTGCCGGCGGTATCGCAACGCAGTCTGGGCGAGCAGGCGCAGCTCCGACAGGCTATCCAAAACCAAACGGTCGGGCCGTTCCTCCTCGATACGCTGCAGGATCCGCCCCGTGGTCTCCCCAAGCTCGAACTCCGCGGCGTGCAGCAGCGTCTGCTCCTGCTCGGAGCCGACTTCGCCTTCTGCCACCAGCTCGACGACGGTGATGCCCTCCAGCGACCAGCCGTGGGTGACGGCCGACGCCTGAAGTTCCTCGGCCGTCTCGGAGAGCGTGACATACATGCAGCGTTCGCCAAGCCGCTGCCCCTCCAGCAGGAATTGCAGCGCGAGCGTCGTCTTGCCCGTGCCCGGCGTGCCCTCGAGCAGGTATAGTCGGCGCCGTGGCAGGCCGCCCAGGAGAATGTCATCGAGGCCGGCGACGCCGGTCAGGGCTCGGCCGCCCTGGCTTCCAGCGGGCATTTCCTGCTTGCCGACCATTGTGGACTTTCCCCCCTGCAGGCCCAAACGCTGGCCGGTGGCCTGTTCCGGCTTGGCTCCGTAACGCAGGTCATCTCGGAAAGACGCACGGTCGCGAGACGGCGCCGAACCCCGCAGCCGTGACTCACGATCGCCAGACGGATCGATTTCGTAAGCGATCAGCCATTCACCGCCCGGCACAGCGCCACTCAGCAATCCACCGGAGGCAGGCAGCGATCCGGCTAAGACCACGTTACGGTCTCGCCGCGACCAACCAAGGCGCAGAACCTGGCTTTGCAGCTCTACGCGGCAAGCGTCGGCAACTACCTCGACATCGTGGTCGCCCAGGTGAGCGCGTTCCAGGCCGCCACCGGCCAGCTCGCATCGGTATCGGGTGGCAGCAGGCCTCCATGCACCTCGTTCGTGCGCCGGGCGGCGGCTGAGCCGCACGGGACTGCCGCTGGGAAAAAACAGGTCAGGCCGTTCAACCCTCTTGCCGGGAGATGAGCGTGCCAGATGCGCACCGGGCTATTGGCATAGCCGGCCAAGGTGTTCCAGGCGGCCCGTGCAAGCGGGTTGAGCTCTCAGCCGGAGTATGCGACCGTCTGGTCAGGAGATGGGTTCCTCCTTTAAGCGCCCGTCGTGGGCTGATGACTCCTGCCGGTCCGGACCGAAGCGTGTCCACGGGAGGCGTATGTTCAAGTCGCGATCCTCATCCAACTCCATTCCGTGGAGCGTGTCGGAGGCAGTGGCGGTCAGATGACCTACGCCTTCATCGGCCTGGGCGGTGCTATCGGCAGCGTGCTGCGCGCCTGGCTCGGGGTTCTCATGGTCACGCTGACCGGGCCGGCGTTCCCGTGGGGAACGATCCTGATCAACGTGGTGGGTTCCTTCGTGATCGGCTTCTTCGGAACGCTGACCTCGACCGAAGGCCGCTTCGCAGCATCGCCGGATTTGCGCGCCTTTGTCATGGTAGGCGTTTGCGGCGGCTTCACCACGTTCTCGTCGTTCAGCCTGCAAACGCTCGAGCTGCTGCGCGACGGGCGGTCAGGACAGGCGCTCGGCAACATCGCGCTCTCGGTTGTGCTCTGTCTGGGCAGCGTCACCGCCGGCTACGCCACCGCGCAGCTCGTCCGGACGTCGCGTCTGGCGGCACTGGCGCCGGCCGGTCCGGACAGCCTGGGCAACCAGATGCTGGTGGCCCTGCATGGGACAGAGTCCATACAGCCGATGCTGGACATGGCGGCGCGCCTCATGGCCGAGGACAACACGCGCACCACCGTCCTCGCGATAGACGGGCCAATACTGGCTGACCTGCTGCCGACCGAGGAGGTGCTGACCAGGGAGCGCCGGCAGGAGATGGCCAACCAACGCCAGGACTGGGTTGCGGCGTTGCGGCCGGTACTGGACCGTTGGGTGGCGGCCCAGCGCGCGGCAGGACGTCGCGCCCGCTGGATCGAGATACGAGGCGACGGCACCGCCGCCATACGCGAGCATGGGCGCGGCGCGCACCTGCTTCTGCTGGAGCACCGGCCGGAAGACCGCACGAGCCTCGACCGCATCCGAACGGCTCTGGTGCACGTGTCACGCCCTGTCCTGCTCGTGCCGCCGGAGAGCCTGGGAGCGTTCGGGCGCGTCGTGGCGGTAGCCTGGCGCGACGACGCCCAGGCCCGCCGCGCCGTTCGCCAGTCGATGCCGATCCTGTCCAGGGCGGAGCGTGTCGTCGTGCTGCAGGTGGGCGCCCCGGCGGCCGATGACGGCGCCTTGGCCGAGGTCTTCGCGACGCTGCCGTTCGAAACCAAGACGGTGCCCAACACGGGCGGCGATATCGGCGCCCGGTTGCTCGCCATGGCGCGCGAAGCTGGCGCCGACCTGCTGGTGATGGGGAGCTACGATCATGGCCGGCTACGTGAGGCCGTGTTCGACGGTGTTACCGAAAGCATTCTAAGACAGACGCATCTTCCCGTCTTCATCCAGCCGAAGGCCAGCACGTAGGAAGCTGACAGTCACGCCTTTCGCCTAAACCACCAGACCAGCGCCGCAAGACGATCCAAGGCGCCCGAACGGCGTGGAAACAAAAGTTTTTTGCTTCTTTTTTTTCAAAAAAGAAGGCCTTGCTTTCTTTTTCTAGCAACCAATCGAAACGACAGATCGGTTCAAGCGGATAACACCGCTATTCCGATGGAAGAAGCCTGTCATGGTGCATGGGACCAATCAGCAGGCATCGCCGTGTCCCCACTCACGCCCATCTGGAAAACACTGCCCGGCCTGCTGCTCTGCCTCCTGGTGACGGTCGCGGCCAGCCTGCTCCAGCTCGTGGAAGTGAAGCTCGCCGGCGAGGCCTATCTGGAAGCGCTGGTGCTGGCGATCCTGCTGGGGGTGGCGATACGCACCGCCCGGACCCCTGGGGCGCGCTGGCATCCCGGCATCGCGTTCAGCGCCAAGATCCTGCTGGAGATCGCCGTCGTCCTGCTCGGCGCCTCGGTCAGCGTGGCCACCGTGCTGGCGCTGGGCCCCGCACTGCTCGGCGGCATCGTGCTGGTGGTGGCCGTGGCCATTGCCACCAGCTACGCAATCAGCCGGGCGCTCGGGCTGAAGCAGCGCATGGCTATCCTGGTCGCCTGCGGCAACTCGATCTGCGGCAATTCCGCCATCGCCGCCGTGGCGCCGGTGATCGGTGCGGACGGCGACGACGTGGCCTCCTCCATCGCGTTCACGGCCGTGCTCGGCGTGATCGTGGTGCTGCTGCTGCCGCTGCTGGTGCCTGTGCTGCTGCTGTCCCTGACGCAGTACGGCGTGCTCGCAGGACTGACCGTCTATGCGGTGCCGCAGGTGCTGGCGGCGACGCTGCCGATCGGCGCGCTGAGCAACCAGGTGGGAACCGTGGTCAAGCTGGTGCGCGTGCTGATGCTGGGACCGGTGGTGCTCGTGCTCTCTTTGCTCACCCGCCGCCTGCGCGACGAGGCGGACGAGGCGGCGCCGAACGTGACGGCGGGCAACCGGCCGAAACGCGCCGGGCCTGCGCTGCACGAGCTGGTGCCGTGGTTCATCGTGGGCTTCCTTCTGGTTCTGGCAGTGCGCTCCTTCGGGCTGATACCGGATGCCCTGTTGCCGCCAATCAAGGTGGCCGCCAGCCTGCTGACCACCGTGTCGATGGCGGCACTCGGCCTGGGGGTGGATGTGCGCGTGGTCGCCAAGGCCGGCGTGCGTGTGACGGCCGCGGTCACGCTTTCGCTCGTCGTGCTGGGCGGCATCAGCGTGGGTCTGATACGCCTGCTGGGCGTGGCGTGACGCGGCAGGATGGCGTTCCCTATGACTGCAGGAGGAAAACAATGAACGGTGCAACCAACCCGATCGGACGCAGGGCGGTCCTGGGTGCCGCTGGCGCGGCGCTGGCCCTGCGCGGCATGGCGCCCGCCTGGGCCGGGGACACGGTCAACCTGCCTCTGTCTGGCGGTCCGGACGCGCGGCCGATGACGACGGCGTTCCCGCAAAAAGGTGCGATGATCCTGCAGCGCACGCGGCCGGCCTTGCTGGAGACGCCGTTCGAGGTGTTCGACCAAAGCGTGTTCACGCCCAACGACCGGTTCTTCGTGCGCTGGCACTGGGCCGTGATCCCCGAGGAGGTCGACGCGGACAAGTTCCGCCTGACGGTGCACGGCCAGGTCAACCAGGCACAGTCCCTGTCGCTCACCGACCTCGTGGCACTGCCGCGGGTGGAGCTGGCGGCGGTGAACCAGTGCTCGGGCAATTCGCGCGGCCTGTTCGCGCCGCGCGTGCCGGGCGGCCAGTGGGCGAACGGGGCGATGGGCAATGCGCGCTGGTCCGGGGTGCGCCTGCGTGACGTCCTGGACCGCGCCGGCGTAAAGGCGGGCGCCGTGCAGGTGCGTTTCAACGGCCTGGACACACCGGTGGTCGATGATGCGCCGGATTTCCTGAAATCGCTCGATATCGACCATGCGCGCGACGGCGAGGTGATGATCGCCTACGCCATGAACGGTGAGCAATTGCCGTTGCTGAACGGCTTCCCGCTGCGCCTGATCGTGCCTGGCTGGTATTCCACCTACTGGGTGAAGATGCTCAATGACATCGAGATACTGGACCATGCGGACGACCAGTACTGGATGAAGACCGCCTACCGCATCCCGGACACGCCGAACGCGGACGTCAAGCCGGGTGCCGCCGGTTTCAAGACGGTGCCGATCAGCCGGATGAACCCGCGATCCTTTGTCACCAACCTCAAGGAAGGCCAGACTGTGAAGGCTGGCGCGCCCGTGGCGCTGCGCGGGATCGCGCTGGGCGGCGACGCCGGCGTGGCCCGCGTGGATGTCTCCACCGATGCCGGCCGGACCTGGCTGCCCACGAAGCTGGGGACCGACGAGGGCAAGTACAGCTTCCGGCGCTGGAGCGCCACCGTGCCGCTTGCCGGCCGGGGCGAGCAAGGCGTGATGGTCCGTTGCACCAACACCGCCGGCGTGACGCAGCCGGCGGTGCCGAACTGGAACCCGGGCGGCTTCATGCAGAACGGCATCGAGACCACGAAGCTGACAGTGATCTGAGGAGCAACGGACCATGCTGAGGACGATTACACTAGCTTGCCTGCTGACAGGCGCGTGTCTGTCTGTGGCGCTTGCTGAGGCGCCGATGGTTTTCAAATCAGTGAAGGTGGAGTTGCCGACCGGCGACCGGGTGTTCCCCGGTGGCGACAAGGCCGACGCTATAAACAACAACTGCGTGGCCTGCCATTCCGCGGGCATGGTGCTGAACCAGCCTTCCTTGACGAAGGCGGTGTGGAGCAACGAAGTCCACAAGATGATCGCTGTCTACAAGGCGCCGGTCTCGGCCGCCGACGCCGACGCAGTAATCGCCTATCTGGTTGCCACCAAGGGCGCGCCGTAACGGGCACATCCGCCAGCGCCCGAAGGAGCTGCCTTGCATAATCCGTTCGCCTCGAAGCCAGACCTGATCGTGCACAGCGCGCACCCGTACAACGCGGAGCCGCCGCTGGGCCGGCTGCGCGCGGCGATGATCACGCCGCAAGCCGATTTCTACGTGCGCAGCCATGGCAACATCCCGGCGCTGCAGGAAGGCGCGCACCGGCTGCGCGTGAGCGGCCGCGTCGCGAACCCGATGGACCTGACGGTGCCTAAGCTGCGCCAGCGTTTTCCGGAATGTTCGGTGACGGCGGTGATGCAATGCGCCGGCAACCGCCGCGCTGACATGCAGGTCGTGCGGCCTACTTCGGGCGACCCCTGGGCGCCGGGTGCCATCGGCAACGCCGTCTGGACGGGCGTGGCGCTGGCAGACGTGCTGCAAGCGGCCGGCGCCGAGACGGATGGGGAACTCCACGTTGCCTTCGAGGCCTGCGACGACGTCGAGATGCCCGAGGAAGGCCGCTTCCGCTACGGCGCCTCCATCCCGATGGCCAAGGCGATGTCGCCGGAAGTGCTGCTGGCCTATGCGATGAACGGCGCGCCGCTCGCGCCCGAACATGGTTTCCCGCTGCGTGTTGTCGTGCCCGGCTTCGCCGGCGTGCGCAGCCCGAAATGGCTGGCCGCCATCGTCGTGCAGGACCACCCATCGGACAACCACATGCAGCAGCGCGACTATAAGCTGGTGCCCCCCGACGCGACCGAGGAGACCGTCGATTGGGCGCAGGGGATCACCATCAACGACATGCCGCTCAACGCGGCGATCTGCGAGCCCCTGCCGCGGGCGGAGCTGAAGGCCGGGCGCATCACGCTGCGCGGCTACGCGATCGCGACCGCGCGCGCCGTCACCCGCGTGGACGTCTCGACGAACGGCGGACGCAGCTGGACACAGGCGGAGCTGGAGCACGATGCGGCTTGCCCGTGGAGCTGGACATTCTGGAGCGCCACGGTGGACCTGCCGCGCGGCGAGCACGAGCTGGTTGTGCGGGCGTGGGATTCGGCCGGGCAAACGCAGCCTGCGCTGCCTGACGACACCTGGAACTTCAAGGGCTATCTGAGTGCGGCGTGGCACCGGGTGCTTGTCTTCGCCAGCTGACACCAGCGGCCTGAAGGTTAACTCTTCAGGAAGGGCAGGGGCGCTGCCCCTGGACCCCGCTAAGGACAAGTCCTTAGAACCTGTTTATTAAACGTGCTTATAAATGAGCTTGGGGCCTCTAGGCCCCAGCGGGGTTTGGGGCCGAGCCCCATGCTTACCCACACGTCAAGACTTCCGGTGCTGGTATGAGCCAGCCCACACATGATCGCGGACTGGCCGCCGCGGCGCTGACCGGCGGCTGGAACTGGTGCAGCACACGGTCTTCTGTGACGGCTTAACAACGGCGCGGGGTGCGCGCGAGGGTTGTCGAGCCTTTCTGTAGAAAGATCCCCGGCGACCAACGCCCCTCTCGTCCGATCCGATCCATACGGCGATCGATCAGAGGCTGCCGAGCCCCGCGAGCAGGGCGTCGGCTGCACGGCTATGGTGGCGTTGCTTGTGTCTCAGGACGCGGAAGGCGCGCTCGGGCAGTCGAAGATCGACGGCGTGCAGCAGCCCGGCCTCGATGCTGGGCGCGGCGGCGGAGGCGGAGATTGCGGTCGCCCCCATGCCTGCTTCGACCGCGGCACGCACGCTCTCGTTGGACGGCAGCTCCAGCACCACCCGCAGGTCGGACAGGGTGATGCCGAACCCGACGAGTGCCGCCTCGAACACCGAGCGCGTACCGGAGCCTGGCTCGCGCAACACCCAGTCGCTTCCGGCGAGCTGGCGCGGCGTCACGGGGTCGCCGGATCGCGCCCAGGCGTGATCCGGCCCGACCACGATCACCAGTTGGTCAAGCGCCACCACGCGGCTGTCGAGTGCCGGGTCGTCGACCGTGCCCTCGACGAAGCCCAGCTCGGCAATCCCCTCGTGGACGGCGGCTGCGACCTGCGCGGTGTTGCCGACCGTCAGCGCGATCGCGACACCGGGATGGGTCTGCCGGAATGCGACAAGGTGACGCGGCAGCCAGTAGCTGGCGATGGTCTGGCTGGCCTGGACGAGCAGCCTGCCACGCTTCAGCCCGCCCAGTTCCGATAGCACCAGCTCGGCCGCGTCTGCCCGCGCCAGCACGGCCCGCGCCTCGGTCAGGAACAGCGACCCGGCCTCGGTCAGCTCGATCCCGCGACCGACGCGGTGGAACAGCTTGGCCCCGTGCCGCCCCTCCAGGGCTGCGATGGCGGCGCTGGCGGCCGACTGGGCCAGGTTGAGCGCCTCGGCGGCACGGGTGACGTGCTGACGTTCGGCCACGGCGACGAAGATACGAAGCTGGTCCAGGGTCATGTCGCAGCATGAAGGTACAGCCCCGTCTGCGCCATTCGAGGAAACCAACCTGCCGCACGAGATTGGCCGTTAGCGGATGATCTGCTTACGAGCGGGATACGCGGGAAAGCCGACATCCAAGTGCCAAGCTTCGGGCTACTCTGGACCCGCCTATACTAACGCGTGTAGATTGTCGCCCCGCACGGTTGGAGACACCTTGTCCCAAAACGACGGGCCTAGCGGCGTCTGCTCGCTATGCCATGTCCAAGTAGACAAGCTGGCGGGTCTGCACACGGTAAAAGGGACCTGCTCGCCTATCTGCTGCTCGGCTGCGGAGCGCTGACGTGACGACGCCCGGGTTCCTCTCCGGCCGCGGCGAGATGAAGCGCCCTGATGCGCTGATACGACTGGGCGGCGACCACGCTCGGCGGCCCGAGGCATGGCCCCACAGTCTTCGGACCGTGGTGCGCCTGATCCTCAACACCTGTCGTCCCATATACATCTTCTGGGGCGCCGGAGGCGCACGACTTTAACAACCTGCTCGCTGGTATCTCTGGGTCGCTGGAGCTGATCAGCACGCGCTTGGCGCAAGAGATACGTGACCGCCGCCCAAGGCGCTGCCAACCGCGCCGCCTCACTCACCCATCGGCTACTCGCCTTCTCGCGGCGACAGACCCTGGCGCGGAAGCCGACCGACCTGCAGCGCTTGGTCAACGGCATGGAGGAGCTCCTCGGCCTACCACAGGCCCGGCGACTCAGGTCGAGACCGTTGGCGAGGCAGGCCTGTGGCCGAGCTTGATCGACCCGAGCCAGCTCGAGAATGCGATCCCCCGGCATGCACCCTGATGGGTGGGATGGCGCGATCCGTATTGGCGGTAGCGAGGCTGTTTTGGACTGTTGGCTGCGGCGCGGGGCCGGGGCGGAGGGTTCTCGTGAAAGGCGGTATGGTTGGGAAGGGGGTTTGGCTGGAGGGTTAGTCTGGTTTGGCCAGGGTGGTTTCGAGTTTGGCGAGGAAGTGTTGCCAGCCTTGGGTGGCGCCTTGGAAGGCCTGGTCCTGGTGGGGTTGGAAGCCGGTTTGTTCCATGCGGAGGCGGGTGCCGGTGGGGGTTTTGGTCAGGGTGTAGGTGACGACGGATTGCAGGCCCATGGCGGCCCAGGTGTAGGCGAGGGTGTTTGGGGGGTCGGATTCGAGGACTTCGCAGGCGACGCTGCCCCAAGCGGCGCGGAGGGTGAAATGGTGGCCCGGGCTGGGGGCGAAATCGTTTTCCATCAGCCATTCGGCGATGAGGTGGGGCTGGGTGAGGGCGCGGCAGAGTTTTTCGGGGGGGTGGGGGAAGTCTCGTTCGAGGGTGACGGTTCGGGTGTTGGGGGTGGGGGTCATTGGTCCATCCTGTTGAGGAGGGCTTCGAGGTTGTTGAGGCGGGTTTGCCAGTCGGCGGTGAGTTGGGTGGTCCAGGTGGTGAGGGGGGCTAGGGCGGCGGGGGTGGCGCTGTAGTGGGTTTGGCGGCCTTGGGGGCGGGCTGTGACGAGGCCGGCTTTTTGGAGGAGGGCGAGGTGTTTGGAGATTGCGGGTTGGGAGATGGTGGATTGGGCGGTGAGGGCGGAGACGGTTTGCTCGCCGTCTCGGCATAGGCGCTCGAAGAGGGCTCGGCGGGTTGGGTCGGCTAGGGTTTTGAAGAGGGTGTTGGGGGTGGGATTCATTCTGTGGGGATGACATATAACCGCACGGTTATAACTCGTCAATCAGCAAAGTCATGATCTACGGTACGGCGTTGGGACTAACCGGCCCGAGCGGGCCTAGGGGCTAGCTACGGCCTTGTCTGCTTCGGCTGGCGGGGGTGTGGCCGGATCTGGCCGATGTTTATGAGCGGCGGGCGGCGGTGTTTGCGGAGCGGATGCGGGTTTTCGATCCGGCGGGGGCTGGGCGGTTGTTTGCGGCGCGGT
>CAXTJZ010000061.1:0-17154 GCA_964244695.1 uncultured Acetobacteraceae bacterium
GATGGTGCACTACGTCACCGCCGGCGTGGCGCGCCCATCCCGCGCGATCGCGCCCGTGGCGGCGTCACCGGCGCAGATTGCCGACTTGCTCGCCTTCCTGGAAAGCCTGTCCGAGCCCGCGCGCAGCTTTCCCACACCAACCCTGCCGCAATAGGGCCCGACCAGACATGCAAGTTCGCCATCTTCTGCTGCTGACAAACATCTGTGTCGTCGGCGGCCTCGCCGTGCTGATCTGGCTCGGGATGTCCTCGCTCCACAGAAGCGCGGACAGCGCCGCCGTAATCGCCGATGGCGCGCTGCACGCGATAGACTCCGCGCGCACGGCGCAGACCGCCTTCACGTTGGCCGACACCGCCCTGTCCGAAGTGCGCGATGCGGCCACGCTGGCGGAAGGCGATGCAGCCGCCGGCCGTTTCAACACCGCTTTTCAACGCTTTGCGAAAGCCTGGTCGATCCTGCCGGCGACGCTGCCGTCGGCCCGCCTGAAAAGCCAGGCCGCCGACACCCTCGCTGCCGCGAACGCCTGGCGCCACGCCGCGAAGCAGGCGCTGCCGGGGAACGGCGAACCGACACGCTATCTCATCCAGCCGGACCGGCTGGAAGCGATACGCAACCACGTGTCGCTCAGCATCGACCGCCTTGTAACCGACCTCGATGCCGAGGTGGACAGGATACGCGCGCGGATGGCGCGGGAAGCGTCGCGGGAAATGGCGATCTTCATCGCCGTAGGTGGTGTCAGCATGCTTCTCATCCTCCTGAGCCTGACATACGTTTCGCTGGCGGTGAACGGCGGCCTGAAGGCAGCCCGCGCCGGCGCCGACAGGATTGCTGCGGGAGACCTGAAGACTGCGCTCAGGACAGCGCGCCGCGACGAGTTTGGCCGGCTGCTGGTGAACCTGGACAAGATGCGCAACCAGCTCCTGTCGCGCGCCGAACAGGCGGCGGCCGAGACCAGGATACGCGAGAAGATTGCGGCGGAAGCGGAAGCCAAGCGGGACCGTCTCTATGAACTAACGGCGGGTCTGGACGCGGCTTCGCAGGCAAACGCCACCGGGTTGCGTACGGCGGCAAGCAGTTTCCAGCAGATGGCGGATTCGATGTCGGCAATCTCCGCGCGAACCAACCAGCAGGCCATTACGGTTGCCGAGGCCGCGGACGAGGCGGGTCACAGTGCCGACAACGTCGTAGCCTGCGCACAGCGTCTCTCCTCATCGATCGGTGAAATCAACCGGCAGGTGATGCAGTCTTCCGGCATAACCAACAAGGCGGTGGGCGAAGTTCAGCGGACTGACACCGTTATTCGTGCACTGGCGGAAAATGCGACCAAGGTGGGCGAGGTGCTCAACTTCATCACCGAGATTGCCGGCCGCACGAACCTCCTCGCACTAAACGCAGCTATCGAGGCGGCGCGCGCCGGCGATGCAGGACGGGGCTTTGCGGTCGTGGCCAATGAGGTCAAGGCGCTGGCGCAGCAGACGGCAAGTGCCACGGGCACAATCGAGACGCACATCGCCTCGATGCAGCGCTCGACAGGCGTGGCTGTGGAGGCGGTCAAGGGAATCGGCTTCACTATAAAGGAAGTTAGCGCCGTGGCCGCCGCCATCGCGGCCGCAGTGCAAGAGCAGGGCACGGCTACCGCGGAAATAGCCAGAAGCATCCAAAACACGTCCGGGCGGACGCAGGACGTCAGAACGAGCATCGCCGATGTGATAAGCGCCGCGACAGAGAACGACATGGCGGCAAGACAGGTTCTGTCTGCGGCAAGCGGTGTGCTGGCGCAGACCGAGCAGATGAGTGAGAGCGTCACGGATTTTGTCGCGGCGGTTCGGTCGGCGTAAGGAAGCAAGGTCTTCTTTTTGCAAACAGAGCAAAGAGCTTTCCCGCTTATCAACCATCCAACACGGACCTTGTACAACGCATTGGTCTATGATTTCCGTCATTGATGGCGGTGGCCGATGCGGGCCTTGGTGAAGGGGATGACCGATGCCGAATTCGAGCGGCAATACGGCAGCGAGGCGCAATGTTTCGCCGCTCTTCTGGCGACCCGCCAAGCGGCCGGCATGGCGTGTGCGGCTTGCGGCAACACGCGGGTCTACATCTCTGGCCGTCGCATTGGCTGCACGCGCTGCAACCGGCGCTGGTCGGTCACCGCGCGGACCGCCATGGCTAGCACCAAACTGCCCCTCGTTACCTGGTTTCGCGCCATGTACGCGATGACCAGCACCAAACAAGCATTTTCGCGGTGGAGCTGAGCCGCCGCCTGGGCGTGAGCTGCCCCACCAGTTGGTATTTGGAAAAACGCCTGCGCCACGCGATAACAGAACGCGAGGGCCGATACGACCTGGAGGTCCGGACAGCGCTGGCGGCCCCGCCACGGCGGTCGAGGCCGTTGATGTGTATTTGAGCGGCGAGCGTAATAAAGGTATCGGTCCGGCGGGCGCGCCGCCGGTGATCGCGGCCGCCGAGCGGCATGCCAGCGGCCGTATGGGCCGTGTCGCCATGAAGGCGGTCGACAGCTGTTCGTCCAGCGCCGTCCAAGCCTTCCAGGACGTCTGCAGCGCCCAAGGGAGCCCACGTGCACAATGATGGGCTTTCATAGCATTCGGCGAGGCTGGTTGCAGCCACCTGCGCAGCTTGACCGGCAGCAAACGCCCGCCACGCGAACACTGCGCCGCCTTCTTCTTTTTTTCAAAGAAGAAGGCCTTGCTTTCTTTCTAAACCGTAAACTGCTCAGCTACGATCCGCTCGGACAAGCCCTGGTCAGGATCAAACAGGATTGTCGTCTTCACGCTGCGGTCCTCACTTACCGCCACGGAAGCCACATCGCGCACCTCGGTAAAATCCGCCACCGCAGAAACCGGCCGCTTATCACCCTCCAATATCTCGAACAAAACGTCCGCGGTGCTCGGCAGCAGCGCCCCGCGCCACCGCCGTGGCCGGAACGCGCTGATCGGCGTAAGCGGCAGCAGGTTCGCCGAAAGCGGCACGATCGGCCCGTGCGCGGAGAGGTTGTAGGCGGTCGAGCCGGCCGGCGTCGCCACCAGTACGCCGTCGCACACCAACTCCGCCAGGCGTACGCGGCCGTCGATGGTAATGCGAATCTTCGCCGTCTGGCGCAGTTGCCGTAGCAGCGACACCTCGTTGAGTGCCAACGCTTCCTCCACCACGCCGGAACGGGTGACGGCGTGCATGCGTAGCGGGTGCAGCACCACGCCCTGCGCGCGCGACAAGCGGTCCGGCAGGTCGTCCTCCAGGAACGCGTTCATCAGGAACCCGACCGAGCCGCAATTCATGCCGTAGACGGGCACGTCGCAGGTCAACGTGCGATGTAGCGTCTCCAGCATGAACCCGTCGCCGCCAAGGCAGACGACGACGTCCGAGGCGGCGAATGGGGCGTCGCCGAAGCGGGCCACGAGACGGGCGCGGGCTTCCTGCGCGAGCTCCGTAGGGGAGGCCAGGACGCAGATGCGGGTCATAGGAAAGCAAGTAGTTCTTTTTTGAAAAGAACCAAAAAACTCTTACTTCCCCGCCTGCGCCAATGCGCGCGCCGGTTTTGCAAACGCGTGTGCTGGCAGAACCAGAGCGAGCCACCATGCAGATGGGGGAGTAAAGGTTTTTTGCTTCTCTTTTTCAAAAAAGAAGGTCTTCCTTGCCTTGCCTGCCCACGACCCTACCCACCCCGCAACCGCCGCGCCAGATGCACTAGGATCGCAGCCGTCGCTCCCCAGATATACTGCTCCGGATGCGGCCACACCCAATATTCCCGCCAAGCGCCGCGGAACTCCGCCCCGCGGCGCTGCGGCGCATCCGGATCCAGCAGCGTGGCTAGCGGCAGCTGGAAGATGGCGTCCACTTCCTGCGCCGAAGGGCTGGTGATGTAGCCAGGCGCCAGCAGCGCCAAAACAGGGGTGATGCGGTAGCCTGTTCCAGTGGCGTAGTCATGCAGGCGCCCGAGGGTTTCCGCATGGCTCGGGTCCAACCCCACCTCCTCGTTCGCCTCGCGCAAGGCAGCCGCTTCGGGGCTGGCGTCTGTGGGATCGATGCGCCCGCCAGGAAAGCTCACTTGGCCGGAATGCTGGCGCAGATGGGCGGTGCGCCGCGTCAGCAACACGCCCGGCGCGGGACTAGTGGCCAAGCCTACCAGGACCGCAGCAGGGATCAGCGTTGCACGGTCCCCGCCAGGAAGTTCCGAGAAATCCAATCCGGCCGGATCAGGGCCGGACAGACGGGCGCGCAGCTCGGCTTCGGTCAATCTGAGGGCGGACGCCGTCAGCGCGTCATTCGTCAGTGTCGTCCTCGCCGCACTCTTCCACCAGGTCGCCCAGCGGGAAGAACACGCCGCAGCTCCAAACGCCTAGCTTCTGCTGGCCCGCAACCACGCCCGGCACGGCGATCGCCACCAGCTCGTAATAAACCGAGCGCGCGATGCGAGCCTCGAGCCTGTGCCCGCCCTGGCCGTCGCGTATGTGTATGTAGGGCACCGGCTCGCAGGTAAGCGCGTTATGCGCCACCCGCAGCGCATGCTCTGGCCCGGCGGTCACCACCTGGTCCACGTTCGTGCGGAAGGAGAGGGCCTGGTTGCGCCCCTGGCTGCAACCGCGCCACTCCATCTCCACGGCGATCCAGGGCGTATCCTCCACCTGGATGCGGCCGCGCTCCACTGGCGTTTCCAGGAAGTAGTCGCCCGCCGCGTCCCGCGTCAGCACGCTGGAGAACAGGCAGACCAGCTCCTTCCGCCCGATCGGGCTGCCGCGATACAGCCAGGTGCCGTCGCGCTGCACCAGGAACGGCATGTCGCCGCACTCGGTGCGCACCCGCTTGGCCCGGTCGCAACCGGATCGTTCCAGCCCGGCGGGCAGCACGATCGAGGTCTCGGGCGTGAGAAGGGCACGGTTCATTGGGCAGCGGCGAGGCAGGGGCGAGGCATGGTCCGGCGCATCACCGCCATATAGGGAGCGTGATGGCGCGTATGTAATACCGGCGCCACGGAAAATCGCGCGACACGGTGGCACTACTGGACGGGCGATGGATGCGGGTTGCAGGATGGCCACGCAGGTCCACACTCGAAGCCTACGGGCCTTTTCAGTTCACGGGGATTTCCGGTTGCAGGACACTCTGATCGCCGACGCGGACCGACTGGCCGCAACCGTGGCCGCCGCCAGGCGGGAGATCGGCCGCGTCATCCTCGGCCAGGAAGAAGCCGTCGAGCAGACCCTGGTCGCACTCCTCGCCGGCGGCCACGCGCTCCTGGTCGGCGTGCCCGGCCTCGGCAAGACGCTGTTGGTGGAAACGCTCGGCACCGTCCTGGGCCTGGACCGCCGCCGCGTGCAGTTCACGCCGGACCTGATGCCCGCGGACATCACCGGCACCGAGGTGCTGGAGGAGGGCGAGGCCGGCCGCCGCAGCTTCCGCTTCGTCCAAGGCCCCATCTTCTGCCAGCTCCTGATGGCCGACGAGATCAACCGCGCCAGCCCGCGCACCCAGTCCGCCCTGCTGCAAGCCATGCAGGAGCGCCGCGTGGCCGTCGGCGGCGTGGAACACGCGCTGCCCCAACCCTTCCACGTGCTGGCCACCCAGAACCCGATCGAGCAGGAAGGCACCTACCCGCTGCCCGAAGCCCAGCTGGACCGCTTCCTGCTGCAGGTGGAAATCGGCTACCCCCACCTCGCCGACGAGCGCGCCATGCTGCTGGCCACCACGGGTGCCGAGACCGCCGCCGCCACCCAGGTCATGTCCGCCGAGGACCTCATGCGCGCCCAGGCCCTGGTCCGCCGCGTCCCGGTCGGCGAGAGCGTGGTCGAAGCCATCCTGGCCCTGGTCCGCGGCGCCCGGCCTGAGACCGCGCAGGACGACGGCGTGCGCCGGCACGTGGCCTGGGGCCCAGGACCCCGCGCCGCCCAGGCGCTGATGCTCGCCACCCGCGCACGCGCGCTGCTGGACGGGCGGCTGTCGCCCAGCCTGGATGACGTGGCTGCCCTGGCGCAGCCGGTCATGCGGCACCGCATGGCGCTGGGCTTCTCGGCGCGGGCCGAGGGTGTGGCGCTGCCTACGGTTATCTCCCGGCTTGTGGGCGCGCTCGGGTGAAGGCAAGCAAGCAAGGCCTTCTTTTTTGAAAAAAAGAAGCAAAAAACTTTTGCTACCCCGCCTGCACGACGGCCCGCTCTGGTTCTGCCGACACGCGTCCTGGCAGGACCTGCGCGCGCCTTCGTGCAGCGTTCTTTTCAAAAAAGAACTGCTTTCTTCCTAGATGCGCGCCACAGCCGAAACCCTGGCCGCCCGCCTCCCGCCTCTTCTCGTGGCAGCCGAGCGCGTAGCGTCAACCGTGGCTCAAGGCGTCCACGGCCGCCGCCGCGTCGGCACCGGCGACAGCTTCTGGCAGTTCCGTCCCTTCGTCACCGGCGACACCGGCGCGCGCATCGACTGGAAGCAATCCGCCAAGTCCGACCGCACCTACGTGCGTGACATGGAGTGGGAGGCCGCCCAGACCGTGTGCCTGTGGCGCGACGCCTCGCCCAGCATGGCCTGGCGCTCCGCCCGCGCCCTGCCGGAAAAGCGTGAACGCGCCGACCTCCTATTGCTCGCCCTGGCGAGCCTGCTGTTCCGCGCCGGCGAGCAGGTCCGCCTGATCGGCGTCGAGGGCCGCGTGTTCGCCGGCCGCCAGGCCCTGGACGGCGTCGAACGCGCGCTCCCCGCCGGCGCCGCCGGCGTGCCGCCCCCCGCCGCCCTCCCACGCCACGCCGCCGCCGTGCTGCTCGGTGACTTCCTCGGCCCGCTCGAGGAGACAGCCACCGCAATCCGCCGCCTGGCCGAAGTGCCACTGCGCGGCCACCTGGTGATGGTGCTGGACCCCGCGGAGCTGGCGCTGCCCTATGACGGCCGCGTGCGTTTCCACGGCCTGGAAGGCGAAGCCGACGCGGTGATCCCCCGCGTCGAAGGCGTCCGCGACGCCTACGCCAGCGCGCTCGCCCGCCAGCAGGACGGCCTGCGCGCCATCTGCGAGGCCGCCGGCTTCGGCTTCGCCGTGCACCGTACCGACCACCCGCCGGAAGCGGCACTTCTCGCCCTTTGGCTGGCACTCAGCGCCACCAGCCACGCCGCCTCCGGCCACGTTGCCGCGCTGTGATCTTCGCCCAACCCTGGGTCCTCGCGGCGCTGATCCTGCTGCCCGTGCTATGGTGGCTGCTGCGCGCCACCCCGCCCGCCCCGCGCGCGCAAACCTTCCCGGCAATCCGTCTCCTGGCCGGCCTGCGCCCGAAGGAGGAGACGCCGGCCCGCACGCCCTGGTGGCTGCTCGCACTGCGCCTGGCCGCCTGCGCCCTGGTGATCGTCGGGCTGGCCCAGCCGGTGCTGACCGGTTCAGGACTGGCGGTAAGCGGCGGCGGCCCGGCGCTGCTGGTGATCGATGACGGCTGGTCGTCCGGCGCGGACTTCACCCAGCGTATTACCGCGTCGGACGCGATACTGGACAGGCTGGCGCGGGCAGGGCGCCAGGTAAGCCTGCTGACCACCGCGCCAGGTGCGGACGGCCGCCTTCCGCCAGCCAGCGCCACCATGCCGGCAACCATCCTGCGCCAGACCCTGGACGCGTTGCGCCCGAAGCCATGGCCTTCCGACAGGGCAAAGGCGGCTGGCCTGGTCGCCGGCAGCGGCCCCGTCTTCTACGTGTCGGACGGGGTGGCCTCGCCCGCGGACGCCAACTTCGCCCGCGCCCTGTCCGCCCGCGGCCGGGTCACCGAGCTGACCGGCGACGCGCCCGCGCGCCTGCTGCAGGCGGATCTCGCACCGGAACGGCTGGTAGCCCGCCTGCGCCAGACGCCCTGGCCCGGCGCCCGCCAGGAAGCCGTCCTGGCCGAGACGAATGACGGCCGCGTCCTGTCCCGCACCGCGCTCAGCGTGCCGGCAGGTGCCGCCACGGCGGAAGCGGTGATCAACCTGCCGCCGGAGCTGCGCAACCAGCTCGGCGCCCTGCGCCTGGCCGGCTCTCCCGGCGCCGGCTCCGTGGCGCTGCTCGACGAAGCGGCACGCCGGCGTCCGGTCGGCCTGGTCAACAGCGGCACCGGAACCGACACCCCCCTGCTCGGCGACCAATACTACCTGGAGCGTGCACTCGGCCCCTCGACCGAACTGCGCCGCGGCACTGTCGCCAGCCTGCTGGCGCGCAAGCTCTCCATGCTGGTGCTGACCGGCAGCTCGCTCTCGCCCGAGGACAGCGCCGCCATCGCCGCCTGGGTGAAGCAGGGCGGCCTCCTCCTGCGCTTCGCCTCCGCCGGGCTGGCGCCAGCCCCCGACGCCACGCCCGCCGAAGATGCCCCGGCCACCGACCCGCTGCTGCCCGGCCGCCTGCTGCCTGGCGACAGGCAACTTGGCGGCGCCATGTCCTGGAGCCAGCCCGCGCATCTCGCCGCCTTCCCCCAGGGCTCCCCCTTCGCCGGCCTGCGCGTGCCGGCCGAAGTAACGGTCAACCGCCAGGTCCTCGCGGACCCCTCCGCCCAGCCCGCGCCCGCCACCTGGGCCTCGCTTGCGGACGGCACGCCGCTCGTCACCGCCGCCCATCTCGGCGCCGGCGAAGTGGTGCTGTTCCACACAACCGCCAACGCCGACTGGTCCAACCTGCCGCTCTCCGGCCTGTTCCTGGACATGCTCAGCCGGCTGGTGGCGCGCTCCGCCGGCGTCGCGGTGGCCGACGATGCGCGCCTCCTAACCCCCGCCCTGATCCTGGACGGCGAGGGCGTGCTGGGCCAGCCGCCGGAAGCGGCGCGAAGCGTGAGCGCGCGCGAGATCGGCCGCGTGGTGCCCTCGCCCATCCACCCGCCCGGCTTCTACGGCCCGGAGCGGGACCGCCACGCGCTGAACCTGGGGTCCTCGCCGCTTGAACTCGCTTCCATGGCCCCGGTCGCCGGTGCCGCGCGCATGTCGCTCGCCGCCGCCCCGCGCACCCGGCCGATCGGCCCCTGGCTCATCGCGCTGGCCGTCCTGCTGCTCTGCGCGGACATGCTGCTGACCCTGCGCCTGCGCGGGCTGCTGGACGGCGTGGGCGCACTGCCCTGGCGCCGCGCCGGCGCCGCACTGGTCCTGGCGACCGCCCTCGCCGCCGGCACCCCGGCCCAGGCGGCCGACAACCCCGCTCTGGCCACCCATCTGGCCTACGTCATCACCGGCGACCCCACGGTGGACGCCACCTCGCGCGCCGGTCTCGCCGGCCTGTCGGACTACGTAAACACCCGCACCGCGGCCGTGCTGGCGGACCCCGTCGGCGTGGTCCCGGGCCGCGACGACCTCGGCTATTTCCCGCTCCTGTACTTCCCTGTCACCGCGCGGACGGACGGCTCGCCCAAGATGGTGGCCGCGCTGAACGACTACATGCATCACGGCGGCATCATCGTGATCGACCTGCAGGGCGGCGGCGCGGAGGACGCCGGCTCCGGCGCCGGCGCGGCCCCCGACGCAGCCGCCGCCCTGCGCCGCATCGGCCGCGGACTGGACATCCCCCGCCTGACCCCGCTCACCTCCGCCCACGTGCTGGCCCGCGCCTTCTACCTGCTGCAGGATTTCCCCGGCCGCTTCGACGGTGACACCGTCTGGGTGCAGCAGGACCAGGACCGCAGCAACGACAGCGTCAGCCCGGTGATCGTGGGCTCCAACGACTGGGCCGCCGCCTGGGCGCAGGATGACGACGGCAACCCGCTCTTCGCGACGGTGCCCGGCGGGGCAAGGCAGCGCACGCTGGCGTTCCGCTTCGGGGTGAACCTGGTGATGTACGCGCTGACTGGGAATTACAAAGGCGACCAGGTGCACGTGCCGGCGATCCTGGAGCGGCTGGGGCAGTGAAAGGAAGCAAGCAGTTCTTTTTTGAAAAAAAGAACCAAAAAACTTTTGCTCCCCCGCCTGCACCACAGCGCGCGTCAGTCCAGCCAAGGCGCGCGCTTGCGGCGGCGGGGGAGCAAAAGTTTTTTGCTTCTTTTTTGCAAAAAAGAAGGCCTTCCTTTTGACCCAAGCGATCAGCGCTCTATGCTTCGCCCCAGCGCTCCCGATCTGGCTCCTGGCGCTCCTAGCCGCCGCCTGCATCCTGGCCGCCGGCGCCGGCCACTGGCGCCGCGCCCGTGGCGCCTGGTGGCGCAGCGCCGCGTTCGCCGTGCTGCTCGCCTGGCTCGCCGGCCCCACCCTGGTCCAGGAAACACGCCAGGGCCTGTCGGACATCGCCCTGCTCGTCACCGACGGCTCCGCCTCCATGCAGGTCGGCGACCGCGCCGCGCTCTCCGCCAAGGCCGCCGCCTCGCTCACCGCACAGGCCACGCGCCTGCCGGGGCTGGAGCTGCGCCACATCACCGTGCCGGAGTCCGGCCATGACGGCACATTGCTCTGGGCCGGCGTGCGCCAGGCCCTGGCCGACATTCCCGCCGACCGCCTCTCCGGCATCGTGGCCATCACCGACGGCCAGATACACGACCTGCCATCTGACCCCGCCGCCATCCCCGCGCCGCTCAACGTCCTCATCCCCGCGCAGGGCGAGGAGTGGGACAGGCGCGTCCGCGTCATCGAGGCGCCCGGCTACGGCATCGTCGGCCGCACGCTGATGCTGCGCGTCGCCGTCGAGGACCTTGGTCCGCCCGGCAACGCCCCGCCCGGCCCGGCCACGCTGGCCGTGCAGGTGGACGGCCAGCCGCCCGACCACATCCAGGTCACCCCCGGCGAGGTGCAGAGCGTGCCGGTGGAGATCACCCGCGAGGGCCGCACGCTGGTAAAGCTCTCCACCGATCCGGTGCCGGGCGAGGCCTCCGCGCTGAACAACCAGGCGGTGGTGGAGATAAACGGCGTGCGCGACAGGCTGCGCGTGCTGCTGGTCAGCGGCGAGCCGAACCAGGGCGAGCGCACCTGGCGCCGCCTGCTGAAATCCGACCCCGCCGTGGACCTGGTGCACTTCACCATCCTGCGCCCGCCCGAGAAGGACGACACCACGCCGCTCAACGAGCTGGCGCTGATCGCCTTCCCCACCCGCGAGCTGTTCCAGGACAAGCTGTCCGGCTTCGACCTCATCATCCTGGACCGCTTCACCGACCGCGGCATCCTGCCGCACATCTACCTGCGCAACATCGCCGACTACGTGCGCCACGGCGGCGCCCTTCTCCTGGTGGCCGGCCCCGAGTTCGCCGGCGCCCGCAGCCTGGACCAGACGCCGCTGGGTGACGTGCTGCCCGCTCACGCCCCGCAAGGCGGCGACAAGCGCGACGATCCGGGCCAGGGAAGCGGGGGCCAGGGTAGTGGCGAAGGCGTCGTCACCGGCGTGTTCACCCCGCTTGTCACCGAGCTGGGCACCCGCCATCCAGTGACCGAAGGCCTGGCCGCCGACCCGAACGCACCCGGCTGGGGCCCGTGGTATCGCGCCATACAGCCGGAGGACGTCTCCGGCCAGGTGCTGATGACCGGCCCGAACAAGGCCCCGCTGCTAATCCTGAGCCACGTGGACCAGGGCCGGGTGGCCATGCTGATGAGCGACCAGATCTGGCTGTGGTCGCGCGGCCACCAGGGGGGCGGCCCGCAGGCGGAGCTGCTGCGCCGCGCCGCGCACTGGCTGATGAAGGAGCCGGACCTGGACGAGGAGCGGCTGACCGCGCGCATACAGGGCGGCCGCCTGCAGGTGGAGCGTCAGTCGGTGTCCGGCAGCGCGGCCGGGACGGTGACGGTGACCCCGCCTGAAGGCGCCAAGCGCGGCCTGGTGCTGGCGCCGGCGGGTGCAGGGCGCGCTGTGGCGAGCCTGGATGCCGCCGCGCCAGGCGTGTGGCAGGTGAGCGATGGCACGCGGCTGGCCTACGCCGCGGTTGGCCTGGATAACCCGCTTGAATACGCCGACCTGCGCGCGACTGCGGACCGGGTGAGCAAGTTGGCGGTAGCCACAGGCGGCGTCGTGTCCTGGCTAGGCCGCGGCGTGCCGGAGTTGCGGCGCGTGGGCGCCACCGATGTGGCTGCCGGTGCCGGGTGGATCGGTCTGCGGCATCGGGACGCGCATCTGGTGACGGGGGTGGATTCCGTGCCGCTTCTGCCGGCCTGGGCGGCGTTGCCGTTGCTGCTGGGGTTGGTGGTGGCGGCTTGGCGGCGGGAAGCGCAGTAACGAAGCAGTCCTTTTTTGAAAAAAAGGACCAAAAAACTTTATTGCCCCGCATTTGCGGCATTCGGGTGCGGTTATGAGGCGGTGCGTTGCGGCAGGGTAGGAACAAAAGCTTTTTGCTCTTTTTTCAAAAAAGAAGGCCTTTCTTGCTTGCACAAGGCGGGCTGGCCGCAACGTTTTTCGCAAAAGCCGCGCCCGCTTTCTTACGTTTCAAAACAACCCTGTGCTAGACAGGATTTCATGAAGCGCCCCCTCCTTGCCCTGCTCCTGTGCGCCGCCGCACTCCCCGCCTACGCCCAGGTTGGCCCCTCGGTAGGCGGGCCGGGCGGGGCCTATGGCGGCGTGGGCGGCGGCGGCTCCGGCCTGCCAAACCGCAGCCACGGCAACCAGGACGACGACTCTGCCAAGAAAGGCGAGGACAAGCCCGTGGCGCCCCCGCCCGCCATTCCTGGCGCCCAGCCGGACGCGGACGCAGCCGTGATCCCGGCCGACAAGGTGGCAGCCGAGCTCACCCCGAACGACGCGCTGTTCGACGCGATAAACCGTGGCGACCTGGCCGCCGCCAAGGACGCGGTGAACCGCGGCGCCCAGCTGGACGCGCACAATGTGCTGGGCCAGACGCCCACGGACGCCGCCATCGACCTCAGCCGCAACGACATCACCTTCCTGCTGCTTTCGCTGCGCGGCGCCGTGAGCAGCGGCAAGCCGACGGCGGTGGCGGCTGCCGGCAAGCCTGCAAAAGGGAAGTCGAAACTGGCTCGCGTGGCGGCCGAACACACAGCTCCCGTGCACGTGGCCGCTGCCGACCGCGGCAAGCCCAATCCGTCCGTGGGCTTCACCGGTTTCTAGGTGCATCACCACCAGCCCCGCCGCTTCCGGGTCAAACTCGATAGCTGCGCGTCGGAGTAGCAAAAGTTTTTTGTTTCTTTTTTTCAAAAAAGAAGGCCTTCCTTGCCCACTCGCCGTCCCCAAATCGCGTCCGCGCTCAAAGGATGCCAGATGACCGACGAGACCTTCATGCGCCGCGCCATCGCCCTGGCTCGCGAGGGACTGGCCAAGCCAGGCGGCTCGCCGATCGGTTGCGTGATCGTGCTGGACGGCCGGATCATTGGCGAAGGTCATAACGAGACCGAGGGCCAGCACGACCCGACCGCGCATGGCGAGGTGGTGGCGATGCGTCGCGCCGGTACGGCGATCAGCAACTGGGAGCTACGCGGGGCCACGCTGTACAGCACGCTGCAGCCCTGCGGCATGTGCACCATGGCTTCCATCTGGGCGAAGATCGGCCGCATCGTGTACGGTGCGGGGCGGGACGACGTACACGAGATGTATTTCGAGGACCGGCATCTCGACACGGATGATTTCATACGCGATGCGTATCGGAAGGATTTGAGCATCGAGGGCGGGTTCATGGCGGAGGAATGCGCAGAGCTGTATTTTAATCCGGGGCAGGACTTGAAGTTTGAGGAGCAGGCGAACCTCTAGGCAAAGCAAACGGTTCTTTTCCAAGAAAGAGCCCAATGATTTTTACTGCCGCGCATTTGCACCAGCCGCATGCTTCCGGCTGGGATGCGTGTTTCAGCAGCGGGGGAGCAAAAGTTTTTTGCTTCTTTTTTTCAAAAAAGAAGGCCTTGCTTCCTCCCATGCCAGATCTCTGGGACGCGAAAACCAGCTACGTCCGCGTAATCCTCAAAGACGTGCAGGCCGAAGCGCAGGTCGGCCTGCATCCCTGGGAGCGCCACAAGGAGCGGCCCACCAGGTTGTTGGTGAACGTGGAGATGTTCGCCCACGGCGCCGTCTTCCTGGATTACGACCCGGTGCGCGCCGCGTTGCGTGCCTGGCCGGAACGGCCGCATACGGATCTGCTGGAGACGTTGGCGGAGGAGATCGTGGCCGTGTGTTTCACTGATCCGCTTGTGGAGGCCTGCCGTGTTTCCGTGGTGAAGCCGGACATCTTCAACGAGGCCGGCGCGGCCGGCGTCGAGTTCTACCGCGTGCGCCCTGCGTGAAGCGTGTGCTCGTCACGGGGGGCGCGCGGCGGATAGGTGCCGCCATCTGCGCGGGCTTGGCGGTGGACGGGTGGAATGTGGTGATACATTGCAACACGTCGCGCGAGGACGCGGAGGCGCTGGCGGAGCGGGTGACGGCGTCTGGCGGAATCTGCAGCGTGGTTCAGGCGGATTTGGCAGATAGGGATGCGGTGGCCAGGCTGATCGGGGGTGCAGGCGCGCTGGACGCGCTGATCAACAACGCCAGCAGCTTCCGTTACGACACGCTCGAGACGATGGATGTTAATTCGTGGGATGCGCATCTTGGCCCCAACCTGGAAGCGCCTGTGTTCCTGGCGCAGGCGTTTGCTGCGTCGTGCGCAGGGCGGCCGGGCTGCGTTATTAACATGCTGGACCACAAGGTGACCGCGCTGAATCCGGATTTCTTCAGCTATACCATTGCAAGAGTGGCGATGGCCGGGGCCACGCGACTGCTGGCGCAGGCTCTGGGCGCCGCCGGCATACGGGTGAACGGCGTGGCGCCGGGGATCACGCTGCTCAGCGGCAAGCAGACCCAGGCGGGGTTCGAACGCGCGTGGTCCGCGCCACCGCTGGGGCGGAGCAGCACGACGGAGGAACTGGTGGCGGCGTGCCGGTTCATCCTGGCGACGCCTTCCCTGAACGGGCAGATACTTGTGCTGGATGGGGGAGAGTCGCTGCTGGGGCGGCAGCGGGACGTGGCGTTCGAGACTTAGGAAGATGGATCGCCGAGAAGTCGCCCGAAGCCTTGCGGGCCTTTTGAGGGCCGGCCCACATGCCGGTGAGGATGAGGTGCGCGCCGATCGGAAAATCGGCGGAAAGGGTCCACGGAGCGAAATTGGACAGAGGTCAGGGCCATAAACAAAGTTAATGGATTCGTTGCGTACGTAGACGTAATTTAGGCCATCGTTGCTACTAGCGCCCTCGCATCTGCACCAGCCCAGCGCTGTCTATACGCCGAAGCTGCGGGCACTTCAGACAAGCAGGCCTTTTTTTCTTCTTGCACCAACTACCCAAGCAAAAGCGCCCCAGACACACGCGAACACCACCAACCCCAGCCACCCCGCCGCGTTTTCGAACGACGCGCCCACCACCGCCAGGGGCGACTGGCTGCCGGACGCCCCGATCATCGCAGCTATCGCCACACCCACCAGGCTTTCGCCCACGATGAAGCCGCTGGCGATCAGCACGCCGCGCCGCCTGGCGCGTTCGGCATCCGCGCGGCCCCGCAACCGGCGGTCCACCACCCAGCCGAGTATGGCACCGACAGCCAGTGTGACGCCCACGGTCGGCGGCAGATAGAGGCCGATGCCCACGGCCAGCACGGGGATGCCGGCGCGCCGCGCCCGCTTCAGGCCGACATCGATGGCGATCAGCAGCAAGCCGGCGGCGATGCCGATGCCGATGGATGTCCAGTCCAGCGCGTGGCCGAAGATGCCGCGGGCGATCGCGGCCATCAGCGTGGCCTGCGGAGCGGCGAGCGCCTGGTTCGGATCCATCCCGGCGTCCGGCATGGCGCCTGGGAAGCCGTAGGCGTGGTAGAGCAGGTCCAGCACAGGCGGGATCACCAGTGCGCCCACCAGGCAGCCCACGACGAGCACCGCCTGCTGGCGCCATGGCGTGGCGCCCAGCAAATAGCCGGTTTTCAGGTCCTGCAGGTTGTCGTTGCTGACCGTGGCGGTGGCCAGCACCACGGAGACGACGAACAGGGTGAAGGCGATGGCGGCGCGGCGGCCGTCCTCGCTGGCGAGCATCCCGCCGCTTTGCAGGATGACGAGCAGCAGCAGCGAGGTGAGGATCGTGGCGATGATGGCGATGCCGGAGATGGGCGAGCTGGAGCTGCCGACCAGGCCGGCCATGTAGCCGCAGGCGGCCGCCACCGCGAAGCCGAACACCACGCTGAACACGCAGCCGAACGCCACCAGGCCCCAGATGCCGAACGCCTGTGCGGGGCCGGCGCCGTGCAGGAACACTGCGAAGGTAGCCGCCATGAGAAGCAGGGCGCCGGCGAAGGTGAGGCCGATCCAGCGCGGCGCCATGTCCAGGTCCGTCTCCGGCGCGCCGGCAGCACCCGTCGCGGCACGGCTGGCGCGCAGGCTGTCCCGCACGCCGGCTATGGTGGGGCCCAGCAGCCCGGCCAGCGACCAGATGGCGGCCACCCCGATCAGGCCGGCGCCCATGAAGCGCACCTGGTGGGACCACAGGCCGGTGGCGTACGGGATCAACGTGGTGCCGGCGGGTGCGGGATGCAGGGTGGTGAGCACGGGCACGGCCACGCCCCAGGCCAGCACCGCGCCCAGCAGCATGGCCAGCCCGCCGGCGATGCCCACCAGGTAGCCCGCGCCGAGCAGGGCCAGGGAGAACCCGGTGGACAGCCGGAACGCTGCGTGGCCCAGCGTGAACCACTGGCTGAAGCCCTCGCCCAGCACGTGCAGGCCGGTGGCGGCAAAGCTGACAACCGCCGCCACGATGCCGCCGGCCGCGATGTCGGACGCGCCCGGCTCGCCGGGTTCGGTCTGGCCGTGGCCCACGCGCAGGATTTCGGCCGCAGCGACGCCCTCCGGATAGGGCAGGATGGAGTTCACCACCATGGCGCGGCGCAACGGTATGGTGAACAGCACGCCCATCACGCCGCCGGCCGCGCAGACGCCGGCGGACTGCCAGAACGGGAAGCCGTGCCAGTGGCCGACGATGACCAGCGCCGGCATGACGAAGATGACGGAAGACAGGGTGCCCGCGGCCGAAGCCTGCGTCTGCACCATGTTGTTTTCCAGGATGTTGCCGCCGCCCAGCGCGCGCAGCACGGCCATGGAGATGACGGCCGCGGGTATGGAGCTGGCGAAGGTGAGGCCGACTTTCAGGCCTAAATAGACGTTGGCGGCGGTGAAGACGACGGTGATCAGGGCGCCAAGGATCAGGCCGCGTGCGGTCAGTTCACGCACTTGGCGGGGCTACACAAGGGAGCAAGAAAGCAGTCCTTTTTTGAAAAAAAGGACCAAAAAACTTTTGCTCCCTGTCGGCGGC
>CAXTJZ010000062.1:0-16964 GCA_964244695.1 uncultured Acetobacteraceae bacterium
CCAACATTCCCGGCGAGACGCGCACCCTGCCGCTGGCCATCTACAGCGCGCTGGACACGGCTGGCGGAGAGGCGCAGGCGGCTCGGCTGGCGTTGATGTCCGTGGCGCTGGCGGTTGGGGGGCTGCTTCTGGCGGAGGTCTTGGCGCCTCGGCGGAGTAAGGAAGCAAGGCCTTCTTTTTTGAAAAAAAGAAGCAAAAAACTTTGACTCCGCTGTCGCCGGCTCCAGGACCTGCGCGGGTGCTTGCAGCAGCGTCAGGAGCAAAAGTTTTTTGGTTCTTTTTTTCAAAAAAGAACTGCTTGCTTTCTTCATGACCCTACGCGTCTCGGTAGAGCACAGCTTCCCAGCCTCCACCCTCGCCATCGCTTTCGAAGCGCCGACCCCAGGCGTCATCGCCCTGTTCGGCCCGTCCGGCGCCGGCAAATCCAGCTTGCTGCTGGCCATCGCCGGCCTGCTGCGAGCGAACCGCGTGCGCGTGGAGCTGGACAACATGCCGCTCCACGCGCTGCCGCCGGAGGAGCGCGGCATCGGCTACGTGTTCCAGGAAGGCCGCCTGTTTCCCCACATGTCGGTGGCCAGCAATCTCCGCTACGGACTCCGCCGCGCCGGCCCCGGGCGCCTGGCGTTCGACGACGTGGTCGACCTGCTCGCCTTGGGCACGCTGCTGCGCCGGCGCCCGGGCACGCTGTCCGGCGGCGAGCGCCAGCGCACCGCCATCGGGCGCGCTTTGCTCAGCCAGCCGCGCCTGCTGCTGATGGACGAACCACTCTCCGCTCTGGACCAGCCGCGCCGTGACGAGATCCTGCCCTACCTGGCCCGGCTCCGCGCGTTCGGCCTGCCCATCGTCTACGCCAGCCACGCGCTGGACGAGGTGATGCGCCTGGCGGACACGCTGGTGCTGCTGGCCGGCGGCCGCGTGATGGGCGCCGGCCCGCTGGGCGAGGTGGCCACCGACGTGCATTTGCCGATCGCGGCGCGCGAGGGCGCAGGCGGCGTGCTGCGCGGCCGGATCGCGTCGCACGCGCCGGAGCGCCGCCTGAGCGCTGTCGCCTGCGGCGCGAATCTGTTGTGGGTGCCGATGACGGACGCCGCTCTAGGCACGCCGGTGCGCCTGCTCATTCCGGCGCGCGAAGTGGTGCTGGCGCTTGACGTCCCGCGCATGATCAGCGTCAACAACATCATCCCCGCCACCATCATAGACGTAGCCCCGGACGAGCCGGCCCACGCCGCGCTCGTCAGCCTGGAGCTCGGCGGCGGCCAGCTCCTCGCCCGCGTCACGCTGGACGCCGCCAGCCGGCTCGGCCTGCGGCCTGGCCGCTCCGTGCTGGCGTTGATCAAGGCAATGTCGCTAGACTTGCTGCAAGAATAGCAAAGGAGACACGACCATGAACCAGATGACCGAAATCGCCACCGAGCAGACCATCCGCCGCGACCTCGCCGCCGCCTACCGTCTGGTGGCCCTGCACGGCTGGGACGACCTGATCTTCACCCACATCTCCGCCCGCATCCCCGGGCCCGAGCATCACTTCCTGATCAACCCTTACGGCTACACGTTTGACGAGATCACCGCCAGCAGCCTGGTCCGCGTGGGCATGGACGGACAGGTGGTCGGCCAATCCGAATACAACGTGAACCCCGCCGGCTTCACCATCCATTCCGCCGTGCACGAAGTCCGCGAGGATGCCGGCTGCGTCATGCACGTGCACACGCCGGACGGCACCGCCGTGTCCTCGTCACGCGAAGGTCTGAAGCCGCTGAACCAGACCGCACAACTGATAACCGGCGACCTCGCCTACCACGACTACGAAGGCGTGGCCCTGGACCATGACGAGCGCCCGCGCCTGCAGAAGGACCTCGGCACCAAGAACCTGATGATCCTGCGCAACCACGGAACGCTTACCGTGGGCCGCACACCGGCGGAGGCGTTCATCCGCATGTACTATCTTGAGCGCGCGTGCACGATGCAGGTGCGCACGCGAATACTGGGCACCGACGACTACCCGACGCATCCTGAAGTGATCGACAGCAACGAGAAAATGGGTGCGGCTGGAGGCTTTGCTGCTTTGGCAAACAAGCTTCTCTGGCCTGCGATGTTGCGCAAGCTGGATCGGCTGGATCCGGGATATCGGAACTAGGAAGCAAGCAAGGCCTTCTTTCTTGAAAGAAAGAAGCAAAGAATTTTTGCTCCCTGTCGGGTGACGGCGGTTGGCACCCGACAGGGCTACACGATGAGGACCAGTGGGCCGTAGTCCGAAAGCATCTTGTCGTGCGTGACTAGCCACAGTGGATCGGACAGTGCTTGCGCGACCAACAGGCGGTCGAAAGGGTCGCGGTGCAGGCCCGGCAATCCCTCCAGGGCCTGGATATGTTTGGACGTAATCGCAAGTAGGTCGTAGCCGGCTTCCGTGAAATGGCGTTGCGCCTCCACGGCACCGGTCGGCATGTCTGCTGCGCGGCCTCGCCGCAAACTGTATTTTATCGCGATCTCCCACAAAGTGGCCACGCTCACGCTGAGCTCGTTGCTGGCGTCTTGGATCAACGTTCTGGCTACATCGGAAAGCCGCGCGTCGTCGAGAATGGCCCAGAGTGCGATGTGTGTGTCGAGTAGAAGCCTCACTCGGACGAATAGCCGAACAGAGTCGCTATGTGATCATTGCACTCGTCAATCGAGGGCGGCAGAACGAATTTTCCGCGAGCAACGCCGACACGTGGGCCTTTTGCAGGCAAATTAATTGGCACGAGACGCGCGGCCGGGCGCCCGTTGCGGGCTATGATCACCTCCGGTTCGCGACCAGCCTCCAGGGCCTCGACAAGCTCGGACAAGTTAGATCCAGCTTCGGAAATTTCCAGAGCACGCATCTTCTCGTCCGATCCTATAATGCCACTTTGGCAACTGTCTCGCCCACATCGAAGCCGCGCGACAGCGGAGTCAAAAGTCTTTTGCTTCTTTTCTTCAGAAAAGAAGGCCTTGCTTCCTTCCTACAACAAATCCTCAACCAAGATCGGCGTCTTACGCACACGCACGCCCGTAGCGTGATACACCGCGTTTGCAATAGCCGCGTTCATCCCGACGATCCCGATCTCGCCCACCGCCTTGGCACCGATCGGGTTCACCACGAGATCGTCCTCGTGGATCGTTTCGACCACAACCTCGCCGATATCCGCGTTTGTCGAGATGTGATAGCCGGCCAGGTCCGTGTTGGCGAAGCGCGCACGTGGCCGGTCCACCTGGCTCTCCTCCAGCAGCGCGAAGCTCGCGCCCCATACCATGCCGCCGGCCAGGTTGCTGCGCGCCGTGCGCGGGTTGATGATCCGGCCACAGGCGAACACGCCCACCATACGGGCCACACGCACCGTGCGCAGCAACGGATCGACATGCACTTCGGCAAACTGCGCGCCAAACGAGTAGCTCGCGTATTTTTCCGTGGTCGGGCCGCTGAACGCCATGCCGCCGGCCAGGCCCGCGCGCATCTGGTCGTCGCTGAGACCAGACGGCTTCCAGTCCGCCGTCTCCTCGATCACGCCGCCTGTCACCGCACCCACAACTTCGGCCACCGGGCGGCCGTGCCCGTCCGGCCCGATCACCTGGCCACCGGCCAGGCTCCAGCCTGCGGGATTGCCGTCGCCGGCTGCTGCCAGCAGACGATCCCGCACAGCCAGCGCCGCCATGTGAACGGCGGCACCGGAGGAGCCGGTGGTGATGGAGCCACCCGCCACAGGGCCGGACGGCAGCGTGCTGTCGCCGAGATGCACGCGCACCAGTTCGTCCGGGACGCCAAGCACGTCGGCCGCCACCTGGCCGAGTACGGTGTAGGCGCCGGTGCCCAGATCATGCGCGCCGCAATACACCACGCAGGTGCCGTCGGCCGACAGCCGCACCCGCGCAGACGACGGCGCCATGGCCGACGGATAGGTGGCCGTGGCGCAACCCATGCCGATCAGCAACCCGTCCGGCGTGGTCATCGAACCAACTTCCGGGTTCCGCTTGGACCAACCAAACAGCTCCGCACCCCGGCGGAAGCACGGCACCAGCGAGCGGCTGCTCCAGGCCAGGCCCTTGACCGGATCACGCTCCGGCTCGTTTCGCACGCGCAGCTCTACAGGATCCATGCCGAGCTTGATCGCCAGCTCATCGACGGCGCTCTCGAAGCCGAAGAACCCTGGCGCCTCCGCCGGCGCACGCTGGAAACCGGGCGTGTTCACGTCCGTGGCGATGGTCGCCTCGCGCATGCGTATGTTGGGCGAAGCGTACATGCGCGCTGTCACGTCGGTGGCCGGGAACGCCACGTGATCGATCACCGCGCTCTGGCCCACTTCGTCGTGCAGCACGGCCGTCAGCGTGCCGTCCTTATTGGCGCCCAGGCGCACCCGGCTCCGCGTGGCGGGGCGAAAGCTGCCCACGGTAAACATTGCCTCGCGCGGCACCACCAGCTTCACCGGCCGGCCCAGCCGGCGCGCCGCCATCGCCACCAGCACGGTATGCGCCAGCAGCGTCGCTTTGCCGCCGAAGCCGCCGCCTATGTAGGGCGATTCGATATGCACATCCTCCATCGGAATACCGAAGATCTTGGCCAGCGCGGCCTGCTTGCCCTTCACCCACTGGCTGGGCGTGTTCACCAGCAGCTTGCCGTCCCGCCACGCGCAGGTCGCCGCATACAGCTCGATCGGGTTGTGATGCTGCGCCGGCGTCAGATAGGTGGCATCCACCGACACGTCCGCCGCGGCGAACGCTGCCAGCGCATCCCCCACATCGATGGCTTTCTTCTCCATCGGTTCTTCTTCGTGGCCGGGATCGTCCATCGCGGCAGAAGCGTGCTGGGTCGCGTATTCAACCGCCACCAGGCCGGCCGCCTGCTCGGCCGCCTCCTGGGTGTCGGCAATCAGCAAGGAGACGATCTGTCCAGCGTAATGCACCTCGTCAGAGGTGAGCGGCATGAAGGAGGACTGCATGTGCCCGCCCTTCATGGCGAACGTCTCCTCGCCGATCCCTTCGTTCAGGCTGTGATGCGTCAGCACCATCTGCACGCCAGGCACCGCCTCGGCTGCCATGGTGTCGATCCTGGTGATACGCCCGCGCGCCACCTTGCTGGTGACCAGCGCCGCATAAGCCGTGCCGGCATGCGGGAAGTCGGCCGCGTATTGCGCGGCGCCGCTCGCCTTTGCCGCCGCGTCTCGGCGGACGACGGGAATACCGATGCTACCATCCATGGCTCAAATCCTCTTGGCTGCGGTCAGCGCCGCGCGGGCCACGACGCGGCGGCCCAGTTCAATCTTGAAGGCGTTCTGCCGGCGCGGCTTGGCGCCTTTGAACGCCGCCTCGCCCGCTTCCAGCCCCACCGCCTCGCTCAGCTTGCGACCGGTCAGCGCCGCCTCGGCCTCCGGCGAACGCCAGGGCTTGCTCGCCACACCACCTAGGGACACACGCGCCGATGTCACCGTCTCGCCCTCCATCTCCAGCGCCACGGCGGCGGAGACCAGCGCGTAGGCATAGCTCTGCCTGTCGCGCACCTTCAGGTAGGTGGAGGCGCGGCCCGCGGGCGTCGCCTGCACGGTGATCGCGGTCACGATCTCGCCGGGGCGCAGCACCGTCTCCACCGCCGGGTTCTCGCCATACGGCAAATGAAACGCGCTGAATTTGACGGTCCGCGTGCCGGCAGCCGAGCGCAACTCCACCGCCGTGTCGAACGCGGCAAGCGCAGTGCCCCAATCGCCTGGGTAGTTGGCCAGGCAGCTTTCCGACGTGCCGAACAGCGCCATCTCCCTGTCTTCGCCATCAACCGCGGAGCAGCCCGAACCGGGCACGCGCTTGTTGCAGTCGGACACGCCGTCGCGGAAATACGGGCAACGCGTGCGCTGCAGGATGTTGCCGCCCAGCGTGGCCGCGTTACGCAGTTGCTGGGACGCAGCGAGCTGCAGGCTCTCCACCAGCGCGGGGTAATGGCGTTTCAGCGTTTCGTTCTCGGCCACATCCGCCATGCGCGCCAGCGCGCCGAAGCGCAGCACCGGGCCGTCCGTCTGCACGTCCGCCAATCCCGGCAGATGACCGATATCGACAAGCCGCGTGGGCCAGGCCAGGCCGCCACGCATCAGGTCGACCATCGTGGTGCCGCCAGCCAGCACGGACGTGCCGGGCTCGGAGGCCGCATGAAGCGCTTCGTCCAGGCTGGCGGGACGCAGATAGGTGAAGGGCTGCATGGCTCAGGCCCCCGCCACGTGACGCACAGCGGCGACGATGTTCGGATACGCGCCGCAGCGGCATAGATTGCCGGACATATACTCCCGTATCTCGTCGTCCGATCTGGCATGCCCCTCCGTCACGCAAGCAACGGCCGACATGATCTGTCCGGGCGTGCAATAGCCGCACTGCAGCGCATCGTGCTCGGCAAACGCCGCCTGCATGGGATGCGGCGTGCCGTCCGCGGCCGCCAGGCCCTCGATCGTGGTGATCGCGCGGCCTTCCACGGCGACTGCCAGGGTCAGGCAGGCAAGTTGGCGACGGCCGTCGATGTGCACGGTGCAGGCGCCGCACGTGCCGTGGTTGCAGCCGACCTTGGTGCCGGTCATGCCGAGGTGTTCACGCAAGGCGTCCAGCAGCGTGGTGCGGGTGTCCAGCGCTAGCGTGTGAGGGTGGCCGTTTACTTCTAGCGTGACGGTGTTCATGCGGCCTCCAGGAGAAAGAAAGAAAGCGGTTCTTTTTTGAAAAAAAGAACCAAAAAACTTTTGCTCCCTGTCGGCGGCTGAAGGACAGGTGCGCGAGAGCGGCGTAAAAGTTTTTTGCTTCTTTTTTTTCAAAAAAGAAGGCCTTGCCTTAATGATCAACAGCCACAGCAGACACGCTGTTATACGGGCTGCCCTCAGGCGTAAGCGCCTGCGTGGACCAAACGAGATACACGAGCACGCGTTTCTCCTTGTCCCACATGCGGGTCACGCGGATTTCCTTGAACAGCCAGTTCGCACTGGCGCCGAACACCACTTCCTTGTCCGGAAGCGGTCCCTTAACCGTCACCGGCCCGGTCGCGCGGCACGCGATGGAAAAGCGGCTCGGGTCGGTCGCAAAGCCCAGGCTGCCTTTCACGCCGCCCTTCTCCGCGCGCGACATGTAGCAGCTCACCCCATCCACCTTCGGATCGTCGTAGCGGTCGACCACGATCTGGTCGTTGCGGCCCAGCAGCTTAAAGGTGGTGCTGACGTCGCCTATGCGCGTTGGATCGGACGAGGCGGCAAGCGCCGGCGTGCCCACCAGCAGGCAGGCCGCGGCGAGAACGGCCTTCACGCCGCCTGCACCACAAGACGGTTGGCAAACTGCTTGCGGAACTTCCGCACTTTCGGCGCCACCACAGCCTGACAGTAGAAGCTGCCCGGATTGCGGGCGAAGTAGTCGTCGTGCTCGTCCTCTGCCGGATAGAACGTGTCGAGCGGCACGACCTCCGTCACCAGCTTGCGATCATGCATTCCGGCGGCGGTGATCTCCGCCAACACTTCACGGGCGATGCGCGCCTCGTCGTCGTTGCCGGTCAGTATGATGGAACGGTACTGGCTGCCCACATTGGCGCCCTGCTTGTCCAGCGTGGTGGGGTCGTGGATCGTGAAGAACACCCGCAGCAGGTCGGCGTAGTCAAGCACGCGCGGGTCATAGACAATGCGCACGACTTCGGCGTGGCCCGTGTCACCGCCGGACACATCGCTGTAGCGCGGGTTCTCCGTATGGCCGCCGGCGTAGCCGGACTTCACCGACCGCACGCCGTCCAAATCCCGATACACCGCTTCCACGCACCAGAAGCAGCCGCCGCCCAACACCGCTACCGCCAGACCCGTCTCGTCCATCTTGCCCGCCTCTCAGGTTGCAGGCGCAGATGGCGATGTCAGCCGCAGAAGAAAACCCCTTAGCAAACTGGCGCACTCTTACGCCTTCCTTCTGGTGAACGATCTCAAGCAAGGAAGGCATTCTTTTCTGAAGAAAAGAAGCAAAAGACTTTGACTCCGCTGTCGCGCGCTAGTCCGTTCGGATGCTGGCTGCCTCTGGGCCTTTCTGGCCTTGGGTGATCTGGATGGTCACGCGCTGGCCCTCCGCCAAATCGGTCAGGCCGGCGCGGCGCAAGGCGGACGCGTGCACGAACACGTCCTTGCCGCCATCTTCGGGGGCGATGAAGCCGAAGCCTTTGATTGCGTTGTACCACTTAACGGTGCCGGCCTGCTCCGGACCGGACGCGGCGGGTGCGTCGAACCCGCGGCGCGGGGCGCTGACCCCGCCACCACCACCGCCGGCGTAACCGCCGGCGCCATACTCGCCCCTGTCCGGACGCGGCGCACGCGGTGCTGCGGCTGGCGCCGCCCCGGCGGTGCTCTCGTCAACCTCCAGCACCTCGGTCACCTGCGGGCCCTTCTGGCCCTGGCCGGTGCGCACCTTCAGGGTGGCGCCAGGGTTCACCGCGGTAACACCCGTGCGCGCCAGCACGCTGGCGTGCAGGAACACGTCGCCGCCGCCGTCGGTGATCTCCACGAAGCCGAAGCCCTTCTCGGCGTTGAACCATTTCACGATGGCCGTGCTCTCCGGCCCGGTCGCCATCGGCATCGGCGCGGTCGGGCGCCGGGGGAACGACGGCATGGGCGTAACCGGATCGGGTGCGTATTCGTCAAATCCCTTCTCGGACCGACGCCGTCTCTGCCAATTTTCCGTCTTCGCCATGAAATCGTCCACGCATGTGTTGCATGGGCGTAGCCGCGCCGCCAAGGCGCATCGCCCATGCGTCCGATCATACACCGGAAACGGATCGGATAAAGCCCTGTTCATCATCGGACTGGCAACTTGGCATAGGCAAAGAAGCAAGCAGTCCTTTTTTGAAAAGACTTTGCCGCCGCAACCGCCTCACCAAAGAAGCACCGCCTGTCAACGATCCCCGTCAGGGAGCAAAAGTTTTTTGCTTCTTTTTTCAAAAAAGAAGGCCTTGCTTCCTTGGGCTCTACCGCAATCCCAGCATCTTGTGCGTCTGCGCGCTGAGCCGCCATTTCGGATGCGCCAGGCAGTAGGCGATAGCCGCACGCGTGTTCGCCGCCACATCCGGCCCGTCCATCGGCTGCAGCAGGAAGTGCCGGAACGCCAGATGCTCGAAGCGCTCCGGCATGGCGCCGGGCTGCGGGAACACCAGCTTGCACTCGTCTCCGCCAGCCAGCACCAGCGCGGCGCCGGCTTTCGGGCTGACGCACACCCAATCCAGGCCTGGCGTCGCCGGCTGCGTGCCGTTCGTCTCGACCGCCACCTGGAATCCCTTCGCGTGCAGCGCTTCAACCAGGGCCGTATCGACCTGCAACAGCGGCTCGCCGCCTGTCAGAACCGCAAGCCGGTCGCGCGGCCCGCCATTCCACTCCGCGGCAATTGCAGCTGCCAGCGCGTCCGCGCCGGCAAACCGCCCGCCGCCTGTGCCGTCCAGCCCAACGAAGTCGGTGTCGCAGAAGCGGCACGTCGCGGCGGCGCGGTCACGCTCCAGACCGGACCACAGGTTGCAGCCGGCAAAGCGGCAGAACACCGCCGCACGGCCGGCCTGCATCCCCTCGCCCTGCAGCGTGAGGAAGATCTCCTTGACGGCGTAGGACCGCGCGGCCGCTGCCGGCGCGCGGTCTGCTGTCGCCTGATCAGCCTGGCGAATGCTCGGATTTCTCCAGCAAGCCCTTGACCTCGTCCATCGCCTCCTTAAAGCGCTCGCTCAGCACAGACAGCGCCTCGCCGTTCGAGCGCTGTATGAGGTCGGACAGGTCACGGATGTTGGCCACCGCACGCTCGTAGGATTTCTTCACCAGCTCCGCCTGGCGCGCGGCCTTGGCCTGCGGCGTCTCCGGCGCGGCAAGCTCCCGCATGTGCTCGGACAGCTCCGTCATCGTCTGCTGCATGATTTCCATGTGCCGGCGTGCCACGGCCTGCGCGCCTTCCAGCGCCAGCCGGTTGGCGTTGGACAGCACTTCCATGTTGCGCCGGTGTGCGGCCAGCAGGGCCGAGCTGTCCGGGATCATCGTGGGAAAACGCATCTCGGTGAAACGACGGGTCATTTCCGTCAGGATCGTGGCGGGATCTCCAGCTTCGGCCATATCTCTTCTCCCTTTCGCGCGCGGCTTTCTGCCGGTTGGGTGTACATGCACCCGCACTGGAGAAGAAGGAAGGCAAGCAATTCTTTTTCGAAAAAAAGAACCAAAAAACTTTTGCGCCTGACGGTGCGTCAACGCTCGCCCCGTTCTGTTGCCTGCGCGCCGTCCATAGAGCGCCGGGAGTAAAAGTTTTTTGGTCCTTTTTTTCAAAAAGGACTGCTTGCCTATTTCCTAAACGGCGCCAATCACCGGCGGCGGCAGATCGGCCGCGCCGCTTATAGCCGCGGCAATGGCCGCCTCATCCTCCGGATCCGGCTCGGGAAACGGCTTCGGCTGCGGCTCCGGCTCGGCGGCGGCCGCAGACGGTGCATGATGCAGCCAGCCCGCCACCTGCTCGGCCCGGGTCAGCGCACGGTCCAGCGCGGCCATGGTGCCGGACAGGTCCGGCGACCCGTCGCTACGCCAGGCCCGCAATGTGTATAACCACACGCCGACCATACCCTGCGACGCCAGCGCGCCGCGCCAGCCAGCGGCCGACACCCCTGCCGCTTCCAGCATCCAGCCCATGCTGTTGCCGGTGGCGCCGGCCAGCACCAGCGCCGTGCCGGGATCGGTGGGCAGGCTGTCCAACAACGCCAGCACGCCGGCGCGGTGCTGCTGCAGGGCGTCGAACCGGCGCATCACCACGTCGAACAGCCGCTCGCGCACCGGGCCGCTGTCCAGCGCGTCGGTCAACGCCTGCGCGTCGGCGAGTTGGCCAAAGCGCAACAGGATCGCCTGCGTGTTGGGAAAACGCGTGCGCGCCTGCTCCAGCTTCAGCCCCGCCTCGCGCGCGGCGGCGCCCGGGGTGACGGCAGCCCAGCCGGCGGCGGCGGCCAAAGTGAAGGCGGCCGAGATCAGCGCCTGGTCGAAGTCTGCGTCGTTCATGAGGGGGGCGGCTTCCTGCTTCGGCTGGCGAACAGATTGGGCGTGGTATGGGTGATGCAAGTTTGATCGGGCAAGCCGCCTGTCGAGGCAAGCGCCGGCCCGCCGCCGCCGCCTACACTGGACCCGTGGCGGCAGATGCCGCGATAGTGCGGCGGAAACGCTTGCAAGCGGCTGTTCTTTCGAAAAGGAAGGCCTCCGTTCCACATCGAGGACTTCTCCCAATGAGCACCTTCCTGCACACAATGCTGCGCGTCACCGACCTGAACGCCAGCATCACCTTCTACCGCAACCTCCTCGGCATGAAGGAGCTCCGCCGGAATGAAGTGACCGCCGGCCGCTACACCCTCGTGTTCATGGGCTACGCCACCAATGCCGAAGGCCAGGCCGAACTCGAGCTCACCTACAACTGGGACCAGCAAGGCCCCTACGATCTGGGCAGCGCGTTCGGTCACCTGGCCGTCGGCGTGCCGGACGTGGCAGCCGCCTGCGAAGCGGTGCGCGCCGGCGGCGGCGCCGTGGTGCGCGAGGCCGGCCCGGTGAAGCACGGCACCACGGTGATCGCCTTCGTCGAGGACCCGGACGGCTACAAGATCGAGCTCATCGAGCGCAAATGAGCCTGTTCGGCGGCCTCGGCGGCGCGCTGCAGCAAGCCGCCTATGCCGGCGTGCAGTCGTGGCCGTTTGCCTCCATTACGCTGCGCATCGGCGTCACCGGCCTGTCGCGCGCCGGCAAGACGGCGTTCCTCACCTCGGCGGCGGCCAACCTCCTGGCCCGCCGCTGGGCGCTCGCACCACTCGGCGCCGGTGACGTGCCGCGCTTCGATCAGGCGCGCCACCTCGCCCGCCTGGCCGCCGACCCGCCCGCCTGGCCGGAACGCACGGACGCCGTCTCCCTGCTGGCGCTCACCATCAGCCTGAAGCGCGGCGTGCTCCCCGCACGCCAGGTCCGGCTGGAGTTCCTGGACTATCCCGGCGAGTGGCTGATCGACCTGCCTATGCTGGCACAGACCTACGCGCAATGGTCCGCCGCCACGCTGCGCCGGCTGGAGGCGCCCGGCATCGCCGACATCACCGCGCCGTTCCTCGCGTTCACCCGCGCTCTGTCCGCGCGCGCCGCCGCCGACGAATCGCTGGCCCACGCGGGCACGCGTCTCTACCGCGAGATGCTCGGCCGCCTGCGCGACCAAGGCCTCGCCTTTTTGCAGCCCGGCCGCCACCTCATGCCCGCGCCCGGCCCGGAAGCACCCTGGCTCTCCTTCTTCCCGGCCGCCGGCCAGGGTGGCCTCATCGCCCTGCTTGCCGAACGCTACGAGGCCTACCTCGCCGCCGTCCGCCGCGAACTCGCCTCGCCGCTGTTCGCCAACGTGGACCGCCTGGTGATCCTGGCAGACGTGCTGACCGCGCTCCACGCCGGCCAGGCCGCGTTCGCGGACATGCAGGCCGCGCTGTCGGCCGCCTCCGGCTCGCTGCGCTGGGAGTTCTCCTGGCTGGAGGCCATGGGCGCGCTCGCCAGCCTAAAACTGCCGCCACGCATCATTTCCCGCGTGGCCTTCGCCGCCACCAAAGCGGACCACGTGGCCGAACGCCAGCGCGGCAACCTAGCCGCCCTGATGGGCGCGCTGACGCCGATGCCGCAAGGTGCGGAAGGCGTGCGCAGCGGCCATTTCGCCATCGCCTCGGTCCGCTGCACGGAGGATTTCGTTTGGACCCTGGAAGGTCGCCCGGTCAGCGCCGTACGCGGCCGCGTGCTCGGCCAACAGGCGATGACGCGCTCCTACCCAGGCGAAGTGCCCGACCGCCCGCCGGAAGGCGATTTCTGGTCCCACCCCTTCCTCGCCTTGCCGCAGTTCGAACCCATGCGCCTGCCGGAAAGCGGCCGCCTCGGCGTCCCCAATGTCGGCCTGGACGCCTTGCTCGCCTTCCTGCTGGACGACGTCTCATGAGCCCCTACCCCGCCCCGCGCATAGAGACCGAAGAACTCCCCGCACCCCGACTGGAGCCGTCCGTGGCGCTCGCCGCCGTGGAGGTGCCGGCACTGGCCCGGCGGCCCTGGGCCATGCCGGCGCTCGTGCTCGGCGGTGCCAGCATCCTCGTGCTCGGCAGCGCGGCCCTGGAAGCCGGCAACCTGGTCGCCGAGACCTTCGCCCGCAGCGCCTTCCTCGGTGGTGCGGCAGCCGGGATCGCGGCCACCGGCTTCGGCATGATCGGCCTGGGCTTCTGGCGCGAGTGGTCGGCCCTCTCCGCCCTGCGCGGCGTGGACCGGCTGCGCGTGGCGCTCGCCGGGCAGGACCCGGTCGCCCGCGCCCAAGCCGCCCGCGAATGGCTGCGCGAACTGCCCGAAGGCCCGGCCCTGCTGCCTGCCATAAACGCCGTCAACGACCCCGACGCCATACTCGCGCTCCTGCGCGCCGGTCCCGCGGCCTCCCTGCGCACCCAGGCCGAGGCGCTGGGCCGCACCGCCGCCCTGCAATCCCTCGCCGGCGTGGCCGCCATGCCCTCGCCCGGCCTGGCCGCCTTGTTCGTGGCCTGGCGCGGCCTCCGCCTGATACGCCAGGTCGCCGCTCTGCACGGCCTGCGGCCGGGCCTGCTGGCCACGCTTGGCCTGCTGCGCCGCACGGCGCTGTCCGCCGGCGCAGTGGTGGGCACGGAGGTGGCGGTGAACACGGCCACGCACGCGCTGCTCTCCAGCCCGCTGCTGCAGCACGTGGCGGGCGAGATGGCGGGCGCGGGCGTCGCGGCACGGCGCATGGTGGTGCTGGCGCGCGCGGCGACCGTGGCTTGTTCGCCTGTGCCGCCGGAGTGAAGGCGAGGCAAGGCCTTCTTTTTTGAAAAAAAGAAGCAAAAAACTTTTGCTCCGTCGCGTTTGAGTCGCGGCGCTCTTTCTGTTACGGAAAGGCACCGGCTGTTGGACGGTGCGTATGGATTTGTCTGCCCGTAGGCGTCTGATGGACGGGAGTGCCGCCCAGGCAGCAAACGGCGACGACATCGCCACACCTCTGGACCTGTTCTTTGCTGGGAACGACGATCCCGGGTCCATAGGCTGCAATCTCGGGCTGAGCAGCCGGCGCCCAACATATTCCATGAGGTGCTTTCATCGCTACAGCACCGGGACAGCGTGACGGGCGTTTGGGTCAGAATATGTGACGCGAGCGACGCAACCTCCTGGCCCTTCACTCATGCCGCGGCGCGTCTCGGCGTCCGCTTCGATGAGCTATCGGCTGACGAGCATCTGGTCAGCAGCGGTATCGGCTCACGCCGCGTGTCCACGGTCAGGCATGCCTTCGAGGCGGTGTCGGTAGGAGACCTGACGTTCAGCAACATGAAACTAGACGTGCTGAAAGACAGTGCCGGGGCCGATGGCGTGGAGATGATTCTTGGCGCCGACTTCCAACGTAAGGTTCACCTATGGATCTCGTACTCCTCGCACTCCCTGATCATGCAATACCCGCCAAAACCCTCAAAGAAACCAGAATGAAACCCCGAACGCCAGCCGCCTGAAACCCCGACAGGGAGCAAAAGTCTTTTGCTTCTTTTCTTCAGAAAAGAAGGCCTTACTTACCTTGCCTTACGCCGCAACCGGATACCGCAACCCCGGATTGCCCACGAAATCATGCCCGCCGCTATGCACCAGCGCCCCCTGCGTATCGAGCCAGATCTTCCCGCCAAGCGCCCGCCATCGCCGGCAGAACGTATAATCCTCGCTGAGGTAATGCCGCGTCTCCGGCTCGATCATGCAGTCGAACAGCGCGAATTGGTGCGGACTGGGGTCCTGCGTCGCGCGGTCATGCGCCGCGGCGAAGCGCAGCTCCGGATAAGCCGCCATCATGCGCGCGATCGCCTCGCGCCGTATCATCATGAAGCCGGTGCCGGCGTAATCGCCGGTGACGAAGCCGTCCTTCTCCTCGCGCACATCGTCCGCGCAGGGCAGGCCCACGTAGCGTAGGGCGGCGGTCTCCAGCCCCTCGCCCTGCCTAACGCGCGTGATCGCCTCGGGCGACCACTCCCGCGTCTTCAGCGGATACATGCCGGCCACCACATCCTGACCGAAGGCGGCCATGCGCATCACCTGGGCGGGCAGGTAGCTGATGTCCGCGTCCACGAACAGCAGGTGCGTGGCGCCTGGCCGGTCCATGAAGCGCGCCACCAGCGTGTTGCGGCTGCGCGTGATCAGCGAATCGAACCCGTGCAGCTCCACCATGACGGTGAAGCCGGACTGGATGCCCTGTATCATCAGGTTCGTGGTGGACAGCATGTAGCCTTGGGTGACGACCCCGCCATAGCAGGGGGTGCAGATGACTATGCTGGCGTGGTTGGGTGATGCCATGGCGCCTGTCCGAAACAACACCGTCAGGCTAGGCCGGAAAGCCTACGAAATCGTTACGCCCGCGCGGCGTGCACATGTCAGACCAGTTTCGATTACGGTATGAGCAAGCCGTCCACCGCCAGCTTCCTGGCCGGAAGCGCGCGCGCCCGGGCGACCAGCAGCCTGCCAACGGGCCCCGATGCCAGCAGGGGCAGCCCCGCCATCCCGGCCGCGTGCCGGCCGGTGATCCGGAGCATTTGAAGCCACGCGCTTGCCGGCGCGGGCGATCCCGCCCGCCATTTGGTCGAGCAGACGCGAAAGATGCGTCTCGGCCAAATGGACGTCCCTCACCTGCGTAAGCCCCACCTGCACTGGGCTTTCAATCCAACTTACATGACGGCCATCTTCGCCAGCACTTTGACCCACCCCACCCGCAACCCTATATCCACAGTGAAGCGAGCCGCCCCCACACGGGAATCCACGCAAATGAACTACCGCCCCTACCAGAAGATCGAGCGCCGCAAATCCAGGCAGATCCACGTCGGCCGCGTGCCGGTGGGCGGCGACGCACCGATCAGCGTGCAGACGATGACCAACACGCTCACCTCGGACGCCGCCGCCACGATCGCCCAGATACGCCTGTCGGAAATCGCCGGCGTGGACATCGTGCGCGTCTCCTGCCCGGACGTGGAGAGCACCGCCGCCCTGGCCGAGATCGTGCGCGAAGTGAACGTGCCGATCGTGGCCGACATCCACTTCCACTACAAACGCGCCATCGAGGCCGCCCAGGCCGGCGCCGCCTGCCTGCGCATCAACCCCGGCAACATCGGCAGCGCCGAGCGCGTGCGCGAAGTGGTCAAGGCGGCGAAAGACTACAATTGCTCGATCCGCATCGGCGTGAACGCCGGCTCGCTGGAGCGCCACCTCCTGGAGAAATACGGCGAGCCCAACCCGGACGCCCTGGTCGAATCAGCCCTGGAGCACGCCAAGATCCTCCAGGACCACGATTTTCACGAGTTCAAGATCAGCGTGAAGGCCTCCGACGTCTTCCTGGCCGTCGCCGCCTACACCCAGCTCGCCGAAGTCTGCGACCACCCGCTGCACATCGGCATCACCGAAGCCGGCGGTAAACGCGCCGGCACCGTCAAATCCGCCATCGGCCTGGGCAACCTGCTCTGGGCCGGCATAGGCGACACGATGCGGGTCTCCCTCTCCGCCGAGCCCGCCGAGGAGGTCCACGTCGGCTGGGACATCCTCAAATCTCTCGGCATCCGCCACCGCGGCGTGAAGATCATCTCCTGCCCGTCCTGCGCCCGCCAGGGCTTCGACGTGATACGCACCGTCGCGGCCCTGGAAGAGCGCCTCGCCCATATCGAGACGCCCGTCACGCTCTCGATCATCGGCTGCGTGGTGAACGGCCCTGGCGAGGCGCTGATGACAGACCTCGGCGTTACCGGCGGCGGCAACGGCCGTCACATGGTCTATGCGGCCGGCCGCCAGGACCACACCGTGGAGGGCGTCAGCATGATCGACCACATCGTTGAGCAGGTGGAGCGCAAGGTTGCCGCGATTAAGGCGGACACTGTGCCTGTGCTGGAGCCTGTCTAAGGCAAGGCAAGCAGTTCTTTTTTGAAAAAAAGAACCAAAAAACTTTTGCTC
>CAXTJZ010000063.1:0-12333 GCA_964244695.1 uncultured Acetobacteraceae bacterium
ATCCGCGATCTGCAGCGCAGATGGCCCGTCGCCGGACAGGTCGATCGTGTCTTGCCCCACCACGAAGCCGCCGATCGTGTCGTTGGCGTCGTTGCCGTTGAGAAAGTCGAACACGTCGTGCCCGCCGCCGGATTCCAGCAAGGCGTGGCCCGTGCCGCCCTGAAAGGTGTCGGCGCCCAGCCCGCCCCATAGCGTTTCGCTGCCGGCGCCCGCGTTGAAGAGGTTGTTGCCGACATTGGTGCCGCCGAACACGAAGGCGCCCGCGCTGCCCGCCACCGTATTGTTCGAACTGCCGCCCAGCCAGGCATCCAGGCCCGCTGTGGCGCCGATGTTGTTGTTGCCCTGGTTGACGACGACTGTGGACCCGGAGGCCGCGTTGGTCAAAAGGAGGTTGCCGGAGCCGCCGAACACGTTCACGGCGGCGGCGCCGCCCTGAACGTAGGTCTCTCCCGAGCCGCCGACGATCGCGCCCGCGCCGGTACTGCCGATGTAATTCGCCGAACTGCTGCCCGCGAAGAGCAGGCTGCTGCCGGAACCGCCATACATGTTGATCTGCCCGCCCTCGCCCACGACGATGGAGTGGGTGGCGCCTGCCTGGAAGTTCAGCGTGCCGGAGGCCGGGCCGAACGCCACGTTCTGTCCCAGGCCGACAGCCGCGTTCACGGTTACACTGTCGACCGGTCCGGTGCCGCAGATCACGGTGTCCGCGCCGTCGAGCGCAACGGTGTTGTTGCCGCCTGTGCCGAGCAGCACTTCGCTGCTGCCGCCGCTGGTGGTGATTGCGGCGGAATCGTTGTTGGTGGAAATCGTGTCGTTGCCGCCGCCATGTATGAAGACGGTGTTGCCGTTCGTGGTGTTGGAAGCGCCCGTCACGTTTGTCTCGAAAAGGGTGTTCGCCCCTGCTCCGCCCACCAGCGTGTCCCCGCCTGCATGGGCGTAGATGTTGCCGCCGCCGGAATTGCCGACGATGAGGTCCCCACCGGCGCTGTTGTCGGACAAGGTGAGCGGCGCGCCGCCCTCCGCGATGAGGGCGGTGTAGCCCGGCAGGACCTTGAACGCGGCGAGCGGCCCGCTGCCGCTGGTGCCCGTCTGGGTGAGAGGACCCACTACTTCCAAATAGGGTAAGAATGGGGCCATCCAGTCGTAATCGGCGGAGGGCGCCTGACCGTCGGCGGAGAACCATTCGTTATAGCTCTCTATGCCGACAAACGCGTTGATTTCGGGCAGGGCGTAGCCGAGGCCCGCGTTCTGCAAATCAGCGTCGAGGCTCTGCTGGTTGACTTGAAAACCGGTGTCCGTTGATGGGTTTGTCATAAAATATCCTCCTTGTCCGGACGTATTGTCCGGCGTTGCTGTCAGCATGGAGCCGCCGCCGGCCAATCCGGCGAGGGTGAAGGCGAGGCCGGCCGGGACGCCCAGCAAAGTGAGCTGGGCCGAAGTCTGGGTGCCGGCCTCGATGGTGAGCACGCCGGAACCCGGCGCGGTCTGCGCATAGCTGGCCGAGGTGGCGCCCCCGGCGGCGAGAAGGATCTGATCGCCGACGCCGAAACCGGCGATCTGCGGCGCCGCGGAGAGCGCGGCCTGGCTTAGCGCCAGCGTGCCGGCGCCTGCGAAATCGGCGGTGAGCTGGCTGCCGGTGGCGCCCTCCAGCGCGAGTTCCGCGCCGACACCCACCAGCAGCGTGCCGGTGCCTGAGACGGCGCCAAGCGCCAGCGTGCCGCCAGAGGCAGTGACGGTGCCGAAATCCGAGATGCCGTTCGCGGCCGACACGTTGCCGGCGCCTGACAATACGCCGCCTGCGTCGATCTGGACGGTCCCGGCCGCGGCACCCTGCGCGCCGCCTATCTCAATGGCGCCGGACGGGCCTGCAACCAAGGCGGTGCCGGCGCCCGCTAGCGATACCTCGCCTGCCTCGGCCATGCCGGAAGCAGCGTCGAGGACGCCGCCCAGCCCGGCCGTGCCAAGCCCCAGTGCCCCGCCAACCGACAGAGTACCGCCGTTTAGTGCCAGGCCACCTGCCACGGCGGCCACGCCCGCTGCGACCACGGCGCCACTTCCCAGCGCCAGCACTCCGGCCGCGCCCGCCCCGCCGACTGCCAGGGTTCCGAACGAAAAGGCCCCAGCCAACGCCACCGTCCCGCTGAGGCTGAGCGTCGCGGCGTTCGCCGGCCCGTCCAGGACAAGCGTGGAACCGTTGCCGCCAGTGACCGATACGCTGTCGTTCAGCCCGGGTGCCACCGCGGCAGGCGTCTGGCCGCGTGTCTGGTCCGTCCAATTGCCGACGGCAGACCAGAGGGACCCCTGCCCGCCTATCCACAGGTAGGCGTCCGGCGTGGCCGTGCCGACAGGCGGGCCGCTTGCCGCCTGCGTGCCGACGGTGATCTCGGCGCCAGCGCCGTCCGGCTGCACGGCGAAGGTCTCACCGGCGAAACTGCCGGCCAGGAGCAACTGCCCGACCACGTGCCCGGCTTCGTTCAGCGTCAGCGTTCCCGATCCGGCGCTGCCCTGCTGGTAGATTACGGAGTCGACCGGCGTGTCAGCGGTGACGATACCGTCGCCGGCCTGGAAGCCAGAGATGATTCCGGCGGGCGGCGCGGCTCCGCCGATCAGCAGGGTGGCGCCGTTGCCGGCAAAGCCGATCGGGCAGGTCTCGGCGGCGAGCAAGGCCAGCGTGGCGCCTGTGCCGATTTCCAGCATGCCCGAGCCGCTGACCGCGCCCAGCGCAAGCGTGCCGCCCTGGGCCAGGATGACGCCGTTATCGGTGACGCTGCCTGAGGCGTCGATGGTGCCGCTGCCGTTCGCCAGCGCCCCGGCGTCGATAGTGACGGTGCCCAGCGCTGCCCCGCCCAGCGTGCCCACCTCGATCGACGAGCTCATGTCCACGCTGGCGGCACCGCCGCCCAAAGCGAGCGTGCCGCACTGCACGCTGCCGTGGCTTATCGTCGCCAGGAGCGCGCCGGTATTCAGCGCCAAAGTGCCGGACACCGCCAGCGCGGCGCCGTTGCCGCTGGCCAGCATCTCGGTGCCCGCGAAGGCCGCCTGCGCCGCCGTGAGCGTAGTGCCGGCGCCCAATACTACGGCGCCGGCGGCCCCCGACAGCATCCCGGTGGTGAATGTGCCAGACAGGATGGTGTTGCCGCTGGCAGACAGGCTGGCGCAGGTGCCGGTGCCGGTGATGTCCTCGAACACCGTGCCGCCAGGGCCGGCGATGGTCACCGGCGTCTGCGCGCCGGGGGGCGCGCTGGCTTGGGCACCCTGCGTGTTGTCGATCCAGTTGGCGGCGCGGCCCCAGGCGCCGCTGACCGGATTGGTCCAGGCGAGCTGGTCCGTGCCGGTCTGCCCGCCCGTGCCACCGCCGCCTGTGGTGTTGGTCAGCGAGATCAGGCTGCCGCCTTCGCCGTCTGGCAGCAGAACGAAGTGCTGGTTGGTGAAAGTACCCGATACCGACAGCCTGGCCACCACGGCATTGCCGTAGCTCAGCAAAAGCGTGCCGCTGCCGCTGCCCTGCACAAGCTGCACTCCGGTGAGCGGGCTGCCTTCGAGGTCGATGGCGTCACCCGCCACCAGCCCGCTGATGAGGCCCGTGGGCGCGGCACGCGCGCCCGCAAACGCCAGCACCGAGCCGCCATTGCCTGCGGAGCCGAGCAGGCTGATCGGGTCAGCCGTGGCTGCGAGCAGCTCCAAGGTGGCGCCGGCGCCTATGGCCAAGCTGCCGCTGCCCGAGACGGCGCCCAAGCTGAGCGTGCCGCCGGAGGCCAGGACGGTGCCGTTATCGACGATCAGGCCGTAAGGGTTGATGCTGCCGTTGCCGTTTAGCTCAGCGCCGGGATCGATCGTCACCGCGCCGGGAGCGGCGTGTCCGGCGGTGCCGACTTCCACGCTGCCGGTCGGGTCGGTCACGATGCTGTCGCCCGCGCCGCCGCCCATTTGCAACGTGCCGGCCTGCACGGAGCCGCCTGCGGTCACGTCCAGCGCGGCCAGCGGCTGGCCCACGCCGAACGGCGTGCCGCCGATCACGAGCGTGCCGGCGACGGTCAAGGCGGACAGGCTGCCCGAGACCGACAGCTCGCCGTCGGACACTGCGGCCGATGCCGCGCCAAGCGTGGCGCCCGCCAGCAGGTCCAGCGTGCCCCCGGCGTAGGCCGTATCCGAGGTGCTGCCGGCCGCAAGCGTGCCCACGGCCACGGCGCCGGTGAGTACCACCTCGCCCGTGGTGGTGAGCGAGGCCGCGTTCCCCGGGCCGGCGACCACGCTGAAGGCGGTCTGCGCGCCGGCGATGGTTACCAGGTCATGCGAGCCAGGTGCGAGGTTGGCGGGCGACTGGCCCTTCGTGACATCCGTCCAGTTCGCCGCCAGGTTCCACCTTCCGGCCTGCCCGCCTGTCCAGTTGTATTGGTCGGGCGTGGTGGTGCCAGGCGCCGCACCGCCACCGCCGGACACAGAAGCGGCCAGGGTGACGAGCGTGCCGCCCGCGCCGTCGCCCGAAGTGAGGAACACATCCCCGGCGTAGTTGCCGGACAGGAGGAGCGTGGCCGCGACCTGCGTGCCGTAGAACAGGGTGAGCGTGCCGCCTTGCGTGCCGGCCGCCTGGAAGCTCGCGCTTGAGATCAGGCTGCCTTCCACGTCGACCGCGTCGCCGGCCGCGAAGCCGCTCAGCAGGCCGGCCGGGGCGTCGTATTCAGCCTGCAGCGCCAGCGTGGCGTTCGCCCCGGCGAAGCTGACGCCCTGGCCGGCCCCGCACGCGCCATCCAAAGCAAGGGTGGCGCTGGCACCAATCACCAGCGATCCGGTTCCGGACAGGGCGCCCACTGCCAGCGTGCCGCCCTGCGCCGCGATGGTGCCGTTATTGGCCACTGCGCCAAACGCGTTGGCGCTGCCCTGGCCGGACAGCAGGCCGCCGGCGTCGATCGTAAGCTGCCCCGCGCGCCCGTGCCCCGTGCCGCCGATTTCGAGCACGGAGGCCGTATCGACATAGATGCTGTCCGACGCAGCGCCGAGGAACAGAGGCGCTACCGACGCCGCGCCGCCGCCTGTGACGTTAAAGGTCGCCTGGCCGCCGGTGCCACCCAGGCCAAGCGTGCCGCTTACCGACAGGAGAGAGCCGGCACCGGCCAGTAGGCTGCCGGAGACGATGCTGGCGCTGCCGCATTGCAGGGCGGTGCTGCCCGCCAGCTCCAGCAAGCCGCCGGACGCAGCCTGGCCGAGCGTCAGGGCGGCGATGGAGAAGCTGCCGGAAAGCAGCGTGTTGCCGGTGAACAGCGCTGCGGCCGCCTGGCCCGGCCCGGTGATCGTCTGCACGGCGGCGCCTGTGGGACCTGCCACGGCAACGCTATCCTGGGCACCGGGCACGAGTACGGACGGGCTTGTCCCGTCTGTCGTATCCGCCCAGTTGGAGCCGAGCCCCCATGCACCACCCCCGATTGAGAGCCACACGAAATTGCGTGCCGTCATGCTGAACCTCTCGCGGTATGCGCGAGGACGTTTTGGACACGTAACCCTTAATTGCAGCTAAACGTTCCGTATGCAATAGGATTGCGCACGAACGCAACCGAATGCTCCAGACTTTTCCACGAGTCGTGCCGACCGGGGTGTAATGGTTGTCTTACTTCCGGCCTTCATTACCTGCTGGTCTCTGCCCCGCAGCGGCTTAAGGGGAGGAACCGGCGCCGACAGGCGGCCGTTCAAAGGGTTGGAGGCACCATGATTGGAAGTTCACACGCGACGCCCGTCCAGGCGCCGAAGCCGGCGGGTCTGGCACGTGCTTACAGCACGGTGCGCTCGCACACCGAGGCGCTGGCCGCGAGTCTTTCGCCGGAGGACCAGTGCGTGCAGTCCATGCCGGACGCCAGCCCGGCCAAGTGGCATCGCGCCCATACGACCTGGTTCTTCGAGACCTTCCTGGCCCTGCCGCACGTGCCCGGATACCGGCCGTTCGATCCGCGTTTCGGCTTCCTGTTCAACTCCTACTACGAGACGGTCGGCGCCAGGCATCCGCGGCCGGCGCGAGGGATGCTGACCCGTCCCGCCGCCGATGAGGTTGGGGCTTACAGGCAGGCGGTTGACGCCGCCCTCCTCGGGTGGATCGATGACGCGACGGCCGACGCGGCCAAGCTGATCGAACTGGGCCTGCAGCACGAGCAGCAGCACCAGGAATTGCTCCTAACCGACATGCTGCATGCGTTTGCGCAAAGTCCGTTGCTGCCCGCGGTGCTGCCAGGCTGGCGCGAGCCTGAAGCGGCACCCGGTCCCACGCGTTTCGTGAGCCTGCCCGGCGGGATCGGCGCCATGGGCCATCGTGAGGGCGACGGGTTCTGCTTCGACAACGAGATGCCGCGCCACCGCGTCTTGCTCGCACCTTGCCAGCTTGCCACCCGCCTGGTGCGCAACCGGGAATACCAGGCCTTCATGGCGGATGGCGGCTACCGCCAGGCGACGCTCTGGATGGCGGATGGCTGGGACGATGTGCGCCGGGAAGGCTGGGAGGCGCCCATGTATTGGCGCCGCGAGGCGAACGACGCGCCCTGGCAGCAGATGACGCCCGGCGGGCTGCAAGACCTCGATCCCGAAGCGCCTGTGCGCCACATCAGCTGGTACGAAGCCGACGCCTATGCGCGCTGGGAGGGGTCCCGCCTGCCTACGGAAGCCGAGATGGAGGCCGGCCACGCCCTATCCGGCGGCGACGCTTTGGCCGAGCTGACCGGCCATGTCTGGCAGTGGACAAACAGTGCCTACCTGCCCTACCCCGGCTTCCGCGCGGCGCCTGGCGCCGTGGGCGAGTACAACGGCAAGTTCATGATCAACAGCATGGTGCTGCGCGGTGGGTCGTTGGCCACGCCGCCTGGGCACACGCGGCCGACTTACCGCAACTTCTTCCATCCTTCCAAAAGGTGGCAGTTCACTGGGGTTCGGCTCGCGCGGGATGTTTGATTGTTAGGCAAAGACGGCCTTCTTTTCTGAAGAAAAGAAGTGACAGATTTTTGCTCCTCTGTCGCGTCCCTGTCGAACCAGACGTGTTTCCAGGAGCCTGGCGAATTGCTGAAATGCTTGGGCCGAACATCCTGGCTCTGCAGCAATGCAGGCCTTGCGCCTTTTTTGGAGTGATTTTTCTTGCTGGATGTAGCTATCGCTGGCTCCGATGTGGTCGGCGCCGCACTGGACGGTCTGACCACGTCGCCGAAGAATTTACCGCCATTCCTGTTTTATGACGACGCTGGCGTCGCTCTCTTCGAGGCAATTACAAGGCTGCCGGAATACTATCTTACCCGCACCGAGTTAACCCTTCTTGACGCGCGTGCACAGGAGATGGCCGGGCTTGCCAAACCCGGCAGCGTGCTTGTGGAATATGGTGCAAGCGACGAGGGCAAAGCCGCTAAGTTGCTGGACGCAGGGCGGGGCCGGTTTGCCGCCTACCTGCCCATCGACGTGGCCGCCGGCGCCCTGAACGCGATGACGGCACGGCTACGCACGTCCAGGCCGGCACTGCAGGTGCTGCCGTTCTGCTGTGACTTCCTACAACCGATTACTCTGCCCCGGAGCGTGGCCGGCCGTCCGTGCTTCGGCTTCTTCCCTGGCTCCACGATAGGCAACCTGGACCAGGCAGGCGCGCGTGACTTCCTCGGCGAGGCTGCGCGCACGCTCGGCGCCGGGGCTTGGCTGCTGGTGGGCGTGGATCTTCGCAAAGACCCGGCCATACTGATCCCTGCCTATGACGACGCTGAAGGTGTCACGGCCGCATTCAACCTTAACCTGCTGCATCGCCTCAACCGCGAAGCAGCCGCCAATTTCGACGTCGCCGGTTTCCGGCACCTCGCCATCTGGAACGAGGCTGAGAGCCGTATCGAGATGCATCTGCAAAGCATGCGGGCGCAGACCGTCCGCTTGGCGGGCGTGGAGATCGGATTTGCCGAAGGCGAGACGATACACACTGAAAATAGCGCCAAGCACAGCGTGACCGGCTTTCAGACGCTGGCTAGCAACGCGGGCTGGCATCCTCGGAAGGTCTGGACAGACCAGGACCGACTGTTTTCCATTCACGCCCTGCAAGCAGAAGGATAGTCAGAGATGCTCGCATTTTCCCGCCCAAGCCGTGCTACCGACTTTTGTCTGTGGCTGTTGCTGATGGGGATCTCGGTTTTGGCGAGCGCAGCTTCGGGACAGCCTGCGCCGGCAACGAAAGACGGGGTGATAAAGCGGCCACGCCACGTCGAACCTGGCATCCAGGTAAGACCGAAGCCAAGGGCGGCTTTGCCGACACCTGTGGTCAAACCGCCAGCTACGGTAGTGCCAAAGTAAGGCAAAACTTCTGCTTCCTGCCATTAAAGCAGCCGCCCGCTCCAAGACGCGCACAAGCGCTAAAACAGCAGGTAGCAAAAGTTTTGCTTCTTATTCCAAAAAAGAAGGCCTTCCCTAAACCTTCCTGTTAGCTTTAGCCGGCGTAAGCTTACGCTCCCCCTGATCCGAAGACCGATCTGGAAACTCCCCCAAATTTTCCTGGATCGATGCTTCCTCGACGATCTGCACGCGGTCCGGGTCCGCGCCAGGCAGGCTGGCCGGGTTCGGCAACTGCCCAGCCTGCGAGCTCTCCTCCATGCCCACCAGTTCCTGGGCGCGTTCCCAGTATTCATCATGGCGCCCGTGCGGGCCGCCATCGGCTTCCCACAGGTGATAGGCGCGCTCGCGAATGCGCTGCTGGCGGCCCTCGTCGCTGTCGTCGAGCGGATTGTCCGACATCGCGGTCTCCTGTCTTTGGCTGTTTTGATCGCTGGCTCGTAACGCCGGCTCGTTACTCCCGTTTGCGCAAAGCTGCCGAACGCTGGACGATTTGACCGTCCGGGGCGAATATCGCGTCAGCGGGCCACGTGATGCCCAGGAGAGGAAACCCATGGATGCACAGGTCGCCACCAACAGCCTGGATGCCTTCTGGATGCCGTTCACGGCAAACCGGCAGTTCAAGGCGGCGCCCCGGCTGCTCGTGGGAGCGAAGGACATGCATTACACATCACATGATGGGCGCCAGGTGCTGGATGGCGCCGCCGGGCTGTGGTGCGTGAATGCCGGGCACTGCCGGCCTCGCATTGTGGAGGCGATTCAGAAGCAGGCCGCACAGATGGATTTCTCCCCGGCGTTCCAGATGGGTCATCCGCTAGCCTTCGAGGCGGCGCAGCGGCTCTCGGCGATGCTACCTGACGGGTTGGATCATGTCTTCTACGTCAACTCCGGCTCCGAGGCGGTGGACACCGCGCTGAAGATCGCACTGGCCTATCACCGGATGCGCGGCGAAGGCGCGCGAACGCGGCTGATCGGCCGCGAACGGGGCTATCACGGCGTGGGCTTTGGCGGCATCTCGGTGGGCGGCATAGGGCCAAATCGGCGTCACTTCGGCACCATGCTGGGCGGCGTGGACCACATGCCGCATACGCATGATTTGGCGCGCAACGCCCATAGCCGCGGCCAGCCCCTGCATGGCGCGGAACTGGCCGACCAGTTGGAGCGCATTGTGGCGCTCCATGACCCGAGCACGATCGCGGCTGTCATCGTGGAGCCGCTTGCGGGTTCCACAGGCGTTCTTGTGCCACCCGTAGGCTATCTAGAGCGACTGCGGGAGATCTGCACGCGGCACGGCATCTTGCTGATCTTCGACGAGGTGATCAGCGGGTTCGGCCGCCTCGGCTCGCCGTTTGCCATCGACAGGTTCGGCGTGGTGCCCGATCTGGTGTGCCTGGCCAAGGGCATCACCAACGCCACCGTACCGATGGGTGCGGTGGTGACGAGCACCACGGTGCATGACGCGTTCATGGCGGCGCCGGCCGGCATCGAGTTCTTCCACGGCTACACCTACTCCTCACACGTGCTCGCCTGCGCCGCCTCGATCGCCACGCTGGACACCTACCGCGACGAAGGCCTGTTCGAACGCGCGGCCGAGCTATCCCCTTACTTCGAGGAGGCGGCGCACAGCGTGGAGGACCTGGACCACGTAATCGACATACGCAATCTGGGCATGGTGGCCGGCGTAGAGCTGGCGCCACGGCCGGGGGCGCCGGGGGCGCGCGGCTACGAGGTTTTCGTTGCATGCTATGAGGCTGGGGTGCTGGTGCGGGCGACGGGCGATATCTTAGCTATCTCGCCGCCGCTGATCATCAGCCGGTCGCAAATAGACGAGGTGTTTTCGGTTCTGCGGGCTGCTATCTTAAAGGTGCAGTAAGGAAGCAAGCGGTCCTTTTTTGAAAAAGAAGGACCAAAAAACTTTTGCGACCGCGCATTTGCGGCAGACGGATGCTGCCGGCAGGCACGCGCGTCACAGTCGCGGAGGAGCAAAAGTTTTTTGCTCTTTTTTCAAAAAAGGCCTTGCTTCCTTCTCTTTCTCCTGGCGACACATTCCGCCGTAGCGGAAGCATCGCAGGACAAACCGTTCAACGGCGTGATCAGCCTGGAAGTGGACACCGCCTGCGCTGCTGGAAGATCTGCTGACGCCATGCTGATCAGGCCGTCCGGCTTGCCAGCCGGCGCAGCATTGCCTGGGCTGCATCCGGCGCGCGTTCCTTGTCGCCGCTGATGAAGAACGCGAAGCACTCACGCTTTTTCGCGGAAGTGTCGCGCGGCAAAACACACTCCAGATCCTCGACCGCCTGGCCTGTGGACCAACGCCGGAGCCGCTCCGCCCAACTGTCAATGTCGGGCGTGGCGTATCCTTCCGCCGCATCGGCTTGGTTGCGTTGCAGGCGCGCGTAGATGAACGGAGCCGTCGCGTCTCCGCGCAGCGTCTGCTTGTCGCTGTCGATAATGGCGATTGCCACGCCGTAACACGCGGCAATCGCGGGCCAGGCCGGATCAAGAAAGCTCGCGTGGCGCGCCTCGACGACGTGGCGCAGGGCAGTGCCGTCCAGGCTCGCCGGCAGCATGGAAAGGAACAGCTCCATCGCGTCGGGGTCGAACTTCTTGGTCGGTGCGAACTGCCACAGGATGGGGCCGAGCTTGGGGCCGAGCTCGGTCACGCCAGATCGCAGGAAGCGCTCAATGGCGGGGCCGGCATCGGCCAGGTCGCGCCCTTGGGTGGTGGCGCGGTGGGCCTTGACGGCGAAGACGAAGCCGTCCGGCGTAGCGTCCCGCCAGGCGGCGAAGCTGGCGGAGGTTTGGTGGCGGTAGAAGGTGCCATTGATCTCGATGGTGGTCAGGCGGGCGCTGGCGTAGGCGAGTTCCTGGGCGTGCGGCAGGCCTTCGGGAAAGAAACGCCCGCGCCAGGGCCCATAGGTCCAGCCGCCTATGCCGATGTGTATCGGGGCGGCCGCGTTGCGCAGAGACGGCCCAGTCACAACCGCCCTTTGCCGGGAAGCTGCGTGAAGGCGCCGAGCTGGCAGATGTTGCCTGTGGTGTTGGTGCGTATGGTGACCAGGTTAGAGCAGATCTCGTCCGTCGCCGGATCGGTCGGCTCGTAGGTGAAGCCGCGCGTGTCGAGGCGCAGGCCACCGCAGACGAACGGCAGGGTGTTCTTATAGACAGTGCGGTCGCGCATGATGAAGAGGATCGTGCTGTCGTCAGGGATGTCCGTCCGGAAGATGTCGTAGCTGCGGATGCAGATGGGCGGGGCCGAGGCGACGCGCGACTGCGGACCGTGCTGACAGGCGGCAAGGCAGAGCAACGCGGCGGCGGGGAAGAGCTTCATGGCATGAGCGTGCCACGACCTTCCGGCTGTAGCCAAACACACGCGCTTGTCCTGCAAGTTTGCAACAGCGCAGTCAAAAGTTTTGCTTCTCTCTCTCAAAAAAGAAGGCCTTTCTTCCTCCCTAGTCTTCACTGTTGCTGAAACGCCCTAGCCGGCCTATGAAGCCCCGCCAAGGCAGCGAAAGCACGGCTCCCATGGCCCCCGACCAAATCCTTCCCGAGACGATGCGCATAGCAGAGGCGCTGGCGTTCGACGACGTGCTGGTGGTGCCCGCCTACTCGCAGGTGCTGCCAAGCCTGACGGACACACGGACGAGGCTGACCAGGACGATCTCGCTAAACATCCCCCTGCTCGCTGCCGCCATGGACACGGTAAGCGAAGGCCCGATGGCGATAGCGATGGCGCAGCAAGGCGGCATAGGGGTCATACACAAGAACCTGACGGTGGACGAGCAGGTGGCGCAGGTGCGCGCGGTGAAGAAGTTCGAATCCGGCATGGTGGTGAACCCGGTGACGATCCGGCCGGAGCAGACCCTGGCGGAGGCGCGCGCGCTGATGGCGCAGTGGCGCATCAGCGGCATACCCGTGGTGGAGGGCGACGGGCGGCTGGTGGGCATCCTGACCAACCGGGGCGGGCGCTTCGCCACCGACCCGGCGACCGCGGGCGGCGAGCTT
>CAXTJZ010000063.1:12343-16914 GCA_964244695.1 uncultured Acetobacteraceae bacterium
GCTGGTGACGGTGACCGGCAATCCAGGGCCGGACGAGGCCAGGCGGCTGCTGCACCATCACCGGATCGAGAAGCTGCTGGTGGTGGACGAAGCGTTCCGCTGTGTGGGCCTGGTGACCGTGAAGGACATGGACAAGGCGCAGGCCCACCCGCTTGCCAACAAGGATGAGCTCGGCCGGCTGCGCGTGGCCGCGGCCACAGGCGTGGGCGACGACGGGTGCGCGCGGGCCGAAGCCCTGATCGCGGCCGGCGTGGATGTGATCGTGGTCGATACCGCACACGGCCACAGCCAGGGCGTGCTGTCGCAGGTAACGCGCGTGAAACTTCTCTCCAACGCGGTGCAGGTGGTGGCCGGCAACGTGGCCACGCCGGAAGGTGCGATTGCACTGATAGATGCAGGGGCGGACTGCGTGAAGATCGGCATAGGGCCTGGCAGCATCTGCACCACGCGGGTGGTGGCGGGTGTTGGCGTGCCGCAATTCTCTGCCGTCATGGAGACGGCAGCCGCGTGCGCGGCACGCGACATTCCCAGCATCGCCGATGGCGGCATACGCACGTCCGGCGACATCGTGAAAGCGCTTGGCGCTGGCGCGGAGTCGGTGATGATCGGAAGTCTGCTGGCGGGCACTGACGAAGCGCCAGGCGAGGTGTTCCTCTACCAGGGGCGTTCCTACAAATCCTATCGCGGCATGGGCAGCATTTCGGCGATGGCGCGCGGCTCGGCGGACCGGTATTTCCAGCAGGAGATTACCGACAGCTTGAAGCTGGTGCCGGAAGGTGTCGAAGGCCGCGTCGGGTATAAAGGACCGATGAGCGGGGTGGTGCACCAGCTGGTGGGCGGGCTGAAGGCGGGCATGGGTTACACCGGCTCTGCTACGATCGCGGACTTGAGGACGAACACGCAGTTTCGGCGGATTACCGGGGCTGGGCTGCGGGAGAGCCATGTGCATGACGTGGCTATTACGCGTGAGGCGCCGAATTACCGGCAGGAGTAAGACAGCAAGACGTTCTTTCTTGAAAAAAGAAGCAAAAAAACTTTCACTACTTACGCCGCTTCTGCCGGGTGTTCCGTCTTAAAAGTTGCCGACTGCTGATGCAGCTCCCGCGACAGCGGAGCAAAAGTTTTTTGCTTCTTTTTTTTCAAAAAAGAAGTCCTTTCTTAGGCTGCATCCAAGTGACCCCCTCCGCCAGACTGCTAGCCGCAATAGAACTGCTAGAGGAAATCGACTCAGCAGGCCGCAAGCCCGCCGATGCCGTGGCGAACAACTTCTTCCGTGAACGCCGTTTCATCGGCTCCGGCGACAGGCGAGCCGTGTCCGACCGCGTCTGGGGCGTGCTGCGGGCCAAACGCCGGCTGGGCTGGTGGCTGGCAAAGGCCGGCGCGTACCCCTCGGCCAGGCTGCTGGTGGGCGCCTCCCTGCTGCTGGAAGGCTGGACGACGGAAGGCGTGCTGCAGGGCTTCTCCGGCGGGCAGTTCGCGCCGGCGCCACTTGGCACCGAGGAGCGCGCCGTGCTGAGGCCGCTGGAGGGGCGCACGCTGGACCACCCCAGCATGGGCGAGGCAGTGCGGCTGGAGGTGCCCGACTGGATACTGCCGCATCTGCAGTCCCGTTTTGGCGAGGCGCTGGCCGGTGAGATGGCAGCGATGGGAGAGCCGGCGCCGCTGGACCTGCGGGTAAACATCCTGAAGTCAGACTTGGAGGCGGCACAGGCGGCCTTGCTTGCCGAGGGGATCGAGGCGGCGCCGACGCCCTACTCACCCTGGGGTTTACGGGTGGCGCATCGGCGGGCGGTCACGTCAGGCGCCGCGTTCCAGACTGGTTCGGTGGAGATACAGGACGAGGGCAGCCAACTGGTCGCGCATCTGGTTGGGGCGGCGCCGGGCATGCGCGTGGCCGATTGGTGCGCCGGCGCCGGCGGCAAGACGCTGGCGATCGCGGCGCTTATGGAGAACCGCGGGCATGTGGTGGCGTGCGACGTGAGCGAGGTTCGGCTGGAGGGTGCGGTGAAGCGTCTGCGCCGGGCCGGCGTGCACAACGTGGAGCGGCATTTGACCGTGGACGGCGATAAATGGGTGAAGCGCCGGGCGCAGAGCTTCGACCGGGTTCTGGTGGACGCGCCCTGCACGGGCACGGGAACCTGGCGGCGTAATCCTGACGGCCGGCTGCGGTTGAGCGAGACCGACCTGGCCGAGCTGCTGCCGAAACAAGCGCGTATCCTGGACACGGCGGAGCGGCTGGTCAGGCCGGGCGGGCGGCTGGTGTATGCGACGTGCTCGCTGCTGGAAGAGGAGAACGAGCGCCAGGTCGAGGACTTCCTGACGCGTCACCCGGACTACCGGGTGGTGCCGGTGAGCGAGGTCTGGACGCTGGCGGCGGCGATTCCCTGTGCTGACCCGTATCTCGTTCTGACGCCGCTTCTGCATGGGACGGACGGATTTTTCGGCGCGGTGCTGGAAAGGAAACAAGCGGTCCTTTGTTGAAAAAAGGGCCAAAAAGCTTTCCCGCCTGGCGCTTGCACGAAGCGATGCGGCGGCCCGAAGATTGATACGGCTGCATCAGCGGCGTCAGGAGCAAAAGTTTTTTGCTTCTTTTTTTCAAAAAAGAAGGCCTTGCTTCCTTCCCAACCAAAGGTGCGCGCGGGTGCTGCATGGGTCGCCTATGATCAACGTCCGCCGTGCCGAGCTGACGGACGCAACCGCCATAGGCGCGGTGCATGTTGCGGCCTGGCGGAGCACCTATCCTGGCATACTGCCTGACGACTACCTGGCACGTCTCTCGCCCACCCGCATGGCGCTGCACTACCGGGCGACGATCGCCTCCGGTGCCACGGTCATGGTGGCGGCAGCCAGCGGCCAGGGGCCGCGAATCGTAGGGTTCACGACGGCCGGGCCGCCGCGCACGCCCGGGCTGGCGGCGGCGGAAATCGAGACGCTGTATGTGCTCGACGACTGGCGCGACCAGGGCGTGGGGCGGCGGATGATGCAGGGCGTGGCGAGTCAGCTGGCCGCGCGCGGGTATGGCTCGGTCTTCGTCTGGGTGCTGCGCGACAATCCTAGCCGTTGGTTCTACCAGCATCTGGGCGGGCTACCGGCTGCCGAAGGGCAGACACGGCTCGCAGGGGTGGCCTTGGCGCAGGTGGCGTATAGCTGGGATCCCATCGGGCGATTGTTTGCGGACGCAGCGGTGTAAGTCGCTTATTCCTCCGCCAGCAGAGGTTCGGCCCGAAGGGGCATATGCGCTAAGACCGCCGCATGGCGCCCTCCGATCCCTGGCTTCTGTTATTGTGCATGTTCGGCGTGCTGGTGGCGCTCGGTGCCACCTCCGGCGTGGTGAATGAAAAACTTTGGGTATCCGAGCCGCTGGCCTGTGTGTTGGCCGGCATTGCTGTCGGTCCGCTCGGCGCCGGGCTGCTTCATTTGGACCCGGCCACCAGCCCCAGGGATGCGGTGATCCTGCGCGAGGCCGCGCGTGTGACGTTGGCCATTGCGGTTACAGGCGCCGCGATGCGCCTGCCGGCCTACTGGCTGCGGCAGAACTGGCGCGGCCTGGCCGTGGCGCTCGGACCGGGGATGCTCCTCATGTGGGCCGCTGGCGCGCTGGTGGCCGCTGCCACCAGCAGCCTGTCAACCCTGAGCTGCCTGCTGCTTGGCGCCACCATCGCCCCGACGGACCCCGTGCTGTCGGCGCCCATCCTCTCCGGCAAGCTCGCCCGCCGCGCCGTGCCGCCCGATTTGCGTGATGCCATGACAGCCGAAAGCGCCATCAATGACGGGCTCGGCCTGCCGCTGGTGATGCTGCCGATCCTGCTCATGCAACACGCGCCGGGCGCGACCGGCCTGGACTGGCTGACCCATGTCGTCGGATGGGAGATCGGCATGGCTGTCCTGGCAGGCGGTGCCGCGGGCTGGCTTACGGCACGTTGCATGACGTGGGCGCGCGGGCGGCCGGACGCGGATGAGGCCTCGCTGCTGACGGTGACGATCTCGCTCGCGCTCGCAACGATGGCAGGCGTGCACCTGCTCGGGGCTGACGAGGTGCTTGCCGCGTTCGTGGCAGGCGCCGTGCTTAACAACTGCAATCGCCAGGCGAAGGTCGAGGAGCATCACGAGCGCTTCAGCGAGGCGCTCGGCCGCTTCTTCGACCTTCCGGTGATGATCCTGTTTGGCGCTGCCATCCCGTGGAGCGCCTGGATCGGCCTGGGCTGGCAGGGTGTGGCGTTCGCGGCAGGCATCCTGCTGCTGCGGCGCCTGCCGGCCTGGCTGCTGTTGGGATGGCTGATGCCCTGGACGCGACAGATGCGCGACGCGGCGTTTGCCGGCTGGTTCGGCCCTATCGGCGCCGCTGCCCTGTTCTACGCCATGCTGATCCAGGACGAGACCGGGTCCGCGCAGCTTTGGCCGCTCATCAGCTTGGCGATCGGCGCCTCGGTACTCGCGCATGGCGTGACCGCGACGCCGATGACCCGCATGTTTGGCGCGACACGGCAAATGAGTTTGTAAAGGAAGCAAGGCCTTCTTTTTTAGGGTGTGTCGAGATTCAGCGCGAGTTTACGACGGCTGCGGCCAGGTAG
>CAXTJZ010000064.1:0-1570 GCA_964244695.1 uncultured Acetobacteraceae bacterium
CGAGGTAGCAAAAGTTTTTTGCTTCTTTTTTTCAAAAAAGAAGGCCTTCCTTACTCCTCCGCTTCCGCCCGCAACCGCCGGAAGCTCCGCACGCTGAACGGCAGCATCAGCACGTAAATAAGCCCGGCCGCAGCAAGCGCCAGCCAGGCGTCCGCCACGAGCAGCGCGGCAAACAGCCCCGTGCCGAGCAGCAACGCCAGTACATACTCCGCCGGCACCTTGAAGTTCTTGAAGCTCCAGACCGGCAGGGTGGAGACAAGCAGCAGCGACGTGCCGACGAGCATGGCCGCCACGAAGCCGGGGTACTGCGCCACGTTCGCCATGCGCACCCAGCCTTGTTCCACAGCTTCCAGCCAGAGGAACAGCGGCAGCAGTACTACGCCCGCGCCGGCCGGCGCGGGCACGCCGGTGAAGAAGCTCTGCGCGTAGGCCGGCTTGGGGCTGGTCTCCAGCGCCGCGTTGAAGCGCGCCAGGCGCAGCGCCATGCAGACCGCGAACATCAGGCAGGGTATGAAGGCGAACCGGTTGGTCCCGTGCAGCGACCAGATGTAGAGGATCATCGCCGGCGCCACGCCGAAGCTGCAGAAATCGGACAGGCTGTCGAACTCCGCGCCGAAATGCGAGGTGGCCTTCAGCAGGCGTGCCAATCGGCCGTCCAGCCCGTCGATGATGGCGGCCACAACCACGGCCAGGGCAGCGGCCTGCCAGCGTGCGTCAAGCGCGTAGCGTATGCTTGTCAGCCCCGCGCACAGGCCCAGCAGGGTGAGCAGGTTGGGCATCATCCTGTTGAAGGACGGGCCCTTGTAGCGTGGCCGGCGGCGCAGGCGGCGGCGGCTGCCGAACGGGTGGTGCGGGCGGGGTGCCTGGTCCATCAGCCGAGGTTGGCGATCACCGTCTCGCCCCCCACCATGGTCTGGCCCACGGCCACCAGCGGTGTGACGCCCACCGGCAGATAGATGTCGGTACGCGAGCCGAAGCGGATGATGCCGAAGCGGTCGCCAGCGCGCAGCACGTCGCCCTGGCGCACGTCGCACAGGATGCGCCGCGCGATCAGCCCTGCAATCTGCACCACCGCCAGGTCCCGCCCGTCTGCCAGCTTCAGGGCCAGCGCGTTTCGTTCGTTCTCGTCGCTGGCCTTGTCCACGCTGGCGTTGAGGAAGCTGCCGGCGTGGTAGGCGATGCGGGTGACGGTGCCGTCCACGGGCGCGCGGTTCACGTGCACGTTCAGCACGGACAGGAAGGTGGCCACCCGCCAGCGCGGCGCCAGGCCCAGGCCCAGTTCGGCCGGCGGCGTGGCCATCTGCACGGAGACGACGCGCCCGTCCGCGGCGGAGACCACCAGCCCAGGCCGCGGCGGCGCCACACGCTCCGGGTCACGGAAAAAATACAGGCAGAACAGGGTGGCGGCCAGGCCGAGCCAGAACACGCCGTAGCCGGTGAACAGGCCCACCACGGCCACCGCGGCGGCGCCAGCGATGAAGGGTTGCCCAGCACGGTGCGGCGGCGCCAGCACCAGCCGCATCGATTGCAGTAGGGACATCGGGGGATGTGGTGGGAGGTTGGGGGGGGT
>CAXTJZ010000064.1:1580-16786 GCA_964244695.1 uncultured Acetobacteraceae bacterium
GGGTCAAGTTAAGGCAAGGCAAGCAGTTCTTTTTTGAAAAAAAGAACCAAAAACTTTCGTCTGTTCGGGCGCGCTTCGTTGAAGCACCCGCTTCAACGGTCCGCGACAGCGCGCGCAAAAGCTTTTTGCTTCTTTTTCTCGAAAAAGAAGACCTTGCTTTTCTTACCTTCTGCCCCGCAGCACCGGCCAAGCCAACAGAGGCACCAGGCCAGCCACGTCCACCAGCAACACCCGCCCCCTATCCGACGCCACGATCGCCGAGGCGGCAACCAGCACGATCGTGCCGGACAACGCGGCCGACGCCTCCACCGCGCCAAGCAGCACGATCGCCGCGGCAGCCGGCACCAGCGCCGCGCGTGCCCAGTGCGCGGACGCGCCGGTCAGCATCATCCCGGCGGCCAGCACCAGCGCCGCGGTCGCGCTGCCCCGTCCGTCGTCGCCGTGCGCGAGCCGCCGCGCCAAAAGCAGGGCAGCCGCCAGCCCGAGGAACACCGGGAGACAATACAGGATGGTGGCGGCGCCGGTGGGCGCACCGCGCAGCCACCAGGCGGCCAGCGCCGCCGTGGCTAGCGCAATCAGCGCACCGGCGCGTGGCCGCATCGCTTCAAGCAGCCACGTCCCGCCCAGCAGGATCAGCGCCAGGCCGGGCAGGCGCGCTACCGGCGGCGGCGGCCAGGTGGTCCAGCCCGGGTCCAGGAACACCCAACCGGCTAAGGCGGCGGCGCAGGCGGTCAGCCCGGCGCCATGCTGCGTGCGGGCCAACCCGGCGATCCTGCCGATTGCGGCCACGGCCAGGGCGGCCAAGGGGGGATGCCACAGCGGAAGGAGCAGAACGTGCAGGCCGTACTGGGCCAGGTGGTACGCGTGGGCGAGCAAAGCGTGCATGGGGCGGGGTCTAGGGTAGGAGGAAGGAAGCAAGCAGTCCTTTTTTGAAAAAAAGGACCAAAAAACTTTTGCTACCCACGCCTGCACCACGGCGTGGCCCGGTTCTGCCAGTGCGCGCATTTGCAGAACATCTCCGGCCATCGTGCAGGCGTGGGGAGCAAAAGTTTCTTGCTTCTTTTTTTCAAAAAAGAAGGCCTTGCTTCCTTCCCTACCGCACCAGGCGTAACCTCTCCCCGTGCCCCGCTCAAAAGCCAAAGCCGCCCCCCGTCAGCCCATGACGCAGGGCAACGTGGCCGCCCAGCTGGTGCGGCTCACCGTCCCGGTCGCCTGGGGCATCCTGGCGCTTCTCGGCTACCGGCTGGCGGAAGCGTGGTTCGTGGGCCGCGTCGGTCCGGACGCGCTGGCGGCCATAAGCTTCGCATTTCCCGTCACCATGGTGGTGCTCAGCGTCTCCATCGGGCTTGGCGCCGGCACGTCTTCGGTGATCGCGCGTGCTATCGGCGCCGCCGAGGAGGGCATACCGCGGCTGGTGGCGGACGCGCTGATCCTGACGGCGCTTGTGGGCGTGGCCTGCGCGGCCGCCGGCATGATCGGCGCGCATCTTCTGGCGCGGCTGCTGGGCGCGGGCGCGGACCTCGCCCCCGCCATCGCCGGCTATCTGCGCATGTGGTTTCCCAGCGCCATACTGCTGCTCGTCGCCACGGTTGGCCTGTCCGCCGCGCGCGCGGCGGGCGACGCCACGTTCCAGGGTTCCGCCATGGTCGCCTCCTCGCTGCTGAACCTGGCGGTGGCGCCGCTGACGATACTGGGCGGTTTCGGCTGGCACGGGCTGGGGCTGATCGGCGCGCCCTTGTCCAGCCTGATCGCCTGGGTGCCGCTGCTGGCGGCCACCATCTGGCGGCTGCAGCACCTGCAATTGCTGTCGTTCGAGAGGCTAAGCCTGAAGGAGTTCGCCGCCTCGTCCAGACGCATCCTGGCCGTGGGGCTGCCGGCCGCGGCGACGAACTGCGTGATACCCGTGGCATCCGGCGTGATCACCGCTTTGCTGGCGCCGTATGGCCACCAGGCCGTGGCGGGGTTTGGCCTGGGCACCCGCGTGGAGTCCGTGGCCATGGTGCTGTTCTTCGCGCTGTCCGCCGTGATGAACCCGTTCGCCGGTCAGAACGCCGGCGCCGGGCGCACCGGCCGTGTGCAGGAAGCCCTGCGTGACACCGCCTGGTTTTGTGCCGGGTTCGGCGCGCTGCTCGCGGTGGCGCTGTACCTGGGGCGCACCTGGGTGGCCACGCGTTTCACGCAGGATCCCGGCGTGCTTGCGTCGGCCACGCTGTATCTGGCGCTGGTGCCGCTCAGCTACGGGCCGGCGGGGATGATCGCCATCTCCAACGCCGCATTCAACGGGCTGAACCGGCCGTTGTATGCGGTGGCCGTGTCGGTGGCGCGCACGCTGGTGGTGAACGTGCCGGTGGCCTGGCTGGGCGGGCGGCTGTTCGGCGTACAGGGCGTGTTCCTGGGAATCTGCTTTTCCAACGTGCTCGTGGGTGTGGGGAGCTACGTGTGGGTGTATGCGGTGACGGGGCGGGGGCGGCGGCCTGTGTCGGTTCGGGAGGCGATTGGCGCGGCGAAGTGAAGCCGTGCAGCCTTGCTGACAGGTGGGGGGTCACTGCGAGGCTGTTGGCGCTTGCGGTAGCTAGCGTGCCCATATGCCCGCGGCGTCCGCCCATGTTGCGAGCCGCGCCGTCAGCAAAACCGCCGCGCACGCCGATGCAGGCGGGGTAGCAAAAGTTTTTTGCTTCTTTTTTCAAAAAAGAAGGCCTTTCTTGCCTTGCTTCCCCCGCAGGCGAAGACTTTCCGCATTGCGCAACGGCAGGCTAGCCGGGTCTGCCAGGATTCCCTCCGCTACCGCCACCGCGCGTTGCAACTGGTCCGCGCTGGCATACGAGACGGCTGGCCGGCGGATAACCTCATACCAGGGCTGGCCGACGGCCGCGTCCAGGCAGACGCGCATGAAGCAGTGGTCCAGCCGGATCGGCCAGTGATGCGCGGCGGCCATCGCGGGCAGTTGCCGCCGCGTCAGGTCCAGCCATCTAGCCACCAATGCCGCCCGATCCTGCGCCGCTGATCCTGACATTGCAGCTAGACGAGCGGACGCAGTCCTGGTTCGACGCGCTGCGGCGGCAATATTTCCCTGCGGACCGGGTGCAGGTCGGTGCGCATGTCACGATGTTTCATGCGCTGCCTGGTGCGCTGGAGCCGGACGTGGTGCGGGAAGTCGCGGGCGTATGCCGAGGCGCATCGGCCGTGCCGGTGGAGGTTGCCGGCCTGCGCTTCCTGGGGCGCGGCGTGGCCTTCACGCTGCGTGCGCCGGGCGCCCTGACGGTGCGGGCGCGGCTGCGCGCCGCCTTCGCGCAGGCGCTGACGGCGCAGGATGCGGCGTCCTGGGCGCCGCACGTGACAATCCAGAACAAGGTGAAGCCGGAGCTTGCGCGGCGGACACAGGCGGAGCTGGCCGAGATGGCCTGGCCGCAAGGCGCGCAGGCCACGGGTGTTGCGGTCTGGCGCTATCTGGGCGGGCCGTGGGAGCAGGTGCGCGCGGTGCCGTTTGCCGGCGGCTTGACGCCTCCCGGCATTCCCGGCGAGGTGGCCTGATGCACGTTGTGATCATCGGCGGCGGGTTTGCCGGCGCAGCGTGCGCGCTGCATCTGCTGCGGGACCACCCGGCGCTGGAATGCGCGCTGACCATCGTGGAACCGCGCGAGACGCTTGGCGCGGGCCTGGCCTATTCCAGCCCGGCGGCCGAGCACCGCACGAACGTGGCCGCCGCGCGGATGTCCGTGCTGCCCGAGGCGCCGACGCACTTCCACGACTGGCTGCTCGCGCAAGGCGACCCGGCGCGCGATCCGGCCAGCGCCCTGCCGGACGGCAGGCTGTACCCGGCCCGCCGGGTGTTCGGCCGCTACGTGAGCGAGCAGCTTCAGGCGCAGCTCGCCGGCCGCCCCGGCATCGCGTTCCGCCACATCCCCCAAGCGGCGCAGCGGGTAGAGGCGGACGGCGGCGGCCTGCGCATCACCCTGGACAAGGGTGAGGACCTCCACGCCGACGCCGTTGTGCTCGCCATCAGCCATTCGGCGCCGGACCTGCCACCGCCGTTGCGCGGCTCGCAAGCCGTGCTGGCGGACCCGTGGGACGTGGCGGCACTCGACCGGATTCCGGCCGCCGCCCGCGTGCTGATCGTGGGCACCGGGCTTACCGCCAGCGACGTGGCGGCCAGGCTGCTGGCGCGCGGCCACACAGGGGCCATCACCATGCTCTCCCGCCACGGCCTGCTGCCCCGCCCGCGCACGCTCCTGCCGGTGCAAGCCGAGGGTGACTTCACCACCAGGCCGGAGACCACGGCGGTGGGCCTGCTACGCCGCGTCCGCCGCGTGGTGGCCGAAGCCGCGGCCCACGGCCGCCCGTGGGAGAACATCATCGACGCGCTGCGCCAGCAGGCCGGCGCCGCCTGGGGCGCGCTGGACTGGCCGCAGCGCCGCACCCTGCTCCGCCACCTGCGCACCTGGTGGGACGTGCACCGCTTCCAGAGCGCCCCGCAGATCGACGCGGCCCTCGCCACCGCGCAAGCCGCCGGCCTGCTGCACGTGCGCGCCGCCCGCGTGCTCGGGGTCGCGGATACGCCGGACGGCGCTTCCGTCCGCCTGCGCCCGCGTGGCGCCGCGTGCGACGAGCAGTTGGCAGTGGACGTGATCGTCGCCTGCACCGGCCCGGGGCATCGCACCGTGGTGGCCGCGCACCCGGTGCTGCGCGGCCTGGCCGAGGCGGCGGCGTTGATGCCGGACCCTGCCGCGCTCGGCATCTGGGTGGACCAGGACAGCCGGGCGCTTCGCGCGGACGGGTCCGCCTGGCGCAACCTGTTCGTGGCGGGGCCTCTGGCGCGGGGAACGTTCGGGGAGCTGATGGGACTGCCGCAGGTGAACCTGCAGCCTCGGGCGGTGGCTGCGAGCGTGGCGGAGTTGAGCAAGGAAGGCCTTCTTTTTTGAAAAAAAGAAGCAAAAAACTTTTGTCCCTCCGAGGCTGCCGAGGCCTCGATATTTCCAGGAGGCACCCGGACGCTGCAGATGCGGGGGAGCAAAAGTTTTTTGGTCCTTTTTTTCAAAAAAGGACTGCTTGCTCCCTGTGCTGACCGCCCGCGCCCGCCTCGCCGGCGTGGCGGGCTGGCCGGTCAGCCACTCGCGCTCCCCGCTGCTGCACAATCACTGGCTGGCGCAGCACGGCCTGGACGGCGCCTACGTTCCCTTGCCTGTGCGGCCCGAGGATTTCGCCCGTGCGATGGCCGGGCTGCGCGCGGCAGGATTTGCAGGCCTGAACATCACCGTGCCGCACAAGGAAGCAGCGTTCGCGCTCTGCGACACGGTCGAGGACAGCGCCCGCCAGGCTGGCGCCGTGAATACTGTAATATTCGCCGATGGTAGCGTGCGGGGCCTGAACACGGATGGTGCGGGCTTCCTGGCGAACCTGGCGGCCCATGGCGTGGCTGGCTCCGGCCCGGCGCTGCTTCTGGGTGCGGGCGGCGCCGCGCGCGCCGTGGCGGCGGCGCTGCTGTCGGCCGGGGCGCAGGTCAGCGTCGCGAACCGCTCGCCGGAGCGCGCGGAGGTGCTGCGGGAGCATCTGCCGGGGCTGCGGGTGGTGGACTGGGCCAGGCGGGATGGCGCGCTGGCGGACCACGCGCTGCTGGTGAACACCACCTCGCTCGGCATGATCGGCCAGCCGGCGCTGGAGTTGTCGCTGGCCCGCGCGCCGCCCGATCTTGCGGTGGCCGACATCGTCTATGTGCCGCTGGAGACCGCGCTGCTGGCGGCCGCGCGCGCGCGCGGCCTGCGCACGGTGCCCGGCCTGGGCATGCTGCTGCATCAGGCAGTGCCCGGCTTCGCCGCGTGGTTCGGCGTCACGCCAACCGTGGACCAGGCCTGCCACGACCTGCTGGCCGCGGACATCCCGCCGCGATGATCGTGGTGGGCCTGACAGGCGGCATAGGCATGGGCAAATCCACCGCCGCCCAAGCCCTGCGGCTGGCCGGCGTTCTGGTGTTCGACGCGGACGCCGCCGTGCACCGCCTGCAGGCGCCGGGTGGCCGCGCGTTGCCGGCGATCGCCGCCGCGTTTCCCGGCACGGTGCAGGGCGGCGTGCTGGACCGCGCCGCATTGCGCGCTGCCGTATTGGCGGACCGAAATCGGCTGCGGGTGCTGGAGGCCATCATCCATCCGATGGTGCAGGCCGAGCAGCGCCGCTTCCTGTCGCGCGCCCGTGGCGCCGGCCGCCGCATGGCGGTGCTGGACATTCCGCTGCTGTTCGAGACCGGCGGGGCCGCGCGGGTGGACAAGGTGATGGTGGTCTCCGCCCCGCTTGCCATCCAGACGGCCCGCGTGCGCCGGCGCCGCCGGATGTCGGATGACGAGATCGCGCGGGTGATCGCGTTGCAGATGCCTGACGCGGAGAAGCGGCGGCGGGCGGATGTGGTGGTGCGCACGGGCCTGTCGCGATTCCACGCGACGCGCACTATCCGGCGATGGTTGGCGAAAAGGAGAAAGGAAGGCCTTTCTTTTTGAAAGAAAGCAGAAAAACTCTATCGCCTTTGCTGCCGCACAGCTCCGGTGTTTTTACGAGATACCCGGCTGCTGCCGATGCGGGGCAGTAAAACTTTTTCGGTATTTTTCGACAAAGGACTGCTTGCTTCGATCCACCCGTGAGGCAGGCTGAGGTATCCTGGGTCTGATCGCGTAACGGGCTGCCGCTTTGCCCTGGCGTCTTTGCCGTTCAGCTCCCCAGCACAGGGCTGCTCCTTATGTCCGGCGAGCCCTGCTGCTTGTGGGCCCAGATCCAGGCGAGTTGCATCACGTCGGCAAACATGCCGGCAGGCAGCGCGAACTGCCCGCGGAAGCTGCTCCACAGCGTCGTGCCGTCCTCAGGCGCGTAACGGTCGACCGGATATCCAAGCTTGTTCCTGATGCTCCGCTTGATCTCGCCCAGCGCCGTCCAGGTTGCGTCAGTCGCAAAACCGCCGAGCGCGTCTTCCACGCCGGCTTTTTCCATCAGGCGATTCGCGTTCCGCATGTCGCTCCTGTTCGCGATGACGTCGTAGAGGTCCAGGCCGTAACGCACGTAGAGGTCGGCGCGCGTGCTGATGTCGTCCGGCCTGGACGCGTCGACCAGATGCCCCATGCCGCGGCTGTAGAGGACGCCCGGGCTGGACAGCACGCGATGCGCATAGCTGTCGCCAAACGGATGCAGCCCCACCCCGAACGCCAATGAATCCAGCGAAGCGTCCGCCAGCACGCCTGTCCGGTACTTCGTCTCGTTTTCCGCATTGCCGCCGGTCAGGCAGTGCAGGCCTTCCTGGACCGTGTAGTCCGCATCCATCTGCCGGCTTTTCAGCGAGCCGGCGGTGATAGCCGGAACAACGGCCAGCCGCCCGCCTGCGAACGTCGCGTCGAACTCCCGCACCAGGTCCGGCATCTGCGCGTAGAAGGCCTGCCGGCCGGCAAGGCTTTTCTCCACGCCGGCCGCCAGCATGACGAACAGCACGGTGTAGTAGTGGCCGGCCACGCCCCATGCGCGCGGCACGCCGCCGCGATCGGCCAGCCGGCAATCCGCACGCACGCCTGCCAGCATTGCGCGCGCGGCATCATCCGCCTCCGCTTCCAGCGCGCCCGCAGAGCCCGCGGCGCCCACGCCCGCTTGCGCGCGCCGCCGCTGCACCACATGCGCTGCCTCGTGGGCAAGAACCGCCAGCCGAAGCAGCGGGGGCAGCCCCGGCAACACGAACACCTCCTCGCCGGCCGAGGAGCCCAGCACCGGCCGCCGGCGTGGGAAATGCGGCCGCCGTACCAGGCGCACACCGCCGAGGTCCTGGCCGAGGCAGCTCTCGAGCCTTCCCCTGTCCTCGCGGTCGAGCACGCTGGAGAATGGGCCTGTCGTCATCCGGCTCCTCATGCATTATCGGCGTGTCGGGGAACATGACGCTACCGCAGCAATCGCGCCAGGCCAACGGGGCCTCGACATCCCTGTTCAACCAGGCTGTCAGCCGAGAAAGAAGCCATCGCTATCGCGTTCTGGCGGCATACGCCGCCACCTTGAACAATCGCTTACATGCAGTTTAGCCCAGCCTGCTGCATCCGATATCCGCGCCGGCGCGTCACCAGAGCTTCTGTCCGACCGGGCGGGTCGTTGATGCAGCGGGCGCTGTTTAAGCCGTTTCGGGAACCAGCAACGTCCCCGACCGGGCGCCGCACATGCCCAGATCGGCATCCGTAAGCAAGCGCCAGGATCCGCCGGCCAGTATCTCGCACGGGCGGAAGCGTATCTTATAGGCCATCTTGCGGCTCTCCGGCACCCAATAGCCGAGATACACATACGGCAGGCCGAGCGCGCGGGCCCGTTCCACCAGCCACAGGATGGCGTAGGTGCCCAGGGAGCGTTTGGTCAGTTCCGGCGCGAAGAAGCTGTAGACGGCGGACAGGCCATCGCCCAGCCGGTCCGCCAGGCAGGCGCCCACCAGGCGGTCGTCGACGTCGCGGAACTCGACCACCATCGTCTCGATCGGGGTGTCCTCGACCATCGCGCGATAATCGTAGAAACTCATCGTGGCCATGTCGCCGTCGCTGTGGCGGGCCTGCTGGTAGCGCTGGAACAGGGCGAACTGTTCGGCGGTGGCACGCGCCGGCACCTCGAAACCTTCGGTGCCCTCGTTAGCGCGGGCGACCCGGCGCAGGCCGCGGTCCGCCTCGAAACGGCGCGTGTCTATGCGTATCGGCACGCAGGCGGAGCAGTTCGGGCAGACGGGGGCGTAGGCGATGTTGTGGCTGCGTCGGAAACCGGCGCGGGAGAGACGGTCGTGTAACGAGTCGGCGTCGGGGCCGGTGATCTCGGTCACCACCTTGCGTTCCGTCCGGCCCTGCACGTAGGGGCAGGGCAGCGGCGCGGTGGTGTCGAAAAACTGAGGTCTGCGCGGCGGCTTGTAGGTCATCTGGGGACAGTGTGCAGCGTTGCAGTCCTGTAGGGCAAGCAAGGAAGAAGGGGCCGCGCCCACGAAAAGAAAAGGGGGGCTGCCTTCTCACACCCGGGCATTTCAAACAGGCACCCGCAAACCGCGGATGCGAGTTGGCAAAAGTTTTTTAGTCCTTTTTTTTAAAAGAGGACTGCTTGCGTTCTTCGCTTACGGCTCCAGCCGCAACGTCGCGGTAACCTGCGCAGGCACGGCTGGAATGGTGATCGACTCGCCCCTGGCCCAGAGCGGCATCAAGTCGAAGGCATGTCCGCTCAGCAGGTTGCCCGACTGGCCGGGGGTGACGACGAACCTGCTGCGCTCCAAATCGGCGATGTCGTAGATGCCACGATAGGCGGCGCCGTGGCGGGCGGTGAAGTCGCCGAGTTCGCCGCTGCCGCCGCGGAACAGCGTGCTGTCGTCGCCGTCCACCGACACGCGGCGGCTGGCCAGCCCGCCTATCACGGGCAGCGCGCCCAGAAGCGGGTGGGCGAAGACGGCCTGGTGCGCTTCGCCCCAGCGCCACGCCTTGGGATCGTCGCCGTATCTGGTGGCGAGTTGCGCTACCGAATCGTGCAGCGCGGTGCTCATCGCCGGCCGGCAATCGCCGTTGCACCATACGGCGCCGGCGGGCGTGATCAGCCAGTCCAGGAAGCTGCCCCAGTGGCCGAGATCGTCTTCATCCACGTGGTTGGCTGCGATGACATGGGCGACGAAAAGCTGCACGGCCGCGTTGAAGATCAGCGGCTCCGGCCTGTCTTGGCCCATTGCGCCGTCCCAGTTGGCCAGCAGGCCTTGTGCGGCGCCCGCCGCTCCTTGCTGGCGCGGCAGCGCGTTGAGGTAAGGCAGCACGTCATGTGCCAGCACGCTGACGTCGTCGCGCTGCATGGAAGCGAAATCCTCGGCGGAGAAAACGTCCTTGGCGCCCAGCCGCTCGTGGATGCGGCGCGCGCGTATCGGCATCGGGAAATCGCGGCCGAGGAACGGCAGGAAGCTTGGCGGCTCGGTGCGCTCGTTGGCGTTCTCCACCGAGCCGCTCGCGGGGTTGACGAAATGCGGCAGCGAGGCGCCGCCGGAGAAGCCCAGCCAGTCATGCGCGCCGTCATCGCCGGCCACCGGCGCGCTGCCGTCGCCGGCGCGGCGCACCGGCACCTGGCCGGTGGTGAACAGGGCGATGCCGTCCGGCCCGGCCACGGTCAGGTTCTGCATCGGCGCCGTCATCAGGCCGGCGGCGCGTCCTGCGTCCGCCACGCTGGCCGCGTGGTTCAGCGCGAACAGGCCGGGTGCGGGGCTGCCGAGCTGGAACTGCGCCATCTCCACGGCCATCACGGGCTCCGACTTCGCCCCGTCCGGACCGTCATCGCTGATCACCGGACCGTGGCGCGTGCTGCGCACCTTCACGTGCACGTCCGCCGCGCCGCGGACATGGATCACCTCGTCACGCGTGGCGAAGGCCATCGGCCCGTCCGGCGTGGCGTAGCGGCCATCCGGCAGCACGCGCTCGATGAACACGTCCTGCGTGTCGATGCCGGTGGTGGTGAAGCTCCAGCCGATATGCGCGTTGCGGCCGATCACCAGGAACGGCACGCCCGGCGCCGTGGCGCCGACAAGCACGCCACCCGGGGTTTCGATACGCGCCAGATACCAAAGCGCGGGGAAGCCGAACTGCAGATGCGGGTCGCCCGCCATCAAGGCCGACCCGGTCACCGAGCGTTTGCCATCAACCGCCCAGGCGTTGGAAGCCTCGTCGGGCAGCGTGAAGGGCTGCGGGAATGCGGGCAGGCGTTCCAGCAAGCCCTGCTTGACGGCCGCGGGTGCTGCGGGCGGCCCGGAACTGTCCGGCGCCGCCGTGGCGTCCGTGGACGGCCACAGCTCGCCTATGCGCGCCGCCGGGATGTGTCCCGCCATCGCCGCGCGCGACAGCTCCGTGCGGTAGTTGTCCGCCAGCCATAGCGAGACGGTCTCGCTCCACAACAGGCAATCCGACGGCTTCCACTTCTCCGGCGCGCCAAGGGCCAGGAACTCCGGCGCCGCCATCCGGCCGCGCTCGGAAATCCAGGCGTTCACGCCGCGCGTGTAGGCAACGAGCACCGCCTTCAGCTCCGGCGCCAGGCTTGCGTAGGATTGCTCCGCGTGCTGCCGCTCGCCGAAGATGCGCGCCATGCGGTCCACCCGCACCGCGCGTGCCCCGGCAATCTCCGCCAGGCGGCCGGACGCCGCGCGCCGCGTCAGCTCCATCTGAAACATCCTGTCGCGCGCATGAAGATAGCCGAGTGCGGCGGCCGCATCAGGTTCGTTGGCGGCGTGTATGCGCGGGATGCCGTAATGGTCCAGCGTTACGTCCACCGGCGCGGACAGGCCGGCGATGTGCAGCGTGGCGTTGGCTGGCGGAAGGGTCTGCCACAGGGTAAAGGCGGCGGCGGCGACCAGCAGGACCAGGACTAGCGCTGCGGCTCTTAGGAACTTCATCTTTGGTGTCCGGGTAGGAAGGAAGAAAGCACTTCTTTTTTGAAAAAAAGAAGCAAAAAACTTTTGACTCCGTTGTTGCGCGTTGCTGACGCAGGCGGCTTACACGGACAGACATCGCGCTGACACCAGCCTATCCGCCGCGCTGCGACCAGACCATTGCAATCGTGGGAAATGTGGTCTTGCCGCCGATGCTGAGGTCTATCCGTTCGACGATACGGAACCCCAGCGCGGTGTAGAAGGGGGCGGCGCCCAGGCTTGAATAGCACCTGAACGTCCGGACGCCTGCCGCAAGCGCCTCCTGCCTGCAGCGCGCAAAGATGCCGGCGGCCAAACCCCGTCTGATCCAGTCGACATGCGTGCCGAAATGACGGACATGGGCAACCTCATCCTCGATCCTGTTCGTGCCCGGCTCTGCGCGTGTCCACCCCCCGCAGGCGACGATTCGGCCGCCCGGCGCTACCTGGACGTAATACGTTCCCGATGCGAGCAGTCCGGGGTTCGCCGTCGTCATGGAAGGCAAGGCGACCGCCAGGACCGCCGGATCATAGTCGGGCGCCAGCAGCGCGGGATAGGCGCTGGCCAGGACGGCGGTGACAGCGTCGGTGTCCGCCAGCCGTGCAACTCTGAGTTCGATGTGTTTTTCGTTCATCATAGGCAAGCAGTTCTTTTTTGAAAAAAAAGAACCAAAAAACTTTTGACTCCGCTGTCGCGCCGGGTGGAAAGGTCCGCGACAGCGCCAGTAAAAGCTTTTTGCTTCTTTTTCTCGAAAAAGAAGGCCTTTCTTTACTTCACCCGCCGCACATCCGGCGCTTCCGCCTCACCTTGCAACATCGCGACAGCCTCCTCCAACCCCAAAACCTCCTGCGCGTCGCTGCCCAACCGCCGCAGCGCCACGCTGCGCTGCTCCGCCTCCCGCCGCCCCACCACAGCGAGCACAGGCACATGCGCCAGGCTGTGCTCGCGCACCTTGGCGTTGATCTTTTCGTTGCGCGTATCCGCCCGCGCCTCCATGCCGCCTGCGCGCAGGGCGGCCGCCACCTCCTCGGCATAGTCCGCCGCGTCCGACACGATGGACGCCACCACCACCTGCACCGGCGCCAGCCACAATGGGAACCGCCCGGCATATTGCTCGATCAGGATCCCCAGGAAACGCTCGAAGCTGCCCAGGATCGCGCGGTGCAGCATCACCGGACGGTGGCGCGCGCTGTCCTCGCCCACGTATTCCGCGTCCAGCCGCTCGGGCAGCACGAAATCCACCTGCAGCGTGCCGCACTGCCAGTCGCGCCCGATCGCGTCGCGCAGCACGAATTCCAGCTTAGGCCCGTAGAACGCGCCTTCGCCCGGATTGAGTTCGTATTCCACGCCGGCCATGGCGCACGCCTCGCGCAGTGCCGCTTCCGCGCGGTCCCAGACCGCATCCTCGCCGGCGCGCGTGTCCGGCCGGTCGGCGAACTTCACCCGGAACGTCTCGTAGCCGAAATCCGCGTAAACCGAGCGCAGCAATTCGACAAAACGCGCCGTCTCACCGGCGATCTGCTCCTCGGTGCAGAAGATATGCGCGTCGTCCTGGGTAAACCCGCGCACGCGCATGATCCCGTGCAACGCGCCCGAGGGTTCATAACGGTGGCACGCGCCGAACTCCGCCATCCGCAGCGGCAAGTCGCGATAACTGCGCAAGCCATGCCGGAAGATCTGCACGTGGCACGGGCAGTTCATCGGCTTCAGCGCGAGTGTCTTCTCCTCGTCCTCCACCGTGGCCACGAACATATGCTCGCGGTATTTCTCCCAGTGCCCGCTGCGTTCCCACAGCGAGCGATCAACGAGCTGCGGCGTACGCACTTCGTCATAGCCGGATGCATCCAGCCGGCGCCGCATGTAATCCTCGACGGTCCGGTAAAGCTTCCAGCCTTTAGGATGCCAGAAGATGCTCCCCACCGCTTCTTCCTGGATATGGAACAGATCCATCTCGCGGCCGATGCGCCGGTGGTCGCGCCGCTCCGCCTCCTCGAGCTGGTGCAGATGCGCATCCAACTCCTTCTGGTCCCGCCACGCGGTTCCGTAGATGCGCGTCAGCATCGCGTTGCGGTGGTCGCCCCGCCAATAGGCGCCGGCCACCTTCATCAGCTTGAACGCGCCGCCCACGTCGCCGGTGTCGCGCATGTGCGGGCCGCGGCACAGATCCAGCCACTCGCCCTGGCGGTAGATGGTGATCGTCTCGCTTTCCGGCAGGTCGCGTATCAATTCGGCCTTGTAACGCTCGCCGCGCGCCTCGAAGAACGCGATCGCCTCGTCGCGATCCCACACCTCGCGCACGAACTTCGCGCGCCGCGCCACGATCTCGCGCATCCGCGCCTCGATGGCCGGGAAATCCTCCGGCCGGAACGGCTCGTTGCGCGCAAAATCGTAATAGAAACCGTTCTCGATGGAAGGCCCGATCGTAACCTGCGTGCCGGGATACAGTGACTGCACGGCTTCGGCCAGCACATGCGCCGTGTCGTGGCGTATCATCTCCAGCGCCTCGGGGTCCCGCCGGGTGATGAACACCACGCGCGAATCCGCCTCTATGCTGCGCGAGAGGTCCGCCGCGCGTCCGTCCACCTTCATCGCCAGCGCAGCCTTGGCCAGGCCAGGCCCTATGGCGGCCGCGATCTCGGTGCCCGTCACCGCACCCTCGAAGCGGCGGACCGAGCCGTCGGGCAGGGTGATGTTCGGCATTGGGGCGGCGCTCCGGAGTTGGGGCGCTTTGTATGGCGGGCGGGGAGAAAGGAAGGAAGGCCTTCTTTTTTTCAAAAAAGGACTGCTTGCCTTGCCTTCCTTACCCCCGCCTCATCAAGCCGCATCTGCCCCCGCCTGAGCGAAGCCCGCCTTGCCACCGCCGCCCGCTCCTCCTGCAGCGTGCACACCGCTTCCAGTGCCCCCTCCGCCGCCTGCAGCCTGGCCGAGGCCGCGCCCCGCTCCTGCGCCGCGGCGTCCGCCCGCAGCGTCTGGCCGTGTATGACGGCAGCAGAGCGCGGCAGCCAGTTCGCGAACGCGCTGGCCAGCAGGCGCTCGTCTTCCGCCGCTACATGGCGCGCCTCCAGGCCGGGCGCCTGCCGGGCCTGCTGCAAGGCCGCCACCGCCTCCGCCTCCGCCCGCAGCGCGTCGGCCAGACCCCGCTTTGCCGCGGTGGCCTGCAGGCGGCGCAGGCGCGCCAGGGTGGCGAGCGTATCGGCCATGCGGCGCTAGCCCACCCGGGCCGGCGCGCCGACGGCAGTCTGCAGCGCGGCGAAGCTCGCCTCGATGCCGGTCGGTTCGTGCCGCCCCTGGCTAAGCATCGCCTCGATGCGCGGCACGGCCTGCAGGGCGGCATCCAGCGCCGGGTCCGCCCCCGGCTTCACGGCGCCGAGCCGCACCATGTCCGCCATCTCCGCGTGCAGGGCCAGCATGGCGCGCGCCTGGCGCACCAGCGCGGTCTGCGGCGGCGTCAGGCACCCGGCGGCAGCGCGCGAGAGCGAGCGCGCCACGTTCACGGCCGGGTAGCGGCCGCCTTCGCCGATCCGCCGGTCCAGCACCACGTGGCCGTCCAGTATGCCACGCACCGCGTCCGCCACCGGCTCGTCATGGTCGTCGCCTTCCACCAGCACGGTAAACAGCGCCGTGATCTGGCCGGCCGTGCCGTCCGCCAGCACGGGTCCGGGGCCGGCCCGCTCCAACAGGCGCGGCAGCTCGGCGAACACGCTGGGCGGGTAGCCGCGCGTGGCAGGCGGCTCGCCTGCGGCCAGGCCGATCTCGCGCAGCGCCAGGCAGAAGCGGGTGACGCTGTCCATCAGCAGCAGCA
>CAXTJZ010000065.1:0-2056 GCA_964244695.1 uncultured Acetobacteraceae bacterium
GCGCGATCCTTACCGTGGCGCCCTATTTGGATGCCAGCAACGGCCGGCCCACGCACACCTACACCTGTGCCGCGCCGAACCAGACCATGACGCTCACCCTGCAGACGGATGCTGATGTGGCCGCCGCCCGGACGCAGGCGGCAGCAAGCGCGAATCGGCAATACGTCTATGACGGCCGTGGCCGGATCGTCGGCACCAAGACGCACTGACACGGAGTTTGCGAACGCATCAGGCGGCCGATTTGCGTCGGCCGCCTGATGAATGAGGTGAACGCCCTAGTATTCACTGAACGCGCGGATTGGGTGGCGCGCCGGTTATTCAACTTGCGCGGGAACTAACCCGCTAAACTGTGACTTCCGCATGTCACGTTTATGAAGTAGGTTGATTAGCGTTCGCGAGGCAACATGTGTTCTTCGCGTTGTTTTGTGAAATGAGAGAATGTCCCAACCTGCACGCCGACCCTACCAGCCGCGCCGCCGCGGCTTCGATGACGACCAGCCCTCCGCACCAGACATCAACTGGGGCGCATTGAACGGCGGCGGCGGCAACCGCTCCGGCGGCGCACCGGCAGCTTTCGGCCCTACCCTCACGGCAACCGTGAAGTGGTTCAATTCCGAGAAGGGCTTCGGTTTCGTTGCCATGGGCGACGGCTCTGGCGATGCCTTCCTGCATTGCGCGGTGTTGCAGCGTGCCGGACATGATAGCGTTGGCGAAGGTGCCTCCCTGGAAGTGCGCGTTGGCCCTGGCCAGAAGGGCCTGCAGGTGACCGAGGTGGTGAGTGTGGACCAGAGCACGGCAGCCCCTGCCCGCTCGTCGCGTCCGCCGGCTGGCCCGCGTCAGGATCGCGCCGCACCGTCCGGCCCCACGGTCGAGACGACAGGAACCGTGAAGTGGTTCAACCCCACCAAGGGGTTCGGCTTCATTGCGCCACAGGACGGTGGCAAGGACATTTTCGTTCATATGTCCGTCCTGGGTAGCTTGCGCACGCTGAACGAAGGCCAAGTGGTTCGCGTCTCCGTCCGCCAGGGCGCCAAAGGTCCGGAAGCGGGCGCCGTTTCCGAAATGTGAGATCAGCTCCGGCGTTTTGCCGGAGTGATCCAGGCTGGAGAGAGCCGCCGGCGCGCGATCGCCGGCGGCTTTTTCTTGCCTGTCAGCCTGTCCAGCCCGCCATCGCAAGGTCGCTGCGCGCCGCCGGTTCCGCCCGGGTCGGGGGGCGGACGAACTGGTTGAATCTCCAGATGTGACCTTCCGGGTTACGCGCAGCATAAACGAGGCTGCCGTAGAACTCCTCTCTCAGTGTACGATGAAACAGCCGATTACACTGGAGAGAACGCTGTGTCCGAGTCACGTACGCCCGTGTTGAGCGGTGGCTGCCAGTGCGGCGCCGTGCGTTACGCACTCTACACATTGCCTGCGGGCGAGATCTGCCATTGCCGGATGTGCCAGAAAGCAGTGGGCGGGCCGTTTGCGGCGCTGGCCACCCTGCCCCGAACGGACTTAGCCTGGACCATGGGCACGCCGGCCTACTTCCAGAGCTCTTCGGTTGCCAACCGTGGGTTCTGCGCGGCCTGCGGTACGCCGCTGACCTACGAGGGCACGGTCGAGCCGGACAAGATCAACGTCACGATCTGCAGTCTAGATGACCCGGGTGCAGCGCCACCGCGCAACCAGTATGGCGTGGAGAGCCGGGTGGCGTGGTTCGATACGCTTGCCGGGCTGCCGGCGTCCCGGACGGATGCGAAATACGACGAGGTGGTTAGCCGCCAGTATCCAGACCGGGTCTAGCGTAGCGGTATCGTTTCCAGGGTGTCAGAAGCAGCGTGCGACGTCGCTTACCGGACGGAGGCAGCGATCCCTGGATCGTTTTGCCGACAACGCAAAATACGATTGACCTGAACGGTGCCCAGAGCGCGACAACGACATACGGCTGGATCGCCTAAGATGGAAGAGCAGTCGAGAATAGCGGCAACTCGCCTCACCAAAATCGGCCTATTCGAATTGAGGTAGGAGAGTCGCACGCCCTTTCCTGAAGCCGCCTGCAACGTCCCCTGCCGCG
>CAXTJZ010000065.1:2066-6479 GCA_964244695.1 uncultured Acetobacteraceae bacterium
GCTGCTGCCCTCCTCGAGCACGGACAGGCAGACCAGGCGGGCTTCGGCATAAGCGGGGGCCGCGGCATCCGGTGCGTCGCCACGCCGGGCGCCGAGGATCAGGTTGCTCTCGCACAGCGCACCGAAGCCTGCGGCCCGCAGCACCTGCATCGCCATGCGCGCGCCCAGATCGTCCAGCTGGCCGCGGCCGGGTATGCACAGGACGGTGCCGGCCGCGCCCCAGGCAGAGGGCGGCGGCTCGGCTATGGGATCGGCGGCGGCGCGTCCGCCCAGCGCCTTGACCACATGGTCCACCTGGGCGTGCACCGCTTCCAACCGGTCGAAGGCCAAAGCGTCCCGCGAGAGGTCCGCCTGGGCCAAAGCGAGGCCGCGCAGGGCCACACGGTCATAGTATTCGACGAGTGAAGTCTGCGAGACGGCAACGCGCGCCTGTTCGGTCAGCACGCGGGCGTTGCCCTCCAAAGCGCGCTGGTAGAACGTCTCCTCGGCGTCCAGCGGCGGGCTGTCGCCCAGGATCACCTCCAAGAACGCCAGGCTTTCCACGTGGCGGCCGATCACCACCAGGCAGACGGTGAGCGGGGTGGCCAGCAGCAGGCCGACGGGGCCCCACATGAAGGCCCAGAACGTGGCCGCCACGATCACCGCGATCGGCGAAAGGCCGGTGCTGTGGCCGTAGATCAGCGGCTCGACCACCTGCCCCATGATCAGTTCGCTGAGCACGAACAGCAGCAGCACGATCACCGCCAGCGACCAGCCCGGTGTCACGGCCAGCGCCAGCAGCACCGGCGGGGTGGCCGCGATGAAGGTGCCGATGAACGGCACGAAGCGCATCATCGCCGCCAGTATGCCCCAGAGCACCGGGTTGGGCAGGCCGCTGATTGCCAGGCCCGCGCCGATGAAGCCGCCGAAGCCGGTGTTGATGGCGACCTGGAACAGGAAGAAGCGCGACAGACGGCGGGCGGCGTCGTTCATCGCCAGGATGGTGCGGTGCAGGTCCTGCCGGCCGACAAGGCGGACGAGGCGGTCGCGCAGGTCTTCGCGGAACAGCAGCACGAAGACGACGAAGATCAGCACCACGCCCAGGGTCGCCAGCACGCCCAGCAACGAAGGAGCCACGGTGCGCACGATCACCAGGGTGGACGGCGCCTCGAACGCGGTGGCCGGCGCGGTGGTCACGGCGACCTTGGTGGGTGCCGCGGCCTTGCCCTGCGCGGGGGCCGCATCCTTGGCTGTACCCAGGATGGAGTGCAGCGAGCCCTGCACCTCGCGCGTCATCGCCGGGCCCAGGTCCAGCGTGGCGATCTTGTGCTGTATGGTGGCCTGGTAGGCCGGGATGCCCTCGGCCAGCGTGGTCATCTGCCTGCCGACCACCATGCCTATGCTGCCGATCACCGCAAAGGCGAGCAGCACGGCGATGAACACGGGCAACGTGGCGCCCAGCCTGGCGCGCTGCAGGACGGCCACCAGCGGCGCCAGTACGAATGCGAGCAGCACGGCCAGGACCATCGGCTCCAGCAGGTCCCGCCCGAAATACAGCGCGGCCACGACTATGGCGCCGGCGGTGAGCGCGGCCAGGCCGCTGGTGCGTGGCTGGGCTGGCGCTTCGGGTGTTGGGTCTGACATGCGCGCTGGTCCCCTGACGGGTGGTACAACCCGGGGCGGGATTGTTTGTTGCGACGCAAGAAAGCAAGGCCTTCTTTTTTGAAAAAGAAGCAAAAAACTTTTGTCCCCGCACAGGCTCAACCGGCTTGGTTCTTCAGGCGGCACCAGGCTGTTGTAAATGCGGGGAGATGAAAGTTTTTTGGTCCGTTTTTTCAAAAAAGGACTGCTTGCTTTCTTCGCCCAAAGTTCCGAGGCAGCAATCTTCAGGCGCGCTGACGCGCTTGGCAGACACACGGAAGGCGAAACGCGGAAATGACCAAGATACTGCTCGTCGAGGACCATGAGGAGCTGTGGGACTTCCTCTCCCGCCGCTTGCGCCGCCATGGGTTCGATGTGGTGCTGGCCCATGACGGCCAGCAGGCGCTGGACCAGGCCGCCACCGAGGCGCCGGACGTAGTGCTGCTGGACATGGACCTGCCGGTGCTGGACGGCTGGTCGGTAGCGCGGCGCATGCGCGCGGATGCGGCGCAGGCGCAGACCGCCATCATCGCGTTGACCGCGCACGCCATGGCTGGCGACCGGGCCAAGGCGCTCGAGGCGGGGTGCGACGACTACCATTCCAAGCCGGTGGACTTCCCTGCCCTGCTGCAGCAGATCGACGAGGTGCTCCTGAAACGCGAAGACGGCTAGCAAGGTGCCTGACCAGCCAGTCCCCGACAGGCAGCAAAAGTCCTCTGGTCCTTTTTTTCAAAAAAGGACTGCTTCCTTCCTTGAGGCAACGCCGCATCCGCACGCGCGTAACCACCCCAGGGGAGAGTGCCGCTCATGACACGTACATTGCGCACGCCAGGCGCGCTCAACATCGTGGCCGGCGTGTTGCTGGTGATGGGGCTGGCGGCAGCCAGCGGGGCGGTGATCTCTGACCGGCACGCCAGGCTGATCATAGGACAGCAGAACCACCTCCTGGTGAGCGCCGAGAAACTGCTCTCCCAGTTGAAGGACGTGGAGACCGGAGAGCGCGGTTTCGCGCTTACGGGAGAGGACACCTACCTGGCGCCCTACAACAGCGGCCTGGCGAACGTGCCGACGCTGGTGGCGGCCGTGCGGTCGGACCTGCAGGGCCGCGGGATCCTTTCCGGGCTGATTGCGGTGAAGCTGGATTTCGCCCGCCAGGTGATCGAGTCGCGGCGGACGGGCGGCGTGGATGCAGCGGTGGCGCTGATACGCACCGGGCAGGACAAGGCCTCCATGGATGCGGTCCGCAAGCGGGTGGCGGAGCTGCAGCAGGCGGCAGGCGAGCGTCTGGCGCTTGCTGACCATACCGAGGCGGTGCGCGGGCCGTTGCTGGACGCGTTGGCGGCGCTCTGCATCCTGGCGTCCTTCGTGACGATCGGCCTGCTTGCGACGCAGCGGCGCCGGGCGGCGCGTGCCAGCGCCGCGCTGCTGACGAGCGTGATGGACCACGCGCCTGTCGGGCTGGGCTTCCTGGATGCCGAGATGCGCCTGCGGCTCGTCAACCAGACCCTCGGCACGATGGGCGAGCGAGCGCTGGGCACCGACATCGGGCGGAGCCTCTGGGACATCGTGCCGGACGTGCGCGAGTCGCTGGAGCGGCGGCTTAGCCGGGCGTTGCCGGCCGGCCGGCCGGTGACGGGCGTGGAGGTGTCCGTGCGCGGCCGGGCCGACGCCATGCGCCATGAATACGAATTCGGGTTCTTCCCCCTGCCCGACGCGCAGAAAGGGGCCGGGCTGGTGGTCAGCGACATCACCACGCGCAAACGCGCCGAGCGCCGGCTGCGCGACAGCGAGGAGCGCTACCGCACGCTCATCCAGACGAGTGCCGCGATGGTCTGGACGGCGACGCCGGAGGGCGAGTTCACCGGGTTGCAGAGGAGCTGGAACGCCTTCACCGGCCAGACGAACGAGCAGAGCACCGGGCTGGGCTGGCGCGATGCGATACACCCGGACGACCGCGACGAGGCGGTCGCCGCCTGGAAGCACGCCGTACAGAGCTGCACGATCTTCGCGGCCGATTACCGGGTGCGCAACGCGGCCGCCGAGTGGCGGATCATGGACGTGCGCGCCGTGCCGATCATGGACGACGACGTGTTGCGCGAATGGGTGGGCACGCACACGGACATCACCGAGCGCCGGCTCGCCGAGGAGGAGCTGAACGCCGCCAAGGAGGCGGCCGAAGCGGCCAACCGTGCCAAGAGCCAGTTCCTGGCCAACATGAGCCACGAGCTGCGCACGCCGCTCTCGGCGGTGATCGGCTATGCGGAGATGATCGAGGAGGATGTGGGCGAGCGCGGCGACCAGGCGCTGCTCGGCGACGTGGGCAAGATCAAGTTCAACGCCCGTCATCTGCTCAGCCTGATCAACGACGTGCTCGACCTCTCCAAGATCGAGGCCGACCGCATGACGACGTTTGCCGAGACGTTCGAGGTGTCGGGGTTGTTGCGCGACGTGGCCTCCACCGCGGAGGCGCTGGTGCGCCAGAAGGACAACACGCTTGTGCTGGATGCGGTGGGCGAGCTGGGGGCGATGCATACCGACCAGGTCAAGCTGCGCCAGTGCCTGTTCAACCTGGTCAGCAACGCCGCCAAGTTCAGCCAGAGCGGCACCATCACCTTGCGCGCCGAGCGCGAGGGCGAGGTGGTGGTGTTCAGCGTGGCCGATAGCGGCATAGGCATGAGCCAGGAGCAGGTTGACCGCCTGTTCGAGCGTTTCACCCAGGCCGACGCGTCCACCACGCGCAAATTCGGCGGCACCGGGCTGGGGCTGGCGATCACCCGGGCATTTTGCCGGCTG
>CAXTJZ010000065.1:6489-16643 GCA_964244695.1 uncultured Acetobacteraceae bacterium
ACGTCACCGTCAGCAGCACGCTGGGCGCCGGCTCCACCTTCACCATACGCGTGCCCGCGGACCTGCCGGAGCAACCGGAGGAAGGAACCGAGGCTGCGGCGCCGCATGACGGCGCCGACCAGCACGTCGTGCTCGTCATCGACGACGACAACGCGCAGCGTGAGCTGCTGACCCGCTTTCTGGAGCGCGAGGGCTTTGCCGTGCGCTCCGCACCGGATGGGCGCACCGGATTGGAGATGGCGCGCAGCGCCCACCCGCGTGCCATCCTGCTGGACGTGATGATGCCGTCGATGGACGGCTGGTCCGTGCTCAGCACCCTGAAGGCCGATCCTGAGCTGGCCAAGATCCCGGTGGTGATGGTGACGTTCGTGAACGAGCCGGCGCTCGGCGCCTCGCTGGGGGCAGCCGACACCGTGCTGAAGCCGGTGCAGTGGGACAGGCTGCGCGCGGTCATGGAACGCTTCCGCGGTGATGCCGGCGAGATACTCGTGGTCGATGACGACCCTCAGGCCCGCCAGCGGCTGCGCACGGTGCTGGAACGTGACGGCTGGACGGTGTGCGAGGCGGGCGACGGCGAGGAAGCGCTGGCCGAAGTGACGCGCGCCTTGCCGCAGCTGATCCTGCTGGACCTGACGATGCCGGTTATGGACGGCTTCACCTTCCTGCACGAATTGCGGCTGCGGCCTGGCTGCGCGGACATCCCGGTGGTGGTGCTGACGGCGCGCGATCTGGATGCGGGGGAGCGCAAGCGGCTGGCGGGGGCGGACCGTGTGCTCAGCAAGGGGCAGACGAATTTGCGTCAGCTTTCTGGGGAGCTGCGCGCGCTTACGCCGCATGGTGAGGGGTGAGAGAAAGCAAGCAGTCCTTTTTTGCAAAAAAGGACCAAAAAACTTTTGCTGCCTCGCATTTGCAACGGCCGGTTGATGCCGGAGTCGCGCGGGGGCTGAGGCAGCTCGAGGGCAACTACCTGCTTCTTCTTTTCGAAAAAGAAGGCGCTGCCTGATGGCCGCTCAGCGTCTGCTGCTTGTGGAAGACCATGAAGAGATATGGGATTTTCTCTCCCGCCGCCTCAAACGCCGCGGTTATGACGTCAGCGTCGCGACAGACGGCCAGGCCGGACTGGAACAGGCGCGTGCGCTGTTGCCCGCGGTGATGCTGCTGGACATGAACCTGCCGGTGCTGGACGGCTGGTCGGTAGCGAAACTGCTGAAGGCGGAGAAGGCGACGTCCGGCATACCGATCATCGCGTTGACCGCGCACGCCATGTCCGGCGATCGTGAAAAGGCGCTGGCGGCCGGCTGCAACGACTACCATCCGAAGCCGATCGACTTCCCGGTGCTGCTGACACAGATCGAGGCGCTGGCGCAAAGCGGTGGCTGATGGGTCAGCGCAGGACACGACCGCCGCGCTGCGCGCGTTTGCCGGCGGGTTCGTGCCAGGCGGGGCAGCCGGCGCGGTGCCGCACAGCTTCGATGCGGCGGATGTGTCCAGCCCTGGCGTACAGGCTGCCGGACTCGGGTTGCGTGGCGCCCCGTTAGCGGGGGCGAGCTTCCGCAACGCCAATTTGGCAGGTGCGGATCTGTCGCAGGCGGATCTGTCTGGCGCTGCGTGCAGCGGCATCGTGCTGGACGGTGCGCGGCTGGAGCAGGCGGTGTTCCGCGGTGCAGACCTGGCGGGCGCCAGCCTGCAACGCGCGGATGCCGGCCAGGCCTGCTTTGCCGATGCCCTGCTGGAAGATGTGCGCCTGTCCGGCGCGCGGCTGCGCTTTGCCGATTTCACCGGCGCCGTCATGGATGGGGCGGATCTGTCCGGCGCCGATCTTTGGGGCGCGCAATTGGGGGACGTGGTGGCGCAGCGCGCCTGCCTGCGCGGCGTGCTGCTGGACGAGGTGAAACTGACGGGCGGCGATTTTACCGGCGCCGACCTGACGGGCGCGCGCCTGCGCCGGGCGGACCTGACGGGAGCCAAGCTGCGCGGGGCAATGCTGCGCGACGCGATGCTGGACGGCGCGGTGTTGTCGGGCGTGGATTTTTCCGGCGCCGTGCTGCCGCACATCGTGCTGACCGGCTGCAACATGACCCATGCCAGCTTCGCCGGCGCCTGGCTGGAGCGCACGAGGTTCCGCGCGCGCCAGCTGGGCGGTGCCATAGGCGAGGAGGTTTCGGGCGACTACGAAGCGGCGGTGGAGGGCTACATCGTGCTGGAGCAGAACTTCCGCACATTGGGCAACGCGCAGGATGCGAGCTGGGCGTTTCGCCGCCGCCGCCGCATGGGCAAGCACCTGCACCGGGCGGAGGCCGCCGCGGCCGTGCGCGACGGCACGCCGGCCGCGGCGGCTTTAGCCGTGCTGCGCTGGGTCAGTGACATCTCGGCCGAGTGGCTGTGCGATTACGGCGAGAGCCTGACGCGCATCCTGCGCGCGCTTGCCATCGTCTGGCTCGGCTGTTGCATTGTATACTGGCTGACGGGCAGCCTGGCGGCGCGCGAGGCCGGGCACGGGCATCTGAACGTGATCGACTACCTGCTGTTCAGCCTGGATTCGATGACGTCTGTCGGGACGGGCGAGGTGGCGCTGCGGCCGGCGGACCAACTGGGCGTGCTGATCTCCAGCCTGCAGACCGTTGCCGGGACGGTGCTGCTGGGATTGTTCGGGTTCGTCTTGGGTGTGCGCATGCGGAACTGAGCACGCGGCCCTGCTCCGCAACACCGGTGCCTCAAGAGAGATCGACCGACAGATCCAGCGCCAGGAGCAAAAGTTTTTTGCTTCTTTTTTTCAAAAAAGAAGGCCTTGCTTACTTCTGAAGCCGCTTCCACGCCGCCACCATCCGCGTAAAGTGCTCAACTAACAGTGATACGCTCGCCAGGGCCGCCGGAAGAGCTTCCGTTCACCGTGGGCGCCGGGCAAGACAGCTTACATTTTAGGAACGAATCATGGCACGTATTTCAGGGCCTGCGGGCGGGCACGCGACACTGACGGGCACGTCCGGCAATGACGTCATACTTGCGTTCGGCGATGACAACACGGTCACCGGCGGCGGCGGCGACGACACCCTGAAGGCCACGTCCGGCAACGGCAACGACATTCTTGTCGGCACGGCACTGGACGGCCTGACGATGCTGACGGACTTCGTGCGCGTGGACGGCACGGGCGACACCGTGTCGGGTGGCGACGAGAATATCAGCGTGGTGGGCTACATCGGCGGCAGCAACGTGACGCTCGGCCACGGTAACGACACGATCTTGGCCGTGGGCTCCGGCAACAGGTTTTCGTTCGGCGGCGGCACCGACAGCGTGCGCGCGGCCGGCGGCAACGACACGGTGACCTTCATCGGTAATACCGGCACGCCTTACTCGGACACGGTGGCGTTCAGCGGCTCGCATAACAGCTTGGATGATACGTTAGTCAACGGACCCTACACTGCGGTCGGCACGCTGGACGTGGTTGGTGGTTCCGGCAACGGCACGTTCCTGCTTGGGACGACGAGCGGAACGATCGTGACGCACGGCGTGGATAATTACATCCAGGGCGGTTCCTATGGGACAAAGATCGAGGCCGGCAACGGCTACGACACCGTCAGCCTGATCGGGGGCGCACGCGGTACGGGAGGCGAAGCAAACGTGCTGCTCGGCGGTACGCACAACCTGGTCACCGGCAGCGTTGCCGCCGTGTCCGTAATTGGCGGCCGGGGGTATGACACTTTTGATTTCAGTCACCCCGTGGGGCAGACGTCCATCCAGGTCACCGATGGCGGCCTACACGACTCCGTCTCGGTGGTGGCGGCCAAGGCGACGATCGACGGCGGCGGCGGCTATGAGACCGTATCGGCCGTCAGCAGTGTGGTTACGATGACTTTCTCCGGCGTGTCGGATGTTCTTTATCTGAGCGGTGCAATAGATGCAGCGGGTGCGCCGTCAGCCTATGTCGATGATCTGTCCAAGGGGTTGGACATTTTCCTTGACGCGCGTGACCCCAGTGGCGGGTCGACGACTCCTTCAACGGGCAACCTGACGATCAATGGTTTCGATGCAAAGGGAGTGATTGATTTCGTCGACGGTCGCGGCGGGTTCACCAGCACGGCGCAGATCGCCAGCGACCTGCATGAATACGCGCCGAATGATTATACGCTGACACTGCCGGATGGGACAGGGACGATCACGTTCCTGAACGCGGATCATCTGACGGCAAGCAACTTCAAGCTTGGATAGGAGAGGAGCTGCTCTCCTGGCAAAAGAGCGGGAACCTCCTGCTTTGGCGTACAAAACAGCCCGGTATCTCCCGCCCAAGCCGAAATGGCCAAAAAGCGACGATGCAAACTTGGCAGACGCTTCGCAGGCGTAGGCTGGCTGTTCGCACTGGCGGACGAGCAGGTGGGCGCTGCCGTTGGCAGCTTGAAGCGGAGCCGGGGCGGGCTGAACGCTGCAGGACAGGCGGGCGCGCCTGCATGTCGCGCTCGATGTTCGCTTTGCGTTTGTAAGGTGGGTGGGGGCGTCGCCGATGGACCACCTTAAGCGCTGGTGCATGCTGCTGGGTGTTGACCAAGGGTGTAAGACAGGAGACCAGCTCTTTCTCACAGCGAAATCTCTGCGCCCGGTCGATGCCAGCCGGACGTGCGTGCGACAGCGAAGTGAGGCGCTTCTGTCTTTTGCCGGAGAAAGCTTTTCTTAGCCTTGGCTGGCCGGCGTATGCACCACCAGCCCGTCAAGCGCATCCGTCATCGTCAGCTGGCAGGACAGTCGGGAGTTCGCCTGCGGTTCGCCCACGAGTTCCAACGTATCGGCTTCCATCTGCGCCGGCGGCGGCAGGCGGGCGGCCCATTCGGGATCCACCGTCACATGGCAGGTGGCGCAGGCACAGGCGCCGCCACATTCCGCGTCTATGCCAGGCACTGCGTTCATCACGGCCGCGCGCATGACGCTCATGCCGGCGCTGGCGTCCACCGTTGTGCTGGTGCCGTCATGGGCGATGTAGGTGATGTGCGGCATCGTTGCGGCTCTTTCTGGGACGTAAGTCAGTGGCCTTGTGTATCCGGATAGGGCCGGCAGGTGCAAACGAGGCAAGCAAGGCCTTCTTTTTGAAAAAAAGAAGCAAAAAGCTTTTATCCGGCTGTCGCGGTTCTGTCCGGAACGGCGCGGCAGCGGAGTCAAAAGTTTTTTGGTTCTTTTTTTCCAAAAAAGACCTGCTTGCCTTGCCTTTGTTCGGGTGCCGGCGAGAGGGGAGTAGACAACCGCTCGCTTACTTTCGCAGCCGCAACCGCTCTAACAGCACTTCCATCCCAGGATCCCCCATCAAGGGCCGGAACTCCGCCGAGGTCAGCAGGGAGATCGCCGTCTGGTCGCGGCGGTCGATCGCCAGGCTGAGATAGGCCAGCGCCTGGCGGCTGTCACCGGAGGCAGCGTAGGACCGCGCGACGTCGGCGGCCGAGACTGTGCCCATGGCGAAGCCGGCGAGGCGCGCATCGAGCAGCGCCTGCCACATGCCTGCCGGCCCGCGTGTTGCCAGCCCCGCCTGCCCGGCACGCGCGATCGCCTCGTCCGTGGTGTTGTTGCGCAGACGGGCCTGGATGGCCCACTCGCGCAGGTAGCCGGCGTAGTCGCCCGTGTCGAGCGCCAGCACGGCGAGGTAGGCGTGAGTGGAGGAGAAGTCCGGTGTGCTTTCGGCGATTGCCGTCAGCACGGTGCGGGCTTCGGCCACGTGCCCGCTGTTGATGAGCAGCAGGCCGCGGTCCGCCTGTATGGCATGCGAGGAGGGGTCCAGCTCGAGCGCGCGGTCGATTTCGGCCAGCGCCTGGGCGTGCTCGCCGGCGGTGTCCAGCGAGGTGGCGTACCAGTGGTGGATCTGCGCGTTGTCCGGCGCCAGGCGCAGCGCGCGGGCGTATTCCGCCATCGCCTGCGGGAAGTCCCAGTCCCCCCAGAACAGGGCGAAGGCGTAGGCGGCGTGGGCCTGGGCGAGGTTCGGGTTGAGCGTAATGGCGCGGGCGGCCTCCGCGCGGGCGAGCGGGTAGGCCTGCGCGCTGGGCAGGGAGGTGAATTCCGGCAGGAGGTTGTAGCAGCCGGCCAGGCCCAGATGCGCCTCGGCGTAATCCGGCGCCAGGCGCAAGGCGGCGGTGAACTCGGCCACTGCCTGCGTGAGGCCGGTTGGGCTGCGCTGCGCCCAGTCCTGCAGGCCACGCCGGTAGAGCGCCTGCGCTTCGGCGGGGGGCGGGTGTGGCGTCGGACCGGGGCGAAGTGCGAGGGCCAGCAGGCAGAGCGCCACGGCGCAGCCGGCCAGGGCGGCCGGCCATACGCGGCGTCGGACATGGGCAGGCGCCTGGGGCTCGGCTGCCGGGGTTGCCGGCGCCGGCGGAGGGAGCGGCGCCGCCGTCTCCAGGAACGCCGGGTCTAGGCGATAGCCGTAGCCGTGTACCGTGCGTATGAGGACGTGCTCGCTGTCGCCAAGCGCGGTGCGCAGGCGCCCCACGCATTTCGTCAGGCTTGACTCGGTGACGGTGCGGTCCGACCAGAGCGCGTCCAGCATGCGGTCCTTGGTCACCACCTCGCCGGGCCTGGCCAGCAGCAGGCCGAGCAGGGCCAACGGCCGCGGCTCCAGCGCCACCATCTGGCCGCCCATGGTCAGGCGCTGGCTGGCCGGATCGAAACAGGCTTGCCCGAAATGCAGGCGCAGCTCCCTGCCGAGCGTAAGGCTGTCCGACATGCTACGGCTGCGCCTCCCCTGCCCAGCTTTCTTGCCACAGCATGCCTGCGTAGCTGTAACAAAAACGGACGGCCGCGTCATTTCGAAAACGCGTGAGTTGATGGGACGAGACAGATCTTCTCTTTGAGAAGGCGAAGCGAAATTTTTTCCGTTTTCTGTCGGCAGGTTATGTTGCCGGCGTGCGTGGTAGAGGAAGCGCTTGCCTTTCTGGGCTGGGGATGCCGAATGGCGCCATGATGCCGTTCTGGAAGACCAAGACACTCGAGCAGATGAGCCAGGCCGAGTGGGAATCGCTGTGTGACGGCTGCGGGCGGTGCTGCCTGCACAAGCTGCGCGACGACGATACGGGCGAGATCGCCTGGACCAACGTTGCCTGCCGGCTGCTGGACGGGACGAGCTGCCAGTGCCGGGACTATCCGCGCCGGCGCGTGCGGGTGCCGGATTGCGTCCAGCTTACGCCTGAGGCGCTGGTGGACATCGACTGGCTGCCGCCGTCTTGCGCTTACCGGCGGGTAGCGGAGGGGCGTGGACTGGCTTGGTGGCACCCGCTTGTGTCCGGAGATCCCGACAGCGTGCACAGTGCCGGGGTTTCGGTGCGCGGGCGTACGATAGACGAGCGCCGCGCCGGGGCGCTCGAGGCGCATGTGACAGGGTGGCCGGGGCGGCGGCCGAAGACGCGGCTACCAGGACGGGGAGAGTGACCGGCGCATTTACCGCCGCAACCAACCAACCCAGACCGTTAATCAAACTGTTGCGCTTCCCGATCGTCTTGTTTATAAGCGATTAGGCAGGTTTCGTAAGCAAAATTAGAAGGTGCATAGGCGTGCGGTTTCAGGATGGCGACCTAGCAATAATGGTGTTGTCGACGCCAACGGCGGTCGGAATAGCGGCATGACTAACCGGCTCGCATTGTCGCAAGCTAAAACCCACGATCACGGACGGAACCGCCGGTTACGCAGACTTGTTGCTGGGCGACGTGGCGCGACAGCCCTGGAATTTGCCATCATCTCCGTTCCCTTCCTGCTTTTTCTGCTATTCCTTTTTGAGTTAGGTCTGGATTTCTACGTGCAGCTTGCTCTCGATTACGCAGTTGAGGAAGGTGCCCGGCGCTTACAAACCGGCCAGGGAAGCTCGGCTGTTTCGCTTGCGCAGTATAAAACCGATTGCATTTGTCCGATCATCTCCGGCTTTCTCAACTGTAACCAGATTACATTGACGGTGTACCCCGTCGTAACGTCCGATTATTACCAGAATGAACAAGTGGGCGGCGGCCAGATTCCGTTGTCAAACGGCCTCCTGAACACCTCGTCGTACGTGTTTACACCTGGCAGTCCAGACACCGCGATGTTCATGCAGGCCATCTACACGTCCGTATCTGCAGTGGGGCTCCTCCTGCCCAGCATGTCGGTCAGCAACGGCAGTAGCCGAGTGCACGTGACAACCTCTTCAGTCGGATTTCTAAACGAAACGTTCGGAACGTCCTCGACGGTATGCGGAAGCAAGACATGACAGTCGACCCCCGGTCATGGGCCGTATCGCGCATGGTGTCGGACTGCCGATCCGGGACCGCCGCAATGGAATTCGGCATCCTGGCGCCCGTCATGACGGTATTCCTGTTGGGCATGGTTGATCTCTCGCAAGCGATCATATTGTTGAGAAAGCTTAACCAGGTGGTGCAGCAGACTGGCTTAATGGCGACGCAGTTGTCAGTACAGCCGGATCAGACGACCACGCTTACGGTCGCCCAACTGAATTTGGCAAGCAGCGTAATCTTTTCGGTAATGCCCTCGCTTGGCTTAGAGGCGGTCTACACGCCCAACGGTGTCACGCCGGGGTATGCGGTAACCGTCTCGGATATCGTGTTCACGCCAACTTCCTCGACCTGTGAAGCCGGTCTTACCTGCACCTCCTACACGGCGAATATGGCATGGAGCGTGCCGCTAACATACGGCGCACCCTACATTCGCGCCTGCGGTACGGTCACGCAAGTAACTGCGTCAGCTTCCCCCGTCATAGTCAATAATGTTCCGACGACTGTTCCGACAGCCGGGATTACCAGCGCACTTACCTCCATGCTGACTGTCGATGTAATGTATAAATATAGACCCTTCTTTGGACAGTTCATCGGCCCGTTTACTATGCGACAGACAGCCTACTTTAACCAACGTTCGATTGTTGCACAGTACATTACCTACAACACAGCGGGCGCCAGCTCGGGTGGCGTCGTGTGCACATCGCAAGGATACACCTGATGTCAGTTGCGCTACCACCTACTCTGGCGGCGTCCATCAAGTATCGCGGACGTTACGGGATGCGGGGAGAGGCCGGAGCTGTCACGGTGATCTTCGCCACCTCCGTCGTCCCCATCATCATGCTGGCCAGCTTAGTGATTGATTACGGCTGGGTTTTGCAGGCGAAATCCCAGCTTGATCTCGCGGCGGACGCTACTGCGATGGCTGCTGCCCGCACGGCTGCGTCTGGCTACGCTGCAGGTCAGTCTCAGGCGAACTACTTGTCCGAGGCAAACCTTGCTGCTTCGCAGTGGTGGGCAGCACAGGCCGGCGCTGTGACGCTAGCAAAGACTTTCTCCGAAACGCCAACCATCGTCCAAACTGGCCAGAATTTTCAAGCGACCATCGCGTACACCGCGACCATAAACGAGATCCTGCCAAGTTTTTTCAGCTGGATCAATCCGAAGACGGGGGCCGGTAACGCCTCAATCGCTAGCAGTGCCACGGTCAGCATCACCGTTCACGGGTATGGAACAGTGGATTTCCTGCTGGACAATACCTCCTCCATGATGCTGCCCGCCACGGACGCCGATCTGGCGATATTGCAAGCCGCCGAGCAGACATGGATCAATCAGCCAGGGAACTCACCGATAAACGCGGATAGGCTGATTGCAGGGGGAGACGGTTTAGTTGGCTGGAATGGTGCAAGTAATTCGTATGGCCTCACTCTCGTCAACGGTGTTCCCAGCCCAGCCCTACCCCTTACAATACCAACAGGCTGGTATTGCGCTTTTGCCTGTCATTGGGACGCTGCCTCCACCAAGACCAATCCGACCGACTACTACGGAGTGGCAAGGCAGGCGGGCGAGACGTTGCGCTTCGATGTAGTGCAAAGTGCTACAGTAACGGCGATTCAGCAAATGGAAGCGTTGGAACAGACCGTAGGCCAGTTGAGCGTGGGTGTTTTCGCGTTCGGCGGTGTTGGAACCTCCAGCCCGAATTATTTAACAACTATCGTCCCAGAGACACCGATCGACGCCACCGTGAAAGGCGTGACGGTCAGGAACGCCGGTGCAGTCGCGGCAATAGCCGCGCTCAGCAACATTTCACCCCCGGTCACGGCAGACACTCCGAACACCAACATAGGCCTGGCAATGGCTGACACTCTGGCCATTACCGGTTCGAGTGGAACGGGTTACACGGCAAGTTCGCCGAAGAAGTCCCTCATCATG
>CAXTJZ010000066.1:0-16616 GCA_964244695.1 uncultured Acetobacteraceae bacterium
CTGCAGGAGGCCGAACTCCACCGTGTACCAGTACAGGCGCGCCAGGTTGTGCAGGCGGCCCAGACCCCGCGCGCGCAGGCCGCCCTCGCCGTAAGCTTGCATGTAGTCCGCGAAGATAGGGTCCGTGAGCATGGGGACGTGGCCGAACACGTCGTGAAACACGTCGGGCTCCTCCAGGTAATCCAATTGGTGCGCGCCGCGTATGAAGCGGCCGGCGGGGAAGCGCCGGTTGGCGAGGTGCTCGTAGAACACCGCATCCGGCACCAGGCCGGGCACGGCCACCACACGCCAACCGGTCAGCGCGTGCAAGCGGTCCGACAGGCGCTCGAAATCGGGGATGCCGCCGGACAGGTCCAATTTTTCCACGCCTTGCAGGAAGGCGTCGCAGGCAAGTCCGGGCAGGATTCCGGTCTGGCGCGCGTACAGGGTGCGCCAGACATTGTGCTCCTCTGCCGTGTAGCCAAGCCAGTTCTGCGGGACGGTGTGGTCCATGGCGGTTCCTTTTAAGTTAAGGAAGCAAGCAGTTCTTTCTTCAAAGAAAGAACCAAAAACTTCTGCTCCCGGTCGGCGAATTGACGGACAGATCCGCGACAGCGGAGTCAAAAGTTTTTTGCTTCTTTTTTTCAAAAAAGAAGGCCTTGCTTACTTCTGTCTGCTATCGCGCCACTTAGCCCAACAAGGGCGTAAAGCCGGATCATGCCGCGTGCTGCAGGGTGAAGCTGCTCGCCAGCGCCACCCCCTTGCGCATCACCGTCGGCAACGCCTCCTGCGCCAAAGCTTCGGCGGGGCGCAGGAAGCCGGGGGCTTCGATCGTCGGCACGCTCGCGGCAAACACATCCAAATGAAGCTCGAAATGGGTGAAGCCGTGGCGCACCTGGCCGGCATGCTGCCAGGCGGCTTGCATGGGGGCGGCCTGGCTGGCGTCGGCTTGCGTCCAGGCGAGTGGGCGCCAAGGAGTTCCCGGCAGTTCCGTCATGCCGCCCAGCAGCCCTTGCGGCGGACGGCGGCGCAGGAGCACCTGGCCCTGCGCGTCGGTCAGCCAGAACAGCGCGCCGTGGCGCAGCGGACGTAATGGCTTGGCGGCGCGGCGTGGCAGGGTTTGCGGGGCGCCGGCGGCGCGTCCTTCGCAGCCTGGCGCCAGCGGACACAGCAGGCAGTTGGGCCGTTGGGTGCAGATTGTGGCGCCCAGATCGAACAGGGATTGCGCGAAATCCGAGGCGCGGGCGCGGGCGGCTTCATGGTCGCCAAGGCGCGCGGCGGCCGCCGCGATAGGGATTTTGGCGGCCGGCATGGGTGCGTCGATGTTGTAGAGGCGGGCGGTGACGCGTTCCACGTTGGCGTCCACCGGAACGACGGGCACGCCGAAGGCAATGGCGGCCACGGCGCGCGCCGTATAAGGGCCGACGCCAGGCAGTGCCAGCAAGCCTTCGACCGTGCGCGGGAACGCGCCGCCGGACGCGGCCACCGCCTTGGCACAGGCGTGCAAATTGCGGGCGCGGGCGTAGTAGCCGAGGCCAGCCCAGGCGGACATCACGTCATCCGACGGTGCTTCGGCCAGGGTGAAGACGGTGGGGAAGCGGGCGAGGAAGCGGTTGAAGTAGCCGATGACGGCGGCGACCGTGGTCTGCTGCAGCATAATCTCGCTCAGCCAGACGCGGTACGGGTCCGGCGCCTCGCCAGGCAACGCGCGCCAGGGCATGGTGCGGCGGTGGCGGTCATACCAGGCGAGAAGTGCTGCGGGATCTGGTTGCGGCATGGCAGGAGCGTGCATGACGAAAGACGGGGCTTCTGACAACTCAGCAGGTTTCGAGCGGCGCGCCTACGTGGCGCGCGGGTTGGCCGAGCTGGTGCCTGGGCTCACGCGGGCGGCCTACAAGAAGAAATCGCCGTCCGGAGCGCTGCTGATGAGCGAGTGGGCGACGATCGTGGGGCCGCGTCTGGCTTCGGAGACGGAGCCGCGGCGGCTGAGCGGGACTCAGCTGACGATCGCGTGTTCAGGGCCGGTGGCGATGGAGCTGACGCACCTGTCGGCAACCCTGATCGAGCGGATCAACACGCATGCCGGGCGGCGCGTGGTGGAGCGGCTGCGGTTTGTGCAGGATCTGGTGGGCGGGCCTTGCGTGACGCAAGCGCGGCGAGTCGTGGCGGTGGAGAAGGTGGACGGTGTGGAGGGCGAGCTGGGGGATGCGCTCGGGCGGTTGCTGGCTGCAATCCGGGGTCGGTGATCGGCACACCGCCCGGCATCCAGCCGCGATTGGCTGGCGCCAACACCGCGCCGCATTTCCTTGCGGCACGTTCGTAACCCAATCAGCCCATGACAAAGGCGTTCAGCTTGTTTCCCTCGCGGTCGCGGAAATAGCCGGCATAGAAGCCGCCGCCGCGGTCTCCCGGGGCGCCCTCGTCCGTGCCGCCCAGGCTGAGGGCAAGCTGGTAAATCTGATCAACCTGGGCGCGGTCTTTTGCCGCCAAAGCGACCATCACCCCGTTGCCGACAGTGGCGGGTTTACCGTCGTGGGGCTTGGTCAGCCCCAGCCCGGCATCACCGCCCGGCTCGCCCCAGGCTACAAAATTCTCGTTCTCCATCATCCTGCCGAAGCCCATCTCCCTCGCGAGGGCGTCGTAGAACGCGACGGATCCGGCGAGGTCGTTCGTTCCCAGCGTCACGTAGCCGATCATTTCTGTCTCCATTCGGGGCGAGCGGTTCACAGCCAGGAACCATGATGAACGTATAGGAACCTTTCAAGAACATTGTGCCAGCAAGGCCGCGCGTCTGTCAGATGACGGCGGCTACGCGGGTGAAGACACGCGAGCACTTCTGTGGGATTCACATACGTGACTGGGACAGGCTTCCGCCCCGGGGATGATCAGGCGTAGGCGTAGCTGCCGCCGCGCTTCAGCGCAGCCTGATAGGCCGGACGCGCGTGCACCGTGGCCAGCCACTGCTTCAGCTTCGGGGCATCACCCAACCCGCCGCGGGTGCTCGCCGCCTCCACGGGGAAGCTCATCATCACGTCGGCGCCGGTCAGTTCATCGCCGGCGAACCAGGCGCTCTTGCCGAGCTCGGCTTCCTCCAGCTTGAGCTGCGCTTCGATGTTCGGCCGCAGAAAGCTTTTTTGCACGTTGTCGCTGATGAGTTTGGCGACAGGGCGGATGAAGAACGGCACGCGTGACGGGAGCGCGCCGAAGACGAGGGTCATGACGAGCGGCGGCATGGCGCTGCCCTCGGCGAAATGTAGCCAGTAAGTGTAGCGCAGACGCTCCTCGGTGCCTGGCGGCGGTATGAGGCGACCTTCTCCGTAGGTGTTGATGAGGTAATCGACGATGGCTCCGGTCTCGGCGATGGTATGCGCGCCATCGGGGATGACGGGGGACTTGCCGAGCGGGTGGACGGCATGCAGCTCGGGTGGGGCAAGCATGGTTTGCGCGTTGCGCTCGTACCGCTTGACTTCGTAGGGCTGTCTCAGCTCTTCCAGCAGCCAGAGGACACGTTGCGAACGCGAGTTGTTAAGGTGGTGGACGGTAATCATAGCGGGATCCTCGTGGTTAAGTCGGATACTGGCCAAGAGCACGCGACAGCGGAATAAATGTTTTTTGCTGCTTTTCCTCAAACAAGAAGGTCTTGCTTGTCCTACCGAGACAACTCCCGCGTCATGTCGTCCAGCCCGGTCAAGGTAAGCGGAAACATGCGCTGCGCCACAAGATCACGTAGCATTACGGTGGATTGCGTATAGCGCCAGTACTCCTCCGCGGCCGGATTCAACCAGGCCGAGCTGCGGAAATGCGCGGTCAGGCGGTCGATCCAGACGCGGCCGGATTCCGCGTTCCAATGCTCCACGCTGCCGCCCGGCTGCATCACCTCATAGGGACTCATCGTAGCGTCGCCCACGAAGATCAGCTTGTAGTCCGGACCGTAGGTGCGCAGCAGGTCCCAGGTGGAGAGCGACGTCTCGTCACGCCGGCGGTTCTCCCGCCAGACGCGCTCATAGACGCAATTGTGGAAGTAGAAATGTTCGAGGTGCTTGAACTCCGAGCGCACCGCAGAGAACAGTTCCTGCGAGGTGCGCACGAAATCGTCCATTGACCCGCCGATGTCGAGCAGCAGCAATATTTTCACCGCGTTGTGCCGCTCGGGGATCATCTTCAGGTCCAGCGAGCCGGCGTTGGCGGCTGTCGCATGTATCGTGCCGGGTAGATCCAGCTCGGTGGCGGCACCCTGGCGGGCGAAGCGGCGCAGGCGGCGCAGGGCGATCTTCATGTTGCGCGTGCCGAGTTCGGTGTCGCCGTCCAGGTCGCGGAACTCGCGCTTGTCCCACACCTTCACCGCGCGGCGATGGCGTGACTCCTTCTGCCCGATGCGTATGCCTTCGGGGTTGTAGCCGTAGGCACCAAACGGCGAGGTGCCTCCCGTGCCGATCCATTTGTTGCCGCCCTGGTGGCGCTCCTTCTGTTCCTCCAGGCGCTGGCGCAACGTCTCCATCAGCTTTTCGAACCCGCCCATCGCCTCGATGGCGGCCATCTCCTCGGCGCTGAGGTTTTTCTCGGCGATCTTGCGAAGCCACTCCTCGGGGATGTCCGTCGCCGGATCACCTGGCGCCTTTTCCAGACCCTTGAACACGGTTGCGAACACGCGGTCGAACCGGTCCAGATGGCGTTCGTCCTTCACCAGCGTGGCGCGGGAGAGAAAGTAGAAATCTTCGATGTCGTAGTTTGCGACATTGGCCTTCATCGCGCCCATCAGCGAAAGGTACTCGGTGATGGAGACAGGCAGGCCGGCACTGCGAAGTTGCTGGACAAAGGTTGCAAACATCTCGGACAAGCCCTCCGAAGCCAAACAGGAAAGAACCGCGACAGCGGAGTCAAAAGTCTTTTGCTTCTTTTCTTCAGAAAAGAAGACCTTGCTTGCCTACCCTTCCCGTCTAGCCATAAACGCCAAGCGCTCGAACAGATGCACGTCCTGCTCGTTCTTCAACAGCGCCCCATGCAAAGGCGGGATCACCACCGTCTTCTCGCGCGTGCGCAACGCCTCGGCCGGCATGTCCTCGATCATCAGCAGCTTCAGCCAATCCAGCAACTCGCTAGTCGCCGGCTTCTTCTTCAGCCCCGGCAACTCGCGCACGCGGAAGAACATCGTCAAAGCCTCGCGCGCCAGCTCCTGCTTTATGTCCGGGTAATGCGACTGCACGATACGCGCCAGCGTCTGGCGGTCCGGACAGCGGATATAGTGGAAGAAGCAGCGCCGCAGGAATGCGTCCGGCAGTTCCTTCTCGTTGTTCGACGTGATGATCACCACCGGGCGCCGGATCGCGCGCACCGTCTCCCGCGTCTCGTAGACGAAGAACTGCATGCGATCGAGTTCCAGCAGCAGGTCGTTGGGGAACTCGATGTCCGCCTTGTCGATCTCGTCGATCAGCACCACGGATTGCTGCTCGGCGGCGAACGCGTCCCACAATTTGCCGCGCACGATGTAATTGGCAATGTCGTGCACACGCGCGTCGCCCAGCTGGCCGTCACGCAGCCGGCTCACCGCGTCGTACTCGTATAATCCCTGCTGCGCGCGCGTCGTGCTTTTCACGTGCCATTCGATCAGCGGCATGCCCAAGGCGGCCGCCACCTCGTGGGCCAGCACGGTTTTGCCGGTGCCGGGCTCGCCTTTCACCAGCAGCGGCCGCTGCAGGGCCACGGCGGCGTTTACCGCCACTTCCAGGTCGCGTGACGCTATGTAGCTTCCGGTGCTCTTGAATTCGGGCAATGTGTTGCTCCTGGTCGGTTAGGCAAGGAAGGCCTTCTTTTTTGAAAAAAAGAAGCAAAAAACTTTTGCTACCTGCCGGCGCCATCGGCGACACGGCACGTGAACCACCACGCGTACTCGGGGATGAAAGTTTTTTGGTCGTTTTGTCAAAAGGACGGCTTGCTTAATCCAGTGCCGCCAGCAACCGTGCCGTCCCGCAAATCCGTACCCAGCCGGCAAAATCTATGTCCCACCGATGCCCGCCCGCCGTGGGCGTCTTGCCGCGCCGGCTCAGATACCCTCGCAGCACGCCGCCTGGCCCGACCCGGACCGTGCCCGCCGGATCGGCCGCGTTCGCCACGCCTACGGCCAGCAGGCGTTGCGCGCCATACGAGCGCAGGCTGGCCTGAAGTGCCGCCGCAAGCGCATCGGTCATCGCCGACCCGCCATTAAAGACGAACAGCTTCTCGCCTGACACCAGGTCCTCGAACAGCTTGGTCTTCAGGAATCCCATGCGCCGGCAATGGTTCAGCTTGAAGCGGGCCAGGTCCACGCCGCCTTTCTGCACGAAGCTGTGCATCCTGATCCCGTAGGTCAGGTCATGCGCCATCAGCTCGCCCCACGGCGCCACGTAGATGTCGGTGCGGTCCGGGTCGCCGAAACCGTCGAGCCTTCGGTCCAGCAAACTGGTCAGCGTCTCTGGCGACAGTGTCACCCAGCGCAGCAGGGCCAGTTGCTCGGCGCCGTAGCGGCGCTGCACCAGGCCGAACTCGCAATCGTCGCCAAGGCTCTGGAATCCGGAGAGCAGGGCGCACGCCGCCGCGTCCTGCACCTCGCCCACGTTCACGGGGAGGCCTACGGGAACTACGCCTTGCTCTTCAAGGTCGCCGGGGAAGCGTGGGTGCAGGGGCTGGGCTTGGCTCATGAGGAAGAGCAGGCAAGGCAAGGAAGGCCTTCTTTTTTGAAAAAAAGAAGCAAAAAACTTTTGTCCCCGCGCTGCTTCAGCCGCCGCGGCCTGTTGCGGGACACGCCGTCTGCCGGCGGAGGCGAGGGAGACAAAAGTTTTTTGGTCCTTCTTTTCAAAAAAGGACTGCTTGCTTTCTTCGGGCCTGTCACAGGACACATCGAAGGCAGGATAAACGATACCCGCGCCGGTGCGAAGCGGTGCTGCTCAGCCGTGATAGGTGAGCGTGGTGCCCCCGTGGCCATCCTTGACCAAATGGAAGCCGGCGTTCGCGTAGGTGCCGGTCAGCCCCACGCTCACCGTGTGCGTGCCGTCGCTGATGGTCAGCGTGTCCAGCCCCGTCGTCTGCAGCGCGGTCAGCGTGGCGCTGGCGGGGTTGAGGTCGATGATGTCCAGGCTGTCGGCGTTGCCCCAGTTGCTGACATGCGCGCCCGTCAGGTTGGCGGAAATACCCTGGAACTCGTCGCCGGCCGGCGAGGCCCAGAACAGCATGCTAGCCTGCCCGACCCCGATCAGCGCCGGCATGCTGCCGGCGCCCGGTGTCTGCGCGGTGAAGCTGATCGTGGCGCCGCCATGCGAATCGTGCCCCGCGGACAGCTCGCCGCCCAAAGGCGTGGTGCCAACGAAGCGGTAGTTTTGCGTGGCCGTGCTGGCCACCAGCGTGCCGCTGTTCAGGCCCACGCCGGTCAGTACCACGCCTGGGAGGTCGATCAGGTCGCCGGCGGTCAGGCCGCTCAGCGTGCCCGCGAAGCTGGCCGGCTGGTCCAGCTTCAGCGTGCCCGTGCTGCTGGCGAAAGTGACGGTCTGGCTGGTCGGCGCGCCAGCCCCCAGTTCCAATATGGCGCCGGAGTCGATCTGCAACACGCCGGTGCCCAGCACGGATTGCGCCAGGTATAGCCCGGTGCCGCGCGCTTCTATGGTGCCGCCGTTGGCGATCTCGGCGTAGATCTGCCCGCTTCCCACGATGTCCCCGCCCGCCAGGTTGAGCAGCGGCACCTGCGGGAACAGGCCGTTGCCCGTCGGCTCCTGCAGTATGCCGCCCTGCATGGCGATCACGCCGCTGTTGCTGAACACGCTCGGCCCCGAGACGGGCGAAGCGTAGTAGTTGTAGAGCGTCACGGCCGCGGCGGAGCCCGCACCTATGCTGAGGGTGCCAGTGTTGACGAAGCCCGCGTCGCCCAGGGCCAGTATGCCGCCCCCCGAGGCGCTGAGCGTGCCGGCGTTGGTGAAGTACGTGGAGCCCAGGCTGAGCGTGCCGGGCGCAGTCGCAGATATCTGTCCCAGGTTGAGTATGCTGTCGCTCCACTGGCCATATCCCGCGTTGCCAAGCGTGCCCGCCGTGCCCGACAGGTTCAGCGTGGTGGCGGGACCGAGGGTCAGCTGCACGCCGGCAGCGGCGTCGAGCTCGGGCGCGGCCAGCTTCTGGCCCGCGTAGAGCTGTGCCGCGCTGCCCAGCGAGATCTGCGCCGAGTTGATCGTCTCGCTGCCGGTTGCCAGCAGCTTGGACTGCGCGCCGGTCACCAGGATGGTACCGGGCTTCCCGCCGGACGCGTTGTTGACGGTGACGCCGCCGGAGATTGCGAGCTGGGCGAACGGCCGGCTCAGATCCAGCGTGCCGTCATAGGTGACGCCGTTCAGCGTGGCGCTCCCGGCCGGTGCCAGGCCGCCGCCTGCATCGGTGATGGTGCCGTCGTCGATCGTGCCGGTCAGCACCACACGGCCCACGCTGCTGCCCAGGCCGATGGCCAGCGTGCCCTGCCCGAGGTCCAGCGTGCCGGCAACCGACAGGGCGCCATTGGTCAGGCTCGCCTTTCCTAGTTCCGCCAGGGTCAGCGAACCGCCTATGGAGAGCAGTCCGCCGTTCACCGCGATGACACCCGTGTTGGCGAAATCCTGTGTGGCGATGACCAGGGTCTCGCCCTGGCCGACCACGATGCTCCCCTGGTTGGTGAAGCCGGGGCCGCCCAGGGTCAGCGTGCCACCGGCCACGCCGGCGGTGATGGTGCCCTCGTTGACGATCATGTCGCCGGCAATCCCGGTGCCGGCCGGCCGGCCGATAACCGCGAGCTGGCCGGCCTGGGTGATCGAAACGCCGGTGCCGAGCACCAGCGTGCTGCCGCCCGACTGCGCGGGGTCGTGCGCCACGTCCAGCGCCGCGGCGGTGCCGGTGGCACCTAGCATGATGCGGGCCTGGCTGAGGGTCTGCGAACCCTGGAAATCCAGCACCGCGCCGGCGCCTAGCAATTCGGCCACGCCGTTGAGCGCCAAGCCGTCCCGCACGCGCAGGAACGTGCCGGCGCCCGTCAGTGCCAGCGTGCCCTGGTAGCTGACCCCGTCCAGCAGCGCGCCGCCGCCTGTGCCGGCGAGCAGGGCGCCGGATTGGTCGATGACAGTGCCGCCGGCGATGGTGCCGCCCAGGCTGATCGCCTGGATCGCGGCCGGGCCGGAGCCGCCCAAAGTGAGCGTGGCGCCGCTGTTGGCCAGCGTGCCGGCCAGACTGATGCTGCCGCCGGTTTGGCTGATCGTGCCGAGCTGGCCGGTGCTGAACGCGCCGCCCAGCGCCAGCGTGCCGCCGGAGACGGCGATCAGCCCCGTGTTGGACCAGGTGGGAGCGGTGCCGAACACGCCGGCCTGCGCGCCGAGCAGGATCGTGCCGCCCGCGCCAGCCACGAGCGTTCCCGTGTTGGCAAACTGCGCGGCGGCGATGGTGACCGTGTCGCCCCCGGCGGCGGTGATGGTGCCCTGGTTGATGATCGTGCCGTAGCCGCTCAGCGCCATCTGCCCGCCGGAGAAGGCCGCCGTGATGGTGCCCTGGTTCACCAGCGTGTCCGCCACGCCGAACCCGGGCACGCCGCTCCACCCGAGCGCTTCGATCGCCGCGTTGGCCCCTTGCTGGACCACGCTCGTCTGCGCGCCGAGCGTGGCGGTGGTGGCGGTGCTTGCCAGCCAGAGATCGGTGGTGGCGATGACGGCGGCCGCGCCCGCGCTGCCCAGGGCGATCTGCATGCTGCCAAGCGCCTCCGTGCCGCGCAGCAGGAGCGCGCTGCCGCTGCCGGTGTCGGCGATGCTGCCCGCGCCGCCGCTGGCCGACGTGACCTGCGCGCCGTCCGTCAGGGTGACGCCCGCGCCCGCGGCGGACAGGTTCAGCGCGCCCGCGTACGTCACTGCGTCCAACACGCCGGTGCCGCCGGCAAAGCTGAGCCCGCCGCCGCCATCGGCCACCTTGCCGCCCGCGATCGTGCCGGTCAGCGACAGCGCGCCGAACGCCGTGCCCAGTTTGGAGCCGGCGCCGAGCGCCAGCGTGCCGCCGTAGTTCTGCATCGTGCCGGCAAGCTGGATCTGGCCCGCGCTGAGCGTGACCGCTCCGAGGCTGGAGAGCAGCGAGGACGCGAACGTGCCGCCCAGTGACAGCGTGGCGCCGGCCACGGTGATGGTGCCGGTGTTGGTGAAGCTTCCGGTACTGATCTGCAGCGTGGCACCGTTGCTGACGCCGATCGTGCCCTGGTTGGTGAACGCCCCGTTGCCGGTGATCGTCAGAGTCTCGCCGGCAGACGCCGCGGTTATGGTGCCCGCGTTGACCAGGGCGCCGGGCAGGCTGCCCGCGCCTGCCGGGCTGGCGCCGCCCACCACGATCTGGCCTTGCCCGAACACGCCGCGCAGCCACAGCCCGGCGCCGAGCGTAAGCGTGGCCGCCGATGTGGCGCCGGCCCCAGCCACCACCGCCAGGGTGGCGGCACCGCCCTGTCCGGGCAGCGCGCCGCTGGCGCCTATGCTCACCACGGCGTTGTTCAGCGTCTGCGTACCCACGAAATCCAGCGACGCGTAGCCGCCGGTGAGGGCGATGCTGCCCGCCCCTGACCCACCCGCGCCCGCCAGCGAGAGCCCGCCGGTGACGAACAGGCTCTCCTCTGGTGCGGACAGCGACAGCGTTCCCTGCACCGCCACCCCCGCCAGCGTGCCGCCGGTCGAGAGGAACTGCCCGCCGGACAGCGCCAGCGTGCCGCCGGCAATCTCCCCATACGCCAGCGCCAGGGTGCCCGCCTGCAAAGACAGCGTGCCGGCCAGGTTCAGCACGCCGGCATCGTAGAACTCGGCGCCCGCCGCGGTCAGGTTCAGCGCCGCGGCCGCGCCGGTGCCGAACAGCGTGACCAGGAAGGCGCCCGGCCCGCCGATCGTGGCCGTGGTGGTGGCCGACGGCATGCCGCCGCTCCAATCGGCGGCGTTGCTCCAATCGGCGGAGACGCCCGTCCAGCTGTCTGTGGTCATGCACGGTCCTGCGCGGCCGGCCATATTGCGAGGCCCGCTTTTCGCGGCTTCGCAGGCCTGGTGGGGCTGGCTCGTTTGGGCCGGCCTTGGGTCTTCGCAAGGTTTAGCGTGCGTGCGCTAAGATCGGGTGAACGCGAGTCGCGGGGGTGCCGGTGGAGCAAGAAAGGAAGGCCGTCTTTTTTGAAAAAAAGAAGGCCTTCCTTTCTTTCCCCTTTGTATGTTGCGCCCCCCAGGCCAGCGCGCCATGAGTCCGGTATCCCCAAGCCAAGGACCCGCCCTCATGCGCCCCACCCGCCGCCTGCTCCTCTCCGCCACCGGCGCCCTGCTCGCCGCCGCCGCCCTGCCCGCATACGCCGCGCAAGCCACCGACCCCCGCATGGCGGACCGCGCCGAGGGCAAGCCGGACGCCCCGGTGACGGTGACGGAGTGGTTCTCCTTCACCTGCCCGCATTGCGCGCATTTCGCCGCTGACGTGTTCCCCGAGATCAAGACGAAGCTGATCGACACCGGCAAGCTGCGCTTCGTGTTCAAGGAATACCCGCGCGACCAGGTCGACCTGATGGCCGCAATGGTGGCGCGCAGCCTGCCGCCCGAGCGCTACGAGGCGTTCAAAGACACGCTGTTCGCCAGCCAGGCGCGCTGGGCCTATGACCGCAGCAAGGACCCCGAGGAAGAGCTGGCCAAGATGGCGGCACTCGCCGGCATGCCGCGCGAGACGTTCGACCGCGTCGTGGCAGACGACGCGCTGAAGACTGCCATTCTGGCTGACCAGAAGGTGGCCGAGGACACCTACAACATCGATTCGACGCCGACCTTCATCGTCAACGGCAAGTCCCACACCGGTGAGGCCGGGGTGAGCTACGCGGCGTTCGCCAAGATGGCCGGCCTCTGATGCCCCAGCCGGTCCCGTGACGGCGCAGCTCGCCCGGCTGCGCATCGCCGGCTTCAAGAGCTTCGCCGAGCCGGTCAGCCTGGACATCCTGCCAGGCCTGACCGGCATCGTGGGACCGAACGGCTGCGGCAAGTCCAACGTGGTGGAGGCGCTGCGCTGGGCGATGGGCGAGACCAGCGCGCGCAGCTTGCGCGGTGGCGAGATGGACGACGTGATCTTCGCCGGCACCACGGCGCGCGCCAGCCGCAACCTCGCAGAGGTGACGATTACGCTGACCGGCGACCTGCCGGAGCCGTATCAAAACGAGCCGGAGATGCAGGTGACGCGGCGCATCGAACGCGGCGCCGGCTCGCAGTTCCGCGCCAACGGGCGGGAGCTGCGGGCGCGCGACGTGCAGACGCTGTATGCGGACCTGGCCAGCGGCGCGCGCTCCAGCGGAATGGTCAGCCAGGGGCGCGTCGCCACACTGGTCAATGCCAAGCCGGAAGAACGCCGGCAGGTGCTCGAGGAGGCGGCTGGCATCACCGGCCTGCACGCCCGCCGGCACGAGGCCGAGCTGAAATTGCGCGCCGCCGAGCAAAACCTGTCGCGTGCCGACGATCTGCGGACCCAGCTGGAAAGCGCGCAAGATGGCATGCGCAAGCAGGCCCGCCAGGCTGCGCGCTACCGCAACATCTCTGCCCTGGCGCGCGCGGCGGAGACAGAACACTTGGCCGTGCTGCTGGCCGCCGCCCAGGCACAGGCGCGCGCAGCCACGGCGGCGCATGCGGAAGCCGGCGTGGCCGCTTCTGCCGCACGCGCGGAGGCCGAAGCCGCCGAAGCGGCACTGGACGCGGCGGAAGCCACCCTGCCCGCCTTGCGCGGCAGGCTTGCCGAAGCCGCCAGGGTGTTGGAACGCCGGCGCATGGCAGCCGAGGGCCTAGCGGCCGAATCGGCGCGCGCGGCCACGGACGCCGCAGAGGCCGAACGCCGGCTGCTGGAAATAGAGGCCGACCTTGTGGCTGCGGAGCGGGCGCGCGCAGATACCGGCGCTTCGGTCGCGCGTCTGGCCGGCGAGACAGACCGGCTGGAGCAGGTTCTGACGTTGCTGCCGGACGAGGCGGCCGAAGCGGAAACCGCGTGCCACGTGGCAGGAACACGCGCCAACGCGGCGCGGTTGGCAAGCGATGCGGCTAGCCAGGCGGCGATGGAAGCGAACCGGGCAAGCGCGCAGGCAAACGCGATTCACGCCGCCGCGTCCGAGCGGATGGACACAGCCCGCGCGCAGCAGGCGCGCGCGGCCAGCGACTACGCAGCGTCCAAGACGGCGATTGTGGCACCCGAGATCATGGTGGCGGCCGAGACGGAACTGGCCGAGGCCGGGACGGCGCTGGCCGGAGCGCGGCAGAAGTTGGATCAGGCGGAGCAGGCGCGCAGTAACGCGGCACACGCCCATGCCGAGCTGCGCGTGGCGGCGGGCCAGGCTCAGGCGGCACAGACGGCGGCGTTGCAGCGCAGGGACGAAGCGGCACAGCGTAGGCAGCGCCTGGCGCAGTCGCTGGACGCGGCACGCCAGGCATTGGACGCGCTGACCGCCAGGCAAATCAGTGCGGACGGGCTGCAAGCGGCCCAAGGCGAGTCGGACGCCGCTCTGGCCGCTTACGAGAGGTGCGCGCGCCGGCTGGAAGCCTGCGAGCAGGCGGCCTCTGCCGCCGGCCAGCACGCGGCAGAGGCCGCCCGCGCCCAGGCCGACCTGCGGGCCGCTGCCACCCGCGCCGGGGCGGCGATGGCGGAGTCCGAGGCGCGCGCCTTGCGCATCGGCAAGGAACACGCCGCAGCGTTGGCCGCGCTGCAAGAAGCGGAAGCGGCCGCCTTGGATCCGGCGGTGCTGGCCGAAAGCGCACAGGCGCTGGCAGATGCGCAATCCGCGTTGACGGACAGCGCAGCCACCTTGCAGTCAACCCAGGCGGCGTGGCACCTGGCGGAAGCGGACTCCGCGGCGGCCCGGCACAGATGCGACATGGCGCGCTCGGAGGCGGCACAGCACGCGGGTGCCGCTTCAGGCTTGGCCCTTGCCATGCCGGACCAGGCCGGCGGCGCTTCCGGCGTGCTTGCGGATATGGTTATCCCCGAAGAGCTGGAAGCGGCGCTCGGTGCGGCACTTGCCGGCGCGGCCGACGACACGCTGGACGAGGCGGGCGACCGCTACTGGCGGTATTTGCCCGTGAATTTGCCGCCGCCCGCTCTGCCGGACGGCGCGCTGGCACTCGGCGCCTTGGTGGCGGCACCTTCTGCGCTGCGACGGGCGCTGGCGCATGTGGCGCTGCTGCCGGACGCGGCGGACGGGGATGCGATACAGGCAGCGTTGCCGCCGGGGATGGTGGCCGTTACCCGGCAGGGCGCGTGCTGGCGTTGGGATGGCCATGTGACACGCGCCGGCGCGCCGAATCCTGCGGCCCTGCGCTTGGCGCAGCGCCGGCGCTTGGCGGAAGCCCGCGCGGCAAGCGAAGCGGCAGAGGTCCGGGCGGAGAACACCGCCCGCGAACTGGAGTCCGCGAGGGCGGACGCGCAAGCGGCGGCCGCCGCAGCGGAGCGCGCCCGCAAGACGCAGGACTTGGCCGGGCAGCTGGCGCGAGAAGCGGCGGACCGGCACCAGCACACCTCCAGCCAAATCGCGCTTTGTGAGGCGCGGAAAGCCGCCTTGCGCCCGGTTTGCGACCGCTTGCAGGCAGAGCGGGAGATGACGGACGCGGCGGCGCGCGAGGCCAGGCAGGCTGCGGGCGCCTTGCCGGATCCTGCTGACCTGGCGGAAGCCTCGCGTGCCGCGGACTCGCGCGCCCGCTCGGCCCATAAAGAGCTCGATGCGGCACGGTCCGAGCGGCAGGCGGCGCGTGGCGTGCTTGAGACGGCACGCGACCACATAGCGTCCCTGGCCAGGCAAGCCGCCGAGATCGAGGCGCGTATCGCCGCCTCCACCCCGGCGCTCGACGATCTGGCCGCCGAAGCCGAGCGTGCGGCGGCTTCTCTGGCCGAGGCAGAGGCCGGAATGGCTGGCCTGCCCGACCTGGCCGGCCTGACGGACGCGCTGCGTGACGCGGGTTCGGCGGAGACCGGCGCCCGTGCCGCCGAGACGCGATCCCGGGCAGACCGCGCGCAGGCCGAGGCGGGGCTGGCGTCGGCCCGCGACAGCCTGGCCGCACTGCAGTCGCAGCGGAGCGAGACCGCAAGCCACCACGCCCTGCAGGCCAGGTTGCTGGCGCAAGCGGACGAGGCTCTGGCGCAGGCTGCCTGCGACTTGGTATCGGCGGAAGAGGGCTTGTCTAGCCTCGCCGATGCCGCCGCTCTGGCGGATGCGGCACAGACGGCGCGCGAGCGGCTGGAAGCGGCAAGGCTGGACCAGCAATCCGCGCAGGCCCGGCTTGGCGCACTCCAGGCGCAGCTGAAGCAGACGCAGCTGGCGCTGGCGACGACCCGCGGCGAGCTGGCCGCCTGGCAGATGCGGCATGAGGAGGCCAGCGCACGCGCTGTGACCCTGGCCGGCCGGGTGCATACGGCACGCGCAGCCTGGCAGGAACGCGCCACCGCGCCGGGGGAGGCGGCGCAGCGTGCCGGGGAGTCCGCCACCGCCCTGGCCAGCGCCGAGACGGCCCACGCCGAAGCAGCCCAGCGTCTGAGTGCGGCCGAGCAGCGCGCGCGGGACGCAGCGCTGGCGCATCGCGACGGCGAGCAGCACGCCACCGCCTGCCGCGAGGCCGCCTTGCGCGCCGAAGCCACGCGCGAAGCCTCACTCGGCGCCGTGCAGGCCGTGCTTGCGCGCGCCGCGGACCGCCTGGGCGCCGACGCCATTCTGCCCCCCGCCGGCGACGCCTCGGACGCCGCCGAAGAGCGTGCCCGCCGGAAGTTCGAACGCCTCACCCGCGAGCGCGAGGAGATGGGCCCGGTGAACCTGCGCGCAGAGCTGGAGCTGGCCGAACTGGACGAGCGCGTGGCTACGCTGGCGCGCGAGCGCGAGGAGCTGGGCACCGCGATCGCCAAGCTGCGCGGCGCGATCGGCCACCTGAACCGCGAAGGACGTGCACGTCTGACGGCGGTGTTCACCCAAGTGGACGAGCATTTCCGCACCCTGTTCACCCGCATGATGGGCGGCGGCCAGGCGCACCTTGCCCTCACCGGCTCGGACGACCCGCTGCTGGCCGGCCTTGAGATCTACGCCGAGCCGCCCGGCAAGAAGCTGGTCTCGCTGTCCCTGCTGTCCGGTGGCGAGCAGGCGCTGACCGCGCTCAGCCTGATATTCGCCGTGTTCCGCTGCACGCCGGCGCCGATCAGCGTGCTGGATGAGGTGGACGCGCCTTTGGACGACGCCAACGTGGAGCGCTTCTGCACGCTGCTGGACGATGTAGTGCGCGATACCGGGACGCGGTTTCTGGTGGTGACGCACCACCAGCTAACGATGAGCCGGATGGACCGGCTGTTCGGGGTTACGATGCAGGAGCGCGGGGGATCTCGGCTGCTGTCGGTGGATCTGCGTAGTGCGGTTTCTATGGTGGAGCCGGTCATGCAGGCGGCGGAGTGAAGGCAAGGCAAGAAAGGCCTTCTTTTCTGAAGAAAAAGAAGCAAAAGACTTTTGTTCCTGCGCTGGCAAGAAGGCTTGCGCTGGTTCTGCGAGAAACGCTTTGCAGAAAACAGACGCGCCTCGCTCCTGCATTTGCATGCAGTTGCACCCCTCGGGCATGGAAGCCCGGACTGGCTTGGCCGTCATACGCAGTCAAAAGTTAGGGGTGCCGACC
>CAXTJZ010000067.1:0-16610 GCA_964244695.1 uncultured Acetobacteraceae bacterium
CGCCGGAATACCTAGTCAGCTACCTGAGTCAGAAAATCTGCTCACCGGTATAAGCTCTGAGTTCAGAGATTCGGTATAAAATTGATTGGCTGTGATCCGGTGCGTCGATGCCGCGTCAATCCTTCGCCGCGACAGTTTCGAAGCTGTAGGAACCTGTTCGTGAAGGAAAACCGCCTCGAACTGCGCCGCCCGCTTGGTCCTGATAGATCGTGCCGAGCTTGGGGCTCAACGCACGGCTGTTCGGAACCGAGAGCCACATGCGCAGGAGGTGCCTCTTGCGGTCGGGCTCGTCGTGATCCTCGAACTCCGTGCGGCTGTGCAGGGTGACGTGGTTGTTGAGAAACTGCATGTCGCCCGGCTCGAACATCATGGAGAAGTGGAATTTCGGGTCGTTCGCCAGAGTGTTGATCAGCGCCAGGGCTTCCATCTGCTTTTCCGACAATGGCGGCAGTTCGGGGAAGTCCTTGCCGGCGGAGAGGATGTGACTCTTGATGTCGCGCGAGGCGAACTTGCCGTTGTGCTCGGAATATACGGGTTGTTCGTAGTACGGCTTTTCGCCGGGCGCCTCCTGCCCTTTCCAGCTCCAGTAGAAAGGCTGGTAGAGAGTCTCCAGCAGGTCGGGCCGCGTGCGTGCAATTTCGTTACGGATAGCGAGCGAACTGCAGATCAGGCTTAACCCGCCACTCTTCGCCGCGCGCAGCACCATCAAGCACACCACGTCGCTGGTGTCTGAATGGAAGCCCAGAGTCTGGCGTGACATGTAGCCGCGGCCGGTGGAGCTGTTCACGTCCTGGCCGAAATCCATGACGTCGCCGAGCAGGTCGCCCTTGCTGCTTTGCGAGACCGCGGTGCCGAAATGCTTGCCCAGCCCCCAGTAGATCTTGCGCAGTTGTTCTTTCGTGTAGTTCAGCGCGGGGAAGCCGCGTACCACCGCCAGGCCGCGCCCGTTCTCCAGCCGGTCCAGCACGTCAGGCACGAGTGCCGCGAACGACGGCAGCGGAAAGGCGTCCTTGGTGATGCTGGCGATGTTCCTGTCGGCGCAGCCTTTCAGCGCGGCATCGACGTCGGCGATTTGCGCCGGGGTGAGGTGGATCATCCACTCGGCCGGGTGCTGCAGGTCAGCGGCGAGCCAGGCAGCCGGGTTGTGATGGTGGTCCATGTCGATGTCCTCCGATGACAAATGGCGCCTGTGACGGCTCATGCTGATTGGCATGATCACTCCAACCCTGCATTCGTCAATCTTGATCGGCTCGATCAACTAAGCACCACTAGCCGATGTTGCGGCCCAGCCAGTCGTCGACGAGCGCCGCGATGTCGTCGCTGTTCTTCTCGACCATCGTCATGTGCCCGTTGCCGTGTAGGCCGGCCTCCTCCAGCCGTATGAAGTCGGCCGCCACGCCGGCCTGCCGCAGGTAGTTGACCGTGCAGTGGTCGAACGCGGCGTGGTACGAGGCTTCGGCGGTGACGATTACCGTCGGCACGTCCGCCAGATGCACCAGCCGCCGCGGCGTGCCGGCCTGCGACCAGCATTTCGCGAAATCAGGGCCTTCGGCTGCCTCGGCCTCGGTGAAGCGCAGCGGTGCCGCGTCCGTCACTGGCGGGTCGTAGGTGAGAGGCTCGCCCGTCAGGCCGAACACCCGTTCCGCGGCGCCCGGCTTGCCCGTGGGGTCCTTAAACGGCGGCCCTGACGGTTCCAGGGCGACGATGCCCTTTACCCGGCCCGGGCAGGCATCGGCGATAAGCCAGCCAAACAGGCCGGCTTGCGAGTGCACCAGCAGCACGCAGGGGCCGATCCGGTCGATCAGCGCCGCGCCCGCCGCGCGCATCGCGCGTTCGCTCTCCGCGCGCGGCATGGACGGGACCTGGCTGGCGAAGAACTGGTCGAACACCGGATCGCCGGCGCGGCCGCCTCCCGGGCCGCCGGGCCATTGCGTATGCAGCCGGGCCTGCGGCCACAGGCCGAAGGCGGCCGGCGCGGTGAAGAAACGCTCGATGAAATGCAGCGCCGTCGGCGTCAGCTTCGCATCCACGTCAGGCTGCCAGGCGGAACGGCCGCGGCCCGGCGTATCCACCAGATAGACGTGCCAGCCTCGTTCGGCGAACCACGGCGCCCAGCCCGGCCGCCTGTCCGGCGTGGTGAGCCAGTTGACGCAAGTCTGGCCGCCGCCGTGGATCATCACCAGCGGGTAAGGCCGCGTGACCGCGTCGGGCCGCAGCGACTCCACGCAGATCTGCCCCTGCATCACCCGCGCCGCCGCCGGCCCAGCGTAGTTGCCGCCGACGAAGAAGATTTCGCGCCTCATGCAGGCGCACCGGGAGCGGCGCCAGGCGCCAGAGCCGGCCGTACCTCCGCCAGTCGCCTGCGATAGAGCCGCAGGGTGGGCACGATGAGGGAAGCTGCCAGCAGCATGGAAGCCACGAGCGTGGTCAGCAGCGAGTGCCGAATGCCGTCAGGATTCCGGAAGACGCGGTCGTTGAGGAACCCGACGGCGAATGGCCCCACGGAGTTGGTGATCACGCCGATCACCAGCGTGTTGAAGCCGGCAAACCGGCCGCGCGCGCCGGCCGGCAGCACGTCCGCCAAGGAAGCGTATACGGCCACTGACGGCACGTAACCCCAGAAGCTGGCCAGCGCCAAGGCGGCGATGGCCAGCGCTGGTGAAGGTGCGAGGAAACCGAGCGTGGCGAACGCGGTGTAGATGACGCTGGCGGCCAGTCCCACGCGCAATGGCGCGTCGGCATAGCCGCGGCGGCGCAGCGCACTGATCATCGGGCCGCCGGCGAGGCAGCCCAGCAACGCGGCGATGCCCCCGGTCGCGCCCAGCCAGGCAGCAGCCCTGGACAGGTCCCAACCATGTACGCGCTGGAAGAACACCACATTCCAGGTGAGCCCAGTGAACGGCCCGAGCTGGGCCACCGCCAGCCCCACGGATATGCCGGCGAGCAGCCTCCAGTGCCGCCGCAGAAAGGCAGCGACCCGTTCCTGGCTGAAACCGCCGCCCTGCGCCGCCGCCTCACGCACCGGTACGCCTAATTTCAGCAGCACCACCCAGGCCAGCAACAGCCCCGGCAACGCGGCCAGCAGGAACACGCAGCGCCAAGGCGCCAAGTGGCCAAGCAAGGGCACGGCCACCGACGCCGCCCCGTACGCCCCTGATGGCCCAGCCAGAAGGCGCAGCGCCAAGCTGCCAAACAAGTAGGCAGTGATGGTCCCGAGTGCGCCTGCACTGAGGTACAAGCCGAACGCACCCGCGCGGCGGCCGCGCGGGATGGCGTCGCTTATCAGCGAAAAGGCGAGCGGGTTGAAGACCGCTTCGCCCACGCCCACCGCGGCCCGCAGCAGCGCAAACACCAGGAAGCTGCTGGCAAGGCCGGAGAGAAAGGTGGCGCAGCTCCAGAAAGCGATGGCGGCCGCCATCAGGCGGCGGCGGTCCAGCCTGTCCACCAGCCAGCCGCCGAGTGGGCTGGCTACCGCGTAGGTGATGGCAAAGGCGGCGCCGGCCAGCAGGCCGAGTTGCGCGTCGGTGAAGCCCAGCGCCGCCTTGGCCGGCTTCATGACGATTCCAAACACGATGCGGTCGATGAAGCTCAGCAGGTAGCCCACGTAGAGCAGCGGGACGACGTTGCGGCCGCCGGTGGCCACAGACGGCGCGGGTGCGTCTGTAGCGACAGTGTCAGGCATGCACGGGGACGGGCTGGCTGCGCCGCGCCGGCGCGGCTTCCAGCAGCGCCGTCATTTCGGTGATGGAGGCCCAATCCTCTATGCGATTGAGGGCCGTAAAGGCCGGCTCGATGCCGTTGCGCGGCAACGCGGCGGCGGCGCAGTCGCTAAACTTCTCCCACATCTCGTCGGGCGACATCGGATTGGCCGGGCCGCGGCCGAGGGCGCTTTGGGCCAAGCCGGTCAGCTCGCGTCCGTCCTGCAACGTCACCGTCACCTCGCAGGCGAACTCGTGCGCCGCGTCGTCCCGCGCGGCCTCGAACGGGCGGGCGGACACGCGCGCCAGCAGCGCGCGCACCCGCGGCTCGGCCAGCGCCTCGTCCTCGAAATGGCCGAGCCGGACGCAGCCGTCCAGCAAAGCGCGCGCGGTGACGTATTGCACGCTGAACTTGCCGCCCAGCGCCGTCTGCGGGTTCGGGTTGTCGGTGTGCGGCAGGCGCCGGCGATGCGCCAGGATTTCGATCGCCGCCACGTCCTCGGCGGCAAAGCGTTCGCGGCCGACCAGGTCCAGCATGGCCAGGATGGCCGGGTGCGTGCTGCCGCAGCAGGGGAACTGCTTCAGCCCGAACTGCGCCTGCTCCACCTCCAGCCCGTCCGTCGGCCTGGCGAGCAGGTTGCCCAGGTTCACGTTCTCCAGCCCGTCATAGGCGGTGAAGAAGCCCTCCTTGGCCTCGAACACCCCAAGCTCGGCGGTGAAGCCGCGGGCGGCGAGCTGTGCGGCCAGCAGACCGTCCCGCGCCGCGTGGCCCACGTGCAGCGGCTTCGTCATCGTGCCGAAATTGGCCTTCACGCCGCTGGCCATCGAGGCGGCAATGGCCAGCGCCGTGGCCGTCCTGCCGGCATCCAGGCGGAGGAGGCGCCCGGCGGCGGCAGCAGCGCCGAACACGCCGAGCGTGGAGGTGGGATGCCACCCGGACCCGTAATGGTGTGGATGGACGACGCGGCCGAGGCAGCATTCCGCCTCGAAACCCACGATGTAGGCTTCGAGCACGTCCTGCCCGGAGGCGCCCAGTGCCTCGCCCAGCGCGAAGGCGACGGGGACCACGGGCACCGAAGGATGGCCGCCCATCGCGGAGGCCATGTCGTCGTAGTCGATGGCATGTGCCGCGGTGCCGTTGACCAGGGCTGCGTCCAGTGCCGAGACGCGCCGGCTGCCGCCAAGCAGCAGCGACGGCCCGGGAGCGCCGGGCCCGGCAAGCGTGTCGGCCAGGATGGTGACGGCAGGCTCCACGGCGCCTGCCAGGGTGACTCCGATTGTGTCCACGATGGCCATCTTCGCCATGGCAAGCGCGCGCGCGGATACTCTGGCGATGTCGATGGCAACGAGGTGGTCGGCCAGGACGGCCGAGACGGGCTTGCTCACGTCACGCAACCTCCAATCCCAACAATTCGACATATTGCTGTCCGCCATAGCAATCTCCGTCGGCCGGGTCGCCCTGGATCACCGGGCGCGGCATGGACGCTTTTATGGCCAGCGCGTTGTCGTGGTAGACGACGAGCACGTCCTCCGGTTGTTGCCTGAACAGCTTCGCCATCATCGCCGCGGTGATCGGCTGCGCGCGTTTGGCGCGCTGGTAATTCGCTTCGCTGGCGAACATCACGTCGAAAGTCAGCGTGAACGGGCCTGCGTTCTTCGAACGTATCAGGCTGCACAGCTCGATGAGTTTCGTCATTTCGACATCCGTTTTCAGCGGTGAGCGGAAGTAAGCAAGGCCTTCTTTTTCGAGAAAAAGAAGCAAAAAGCTTTTACTCGCGCTGTCGCGGACGGCTGAAACGCACGCATCCACGAAGCGCACCCGACGGAGACAAAAGTTTTTTGGTTTTTTTTCAAAAAAGAACTGCTTCCTTGCTTTCTTGGAAATGCTTCCGCTCCTAAATGTCCACCATTTCGGTGCGGAACATCTCCAGCGGCGAATCCGGCACCGCCACGTGGTTCAGCGTGAACCGGTAGACGGCACCACGCTCGATCTCCGGCGGCGAGAACGGGTAGGCGATGCTGCTGACCAGGCCCTGATATTCCGGGATCGGCAGGTGCGCGCTGCGGTGGCTTACGAAGCTTGCGATGTTGGTCGCCAGCTCCTGCGTGGGTGCGGTCACCGAGATCAGGATGCCGACTTCCTTGGGGATCGGGTCGAGCGTGGGATGCGGCTCGAGCACGCCCATCACCGCGTCGCGGCCGTAGATGCGGAAGCCGATGTCGTAGTCGTCGGGTCCCAGCATGTCGCCATAGAGCTCGGCCACGCGGGCACGGAAGTTCGCCTGTGCCAGCGGCAGCAGGCCGTCCAGCGCGCGGATGATGTAGGGGTCGCGTATGCCGCCTATGGCGATGGTCTGGTAGCCGGCGTGGCGTGCGCCTTCCAGCTTGATCGTGTAGGTCTCGGCCGGCAGGAAGCGCGAGCCGCGGACCCGCACGCTTCGGTCGTCCAGCGCCTCGTAGGTGGCGTGCTCGGTGTCGATAGTGCCGGACGGCTCGGTCAGCAAATAGGGGTTGCCGTTCTCGTAGAGGGTGTGGGCGGCCACGGAGACCGGCGTCACCCGCGCGCCGGGGTCCAGCGGCTCGATGTCGAAATGGTCGTCGCGTATGGTGGCCATCAGCCCGTCGGCGGCGGGCACCACGCAGCAGGCGGCGCCGCACTCGATCGTCTTGGCAGCGTGCCAGGCCAGACCTTGGTGCGCGCCAAGCATCTCCGGCACGGCCGCATACAGGGCAGAGTCGCTGGCGCGGCCGGCAAGCACCAGCGTGGCCCCGGCCTCGATCGCCGTCTTGATCGGTTCGGTGCCCATCATCCCTACCACGTGGCTGCTTGCCAGCACGTCTGCGTCGACGCGGGGCGCGTTGCTCAACGGGCGGATGCGGCCCTGCTTGAGGCGCGCGGTCAGGGTGGCCGTGTCCTGGTCGGCGCGTATCAGCGCCATCCGGAAGCGCATCGCGCCTTCCTCGGCGATCTCGCGCGCCAGCTCGGCCATCAGCGCCACGCCAGTGTCGCGCCCGCTGGTGCCGCAGGAGCCCACGATCACCGGCACGCCAAGCTGCGCGCCCGCTTGCATCATCAGCCGCAAGTCCCGCCGCAGCGCCGCGCGCGCCAGCTTCGGCTTGCCGCCGCCGAGATAGGCCGGACCGGAGTCCGTGGAGCCGCCGTCGCAGGCGATGACGTGGGGCGCCAGGCTGACGCCGCGGGCAAAGGACGCTTCCTTGAAGCCTGCACCCAACACGCCGCTCGGCGCCAACACACGCACTTCCATCGGCAAATTCCGTGACGCCAGGCCCCAGGCTTGCCCAGACACGCAGTCCTGCGTCAAGCTTGATCAGCTAAGTCAATGTGAGGGCTACCGCATGTATCTGGATGCCGAAGATGCGGCCCGCGCGCTTGGCGTGAGTGTCTCCACACTCTACGCCTATGTCAGCCGGAAGAAGATACGTTCCCAGGCGGTGCCAGGAACCAAGAAGCGGCGCTACTGGAAAGACGACGTCCTCTCCCTGCACGTCGAGACGGCACCGCCGCCGAGCGACGTGCTTACCGCGACGACGCAGATCACTCTGATCAACGAGGCCGGCCCGTTCTACCGTGGCCAGAGCGCGCTCCGCTTGGCCGAGACGGCGACCATCGAGGAAGTGGCAGGGCTGCTGTGGGATGCCGACCCCGCGGAGGCGTTCGCCCCGCGCGCGTTCGTCGCGACCGAATCCTACACCCGCATCCTCCAGGCGCTTGAAGGGGCGACCCCCACCGAGCGCGTGATGACGCTGCTGCCGGTGCTCGAGCGCGGTAACCCCAGGGCCTACGACCTCTCGCGTGGCGGCTACGTCCGCAACACCGCCGAGATCATGCGCTGGATGGCCGGCATCATCGTCGACGCGCCAAGCCCCAATTCACAGCCGCTGCACGCTTTCCTCGCCAGCAGCCTGGGCAAGCCGGCCGCCTACGCGGACCTCATCCGCCGGCTGCTGGTGCTTGCGGCGGATCACGAACTCGATCCCACCACGTACGCGGTCCGCGCCGTTGCCAACACCGGTGCCACGGCGTACCAGATCGCCATCGCCGGAGTCGCCACCTCGGCGGGACGGCGGCTGATCTTCGGACGCGCCCAGTCGCTGTCCCGCCTGCTCGACGAGCTCGCGGCCAGCGCCGACCCGGCCGAACCGATCATCCGCCGCCTGCGCGAGGGCGAGGCCATCCCGGGCTTCACGTCGTCGCTCTACAAGGCGGGTGACCCGCGCGCGACGTCGCTGCTGGCGGCCATCAAAAGCGGCCTAAAGAAGGATACCGAGATGGCGCGCCTGTCTGCCGCCATTCAGGTGGTGGCAGACGCAACCGGACACGCGCCCGATTTTGCGCTGCCGGTGATGTATCTGAGCCGCAAGCTCGGCCTGGCGTCGGCCGAAGGCCTCCTCTTCCGCCTTGGCCGGCTGGTCGGGTGGATTGCCCACGCCATGGAGCAATACCACGCCCACCCCCTCATCCGGCCACGCGCGCTTTATACGGGCGTGCTCCCCAAGGCAGACGAACGGAGCGAAGCCGAAGCTGGTTGATTGAACTTATCAAGATTGACGGCACTGCTTGGCCAGCCGTTAGCTCCTGCCAACAAGACGACGGCACCAGCCGTCCTTTACGCAGGGAGCGACAATGGGCCAAGCCCGCCAAATGCGCGCGACACCGCCGTGCTTGATGCCACAGAGAATCGGGGCTGTGCTCTGGCTGTCGGCACTCTCGCCTGTGCTTGCCGCCGGCTGGATGCCAACGGCGCAGGCGCAAACGCCGCAAGGCGGCCAGGCGCAACCCAACGTTGCCACCAGGGCAGCAGTCCCGGGCAGCAGCAACGCCACACTTCACGCTGCATCTCGCGCGTCGAAGAGCAGCGCGTTGGAGGAGGTGGTCGTTACCGCGCAAAAGCGCAAACAATCCGTATACGGCGTCGGCATCGCCATCACCGCGCTCTCCGGCGCGCAACTGCGCCAGCAGGGCGTGACCACGGTGGGGCAACTGACGAAGGTCGATCCGAGCTTCGTCTTCGCGCAATCCGCGTTCGGCTCGCCCGTCTATACGATACGCGGCATCGGCTACAACGACTTCTCGCTCGACGCCTCGCCCACCGTCAGCGTCTATCTCGACGAGGTGCCCTACGCCTTCCCGGTGCTCTCTAAAGGCGCCACGCTGGATGTGGGCCAGGTGGAGATACTCAAGGGCCCGCAGGGCACGCTCTACGGCCAGAACGCCACAGGCGGCGCTGTCAACTACCTGGCCGCACGCCCCACCAGCACCTTCCAGGCCGGCATCGAGGGGACCTACGGCAATTTCGGCGCATCGGACCTCAACGGCTACATCAGCGGCGCGCTGGCACCCACCCTGCTCGGCCGCGCATCGTTCGACATCGTGGAAGGCGGCGCCTACCAGAAAAGCGACACGCGCGACGAGACGACGGGCGACAAGGACCTCAAGAAAGGCCGCGTGATCCTGGACTGGACGCCGTCGCAGGACCTCAAGGTCAGCCTCAACCTCAACGGTTTCACCGACAACTCGGACACGCTGGTCGGCCAGGAGATCGGGCTGGACCTGCAGGACCCGCAATTCGCCAGCCGGATACCCAGGGTGTTGTCCTCGCCTTTGGCCGACCACAACGACCAGACGGCCGACTGGCTGTCCGGCACCAAGCCGCACGATGACGAGGGTTTCTTCCAGGGTTCGCTGCGCGCCGACTACACGGTGTCCGACCAGCTCGTGCTGACTTACCTCGGCACCTACGAGAACTACCAGCAGAACGACATGATCAGCGACAACGGCCAGAACGTGCCGGTGGACTTGCTGGATGACGGCTCGGTGCTCTCCACCACGCAGGAGGTGCGCGGCAGCGGCAAGCTGCTCGCCGACAAATTGGACTGGCTGCTGGGTGCGGATTTCGCGCTGACCAACACGAAGGAGAACGGCCTCTACGACCTCTCCGGCGAGAGCACGAGCTATGCGTTCACGCCGTTCGGCTATCCGCAAATCCAGGACGTTCGCGCGGTCGCCTACGACAACTCCAAGACCGGCGCCGCTTTCGGCAACCTCGAATACCACATTTTCGACAACCTCGACGTCCACGCCGGCGGCCGGTTTAACCAGACCGACATCACCCATTCCGGCTGCACCCAGGACGTGAACGGCGACACGGTCGGCGGCACCGACCTGGTCGAGGAGGTCCTCAAGCGCGGGGTCGGCGTGGTGCCCGCGCAGGTCAACGGCTGCACGACGCTCGGGCCAAACAACACGCCGCAACTGATCCGTCAGAAACTCGACGAGAACAACGCACCCTGGCGCGTGGGCGTGGACTGGTTCCCCATCAAGCGCACCCTGCTCTACGCGACCATCAGCAGGGGCTACAAGGCGGGCGCGTTCTCCAACACGCCGGCCACCAGCTACCTCGTGCTCAAGCCGGCCAAGCAGGAGGCGCTGCTGGCCTACGAGGCAGGGTTCAAGTCGCGCCTGCTGGACGAGAAGCTCGATCTCACCGGCGCGTATTTCCATTACGACTACCGCGACAAGCAGCTCGAGCTGCGCCAGCCCGATCCCAACGGCATCTTCGGCCTGCTCAACACGTTGCAGAACGTGCCCAGCTCAACCGAGGACGGCGTGGAACTCTCGGGCCGCTACCGTCCGACCAACGGCCTCGTCCTCACCGCGTCCGGCACCTACCTCGACACCCGCGTGGACGGCCGTTTCATCAACTACAGCCCGCTGTCGCCAACGCCGGTCAACATCGGCGGCGAAGCGTTCCCGGACATACCGAAATGGGCGGCGCGGCTGGGCGGGCAATACGATTTCGACGTCACCGACCGCTACGCCGCCTATGTTGGGGCCTCGTTCCGCTACCAGAGCCGCAGCCAGGGCGCCTTCGGCACGCAGAACGACCTGCAGCAGGGGCTGCCGTCCTTTGAAGTCCGCGACTACGGCATCGTGGACCTTCGCGCGGGCGTCAACACGAGCGACGGCCACTGGCACTTGCAGGTGTTCGGCAACAACGTGACGAACACGTACTATTGGAACCAAGTCGTTCGGTCGGGCGACGTGGTCGTTCGGTTTGCAGGTGTGCCGACCACTTACGGGATCACGCTGGGTTACCAATTCTAGGCGCCACTGATGAAGGCGTGTCGTAGTTCACGACCGGGATCAGCGTGTCGGGACATCGAGGTGTTGAGGATGATCGAACCGCCGGCTGTCATCAGCGGCACGAGCTTTTGCACCGTGAGATAAGTGCCATGCAGGGGCGTATCGAAGGTGAGGTCGAAATCATCCTCAGACACCTGCTCGAACAGTCCGGGCCTACCGCCGCCCGCGTTGGCGAACAGCACATCGACACGGCCATGGTTCTGCCCGACATAGCTGGCCAGAGCATTGAGATCCGCCAAGTTGGCGATGTCGCTGCGGAACGGCTTTACGCGATCGCCGACCTCCTGCGCCGCGGCGTCGAGTGCCGCTTGATCACGACCGGTGATGACCACCGTCGCACCCTCCTCGACGAACAGTCTGGCCGTAGCCAGTCCGATGCCCGCGCTGCCGCCGGTAACCACTGCGATCTTCCCGTCCAATTAGCCCATGTCCCCCTCCTGCCGTGCGTTCCATCGCCGCCATCACGAAAGTGGCGCAACGACATGAGGCAATACATGAAGCATTCTTCAGCTTGGGACCTGATCGCGACCGAACTCGACGCGAACGGATCGATTGGCGACGCCACGCGCCGTGCCGAAAAGGCGATCGCAGAGCTGTTGCTGACTGCCAGTGACCGTCACGTTCCCGATGCGCTGCTGGTCGCTCGCGTTTTGCTGGCCGCGGTTTCCGGGGCGGCGCTGGCGCTCTACGAGCAGGGCACGCCGCCCAGAATCGGGAGCGACGTCGAGCAGGAAGTCGTTGGAATGTGCGGCGCCTACCTTGCCGCGGCAGGTCGAACGATTCTCGTCAGTATTGTGCAAACCGCCGGAAGCTACTGCCTGATGGACATACTGGTGCTGCCAGACGATGATCCAGGAGCCGGCCAGCTGGCCTCCGACCAGGTCATCCCGCCTCCGCTGAGCGTCTGACCGCCATGATCAACTCCTTCTCGCGCTGTTCCAGCTGCTCCGTTCGTCCTGTAACGCCGATTGCGATCCCCCGAGCGCCTGGCTGTTGAGGGAGCAGCGCGCCGACGACGCCGTAGCCAGGGCTCACTTGGTCTCTGGAAAACGCGTAGCCGTCCCGCCGCGTGGCGTGAAGCCGCTGCATCAGCCGATGTAGGTCGGTGCGTTCGCCGGGGGTGCGATAGTCTATGCGTCGCACCAGACCTCGCACCTCCCGATCCGTCAACGCCCCGAGCAGCAGCCACCCCATCCCCGATCGCGCCAGGGGCCGCAGTTCTCCTGGCGCCACCGGCAAGCTCAGGGGCGTCCCGTCATGGATCAGATGCAGGTATTGGGCATCAAGGTCGCTGCGGGCTGCCAGCACGACGGTCAGTCCTGTCGCTTCGTGCAGGCGTTCGGCCCTGTCGACCACCCCGCCGGCGCCGAACAGCGCCTGTTCAATCCAGCCGCCGAGGACGGCGATCCGCATGGTCGGGAAGTAGCGGCGCCGCGCCCTGTCGTAGCTGAGATAGCCGAGCTCCACGAGGCTCTTCATCAGGGCCGCCCCGCTTGAGGTCGGCAGACTCAGCGCCGCGGTGAGCTGGCCCAGTCCCAGCGGGGCGCGCTCGCGCTCGAACAACTCCAGCACCGCCAGCGCGCGCCCGGCTGACTTGATTACGTCTCGCGACACGGATGCTCCTTCCACGTATGTGGAAATTGTTACCTCTTCTAGCTTGCCCGGTCGCCTCCATGCCAGTCTGCAACCCGGGAGAGAGACAAATGGCGGAACTGGCGAGTGGCCCAAGCGGCCCATTGGTTGGCGTCTGCATATTGGACACGACCGGGGTTATCTTCGGGGCGTACGCCACGCAGATGCTGGCCGATCTGGGCGCCGACGTGATCAAGGTGGAGTTCCCGGGCGGGCGGCGCGGCGAGGGTGGCGACATCATGCGCTGGGCCGGCACGGCGCCCGCGGCCGCGCCAGACCTCGGCCCGATCTTCATGGCCGTCAACAGGAACAAGCGCTCCGTGCTGCTGGACCTGCGCGAGACCGCAGGCGCCGCGGCGTTCCGCGCCCTGGTGGAACGGTGCGACGTGTTCGCCTCCAGCGTGCGCTACGAGGGGCTGAAGCGTCTGGGCTTCGGCTACGAGGCCGTGCGGGCCTTGCGCCCTGACGTGATCTACTGCCACGCGGCGGGCTACGGCTCCGACGGCCCATACGCCGGCCAGCCGGCCTTCGATGACATGGTGCAGGCCGGCGCCGGCCTGACGGACCTGCTGCCAAGGACAGACGGCAATCCTGCGCCCCGGCTGTTGCCGACGCTGCTGGCGGATAAGGTCTCCGGCCTGTTCATGGGTCAGGCGATCCTGGCCGCATTGTTCCATCGCCAAAGGACCGGCGAGGGACAGTTCGTCGAAGTGCCAATGCTGGAATGCGTGACCAGCTTCAACCTGGTGGAGCACCTCTACGGCCAGGTTTTCGACCCGCCGACCGGACCATGGACCTATGACAGGGTGACCACGCCTCACCGCAAGCCGCGCCCGACCAAGGACGGCCACGTCTGCATCCTGCCCTACACCGTCACCCAGTGGGGGCAGCTTTTCGCCCAGGCGGCGTGGGGTTCGGCGGTGATGCGGGATCCGCGTTTCGCCACCGATGCGGCGCGGCAGACCAACATCCACGCGCTCTACGCCCTGCTCGACGACGTGCTGATTACGCGGACCACGGCCGAATGGATGGTGCTGCTGCCCAAGCTGGGCGTCCCGGTGATGAAGGCGAACCGGATGGACGACCTGGTGGACGATCCGCATCTGCAGGCCGTGCGCCTGTTCGAGCGGCACCATCACCCCGCGGCCGGCGACTACGTCGCGGTACGCCCGCCGGTCCGCTACGCCGCCACGCCGGCCGCCATCTACCGCCACCCGCCCCGGCTGGGCGAGCACACAGCGGAGGTGCTGGCCGAGCTGAGCCTGGGCGCCCCGGAACCAGAGGACCGCTAAGCATGGATTTCGAGCTGGCCGAAGAACACCGGATGATCAAGGACCTGGTCCGCCGCTTCGTGACGGACACCCTGCAGCCGCTGGAGCCTGCGGTGATGGCGCGCGACGTGGACGGACAGGGCTACCACCTGCCGCCAGACGAGCGCAGCCGGGTCGACGAGGTCTCCCGAGAGATGGGCCTGTGGGGGCTGGACGCGCCGGAGGACATGGGCGGCGCCGACCTGCCCGCCGTGGCGCTGGTGGGCGTGAACGAGGAGCTTGGCCGCACCATCACGCCCTACACGCTGCCGCCGGACTCGCCCAACCTGCGCATGCTGCGCGCGACGGTGACCGATCGCCAGCGCACCGCCTACCTGGAGCCCTACGCGCGCGGCGAGACCATCTCGGCGATCGGCATCTCCGAGCCGGGGGCAGGCTCGGACCCTGCCGGCATGACCACCCGCGCCAGGCGGGACGGCGCGGACTGGATACTGGATGGCCGCAAAATCTGGATCAGCCGCGCGGCGGATGCGGACTTCACCATCGTGATGGCGGTGACCGACAAGGAGCGCGGCGCCCGGGGCGGCATCTCGGCGTTCCTGGTGGACCGCGGCACGCCCGGCTTCAACGTGCTGCGCCGCATTCCCATGGTCGGCGGCCAGGCCACCTACGAGATCGCGCTGGAGGACTGCCGGGTGGAAGGCTGGAAGCTGCTCGGCCAGGAAGGCGCCGGCTTCAAGCCGATGCAGCTGCGGCTGGGCACGCGCCGGATCGAGATGGCATCCTGGTCCATCGGCATGGCGCAGCGCGCGCTCGAGATGATGGTGGAATACGCGCCCCAGCGCAGCACCTTCGGGCAGAAGCTGTCCGAGCGTCAGGCGGTGCAATGGTGGGTGGCCGACGCCGCCACCCGCATCCATGCGGCGCGGCTGATGACGTACGATTGCGCTTGGAAAACGGACCAGGGCCGCGACGTGCGCTCCGAAATCTCGATGATTAAAGCCTACTGCACGGAAATGGCCTACGAGGTGATCGACCACGCCATGCAGTGCTTCGGTGCCATGGGTGTGACGCGCGAGCTGCCGCTATCGCTGATGTCCGCGCGGTTGCGCACCATGCGCATATATGACGGGCCGACCGAGGTGCACAAATGGGTGGTCGCCCGCAACCTTCTGGGGACACGCAAATGACGGCAGCTCGCTATGGCGACGTGAGCGTGGCGTGGCACGGCCACGTCGCAGTGACGGAAATCGACCGGCCGCCAAATAATTTTGTCACGACCGGATTGATCAGGGACCTTGCCGATTGCTGGACGGCGCTCGATGACGATCCCCGGTGCCGCGCGCTGGTACTGGCCACGCAAGGCCAGGTGTTCTGCGCCGGTGCGGACCTCACCTCCACACGCGGGCCGGCCGGCGTCGAGGGCGGCGGCCTCAACCCGCTCTACGAACAGGCGGTGCGGCTACTCTCCAACCGCAAGCCGGTCGTGGCGGCCATCCAGGGCGCCGCCGTTGGTGCCGGGCTTGGGTTGGCGCTCACGGCGGACTTCCGTGTGGCGGGGCCGCAGGCGCGGTTCGTGGCAAACTTCGTAAAGCTTGGCTTCCATGCGGGGTTCGGCATTACCCACACCCTGCCGCGGCTGATCGGCTTGCAGCGCGCCTCGTTGATGCTGATGACAGGACGCAGGATCAAGGCAGACGAAGCGCTGAGCTGGGGATTGGCCGACGAGGTCACCGACGGCGACACGCGCGCTGCCGCGCTCGCGCTGGCGCAGGAGGTTGCCGAGGCGGCGCCGCTGGCCGTCCAGGCAACCCGGATGACTCTCCGCTCCGGACTATCGGCTGCGGTGCGCGTGCAGACCGACCTGGAGTTCGCCGAGCAGCATCGGCTGATGCAGACGGCGGATTTCCGCGAGGGTGTGCGTGCGGTGGGCGAGCGTCGGCCAGGCGCTTTCACGGGAGCGTAGGTTGTGGCTACACGGGGCAGACAAACTCGTGTCTGTCTCCAGCATCTTGCTGGCGCGCACGCCGGAAAGCGCTCCTAGACATCTACGCGACGCGTTTTCTACTCTCCTTTATTACAGATGTAATGGCCGGGCCTTACCGCCGCTTACTCTCTTGCCGGTGTGTTCCCTGCGCGCCTACCTCAGCAGACAGGAGTTTGCATGAGCGAAGAATTGAGGGAGCGCAAGACTTTCACCGAAGGGACATCTTTTCGAGAACTTCATTATGGGAGAGGTCGCGGATCACCACTGGGGCCGGACGATCGTGGAGTCCGACACGATCCTCTTCGGTAGGCTGACGCTTAGACTAGCTTCGATCCGCTTTACCTGAATCGCGAGTGTGCCAAGAGCCTTGGTCATCCCGACATCGTGGTCGACCCGCGACCCGTGTCCAACACGGTGCCAGAGCATTTTCCGGTCACGTGGCGTCGTGCCGGCAGCTGCGAAGTAGTTCTCGCACTCTTTCGGCTTGAAGCGGGCCAGCGCGTTGGCGATCGTTGCCCAAAGGCTCAAGCTCGGTTGGGCTGCCGAAGCGTAAAACCGGAACTCGCAGTCGGTTTTCGGAAGACAATGGAGGTAAAGTTTACCAAGTTGGATATACGCCCAGAACAATGCTGCTCAAGTCAGATCGTTTGGCTCAAGCACCGCGGCTTTTACGGATCCCGACTTATCGGCAGACCGAAGCGCGGCCTGCAGCCTCAACTAAGATCCAGCACTTACAAGCCGTCAAGATGTTTGTCATTATCTCAACGGAAAAGCGGGAGCTTTTACATGAAGTCAGTTCTAAAGGGTGTTATGTAGTTTTGCAGGAGGCGGGTTTAATGGAGGCGAATGCCTTCTGC
>CAXTJZ010000068.1:0-16579 GCA_964244695.1 uncultured Acetobacteraceae bacterium
CCTTCCGCACAGCCGGCCATGCCGAGAGCCAGAAACACCCATCGCATCGGGCCAGTTTAGCCGGCGCAAGATGAAGAAACGGTTGCCAAACCAGCCCGGATACATCCGGACAAACCAGGGCAACACAGCAGCGCCAGGGCAAAAGTTTTTCGCTTCTTTTTTTCAAAAAAGAAGGCCTTGCTTACCCTGGCTCCGGGTAAGACCCCAAAGCGCGTCGCCAGCCTGACGTTCGGGGCACTTTCGACACAAAAGCTCCGCCTGCCTTGCTTTCGCCACTGCAACTGAACACTGTTATCCGATGGATCAGTCGATCGCCCAAGCCATCCTGAAATGCCGCAAGCCACGCGGCCAGGGCGCCTCGCGCCGGGGCGAGATACTGGCCGCGGCCAAGCACCTGTTTGCCGAGGAGGGTGTCGCCCACGTCACCATGCGCCGCATCGGCGCCGCTGTCGGTGTCTCGCCCACCGCGCTCTATATGCATTTCGCCGACAAGGACGCGATGCTGGCCGCCATCGCGCAGGACACGTTCGGCGAGTTACTGAGTCGCCTCGAGCAGAGCCAGACCCCTGGCCTGTCGCCTCGCGCGCAGTTTAGGGTGGGCTTGCGCACCTACATCGAGTTCGGTCTGGAGAAGCCCGATGAGTACCGGCTCACCTTCATGAGCCGTCTGTTCCGCCGTTGTGACGCCAAGGCTCCGAGCACGGTCGAGATGGCCGACCGCTCCTTCGCCATCCTGCAGGAGCGCGTCTTCGAACTGACCCGCGACGGCGTCTTCACTGCCGCCGGCCCCGCGCCCCAGGTCGCCGAAGCCATCTGGGCCATGCTGCACGGTGTGACGTCATTGCTGCTCGACCAGGCGGAGAACCTGGAGACGGCGCCTGGCAAGCTCATTGAAGCAGCACTCGACCTGCTTGAGGCCGGGCTTGTCGGCACTTAGAGGTAGAAGACTTTCTCCAAAGTGAACCTTGTTAACTGAACGCTGGTAACGTATATGCGGGGTGTCGAACCAGCCCTGGAGGCTTTCCGTGTTTCAGTCCCACGCCATTTGCGCGTCCCAGAACTATGCCGCCTCATCCCGCCACACTCTTTTCGCCGCAGAGCCAGGCCTGATCGGCCGCCGCCTGCTGGCCGTGACCGCCGCCGGCGCGCTCGTCGCCGCCGCAGCAATCATTCCACAAGGGAAAGCCAGGGCACCCGCTTTCTCCGCCCCGGTCATCGTGCAGGACAGCAACGTGGTTGCTTTGCGTGACAAGGCGGAGGCGATGCGAGCGGCGATGCTGCGCCTGCCTGGCGTGGCCGCTGTCACCATCACTGGCCTGCGCCAGCAGGGACTGGCCGTGGAATACACGCCAGGCCGTCTTGCCAAGCTTGGCCTGACCGCGGCGAGCCTTGCAGCCGCTCTTCCTGCCGACCAGGCGCAAAGCCAGCCGGGTCATCTTGTATTGCAGGCCAAAGCTGCTGGCGACATGCAAGGCGTGGCCAATTTTCCGGTGCGGGCAGGCGGGCGGGTGTTCCGTCTGGGCGACGTGGCGATGGTGATGCGTGTGCCGCTTGCGGCGCCGGTATCCACGATGGACATCGAGGGCCAGCCGGCGGCGCAGCTCAGCGTGGTGCCGGTAAGGTAAGCAAGGCCTTCTTTTTTGAAAAAAAGAAGCAAAAAACTTTTGCTCCTGGCGCCTGCACAAAGCACGGCTTGGTTCTGCAAACGTAGATGCTTGCAGAACCAAACTCTGTGTTGATGCAGGCGGGGGAAGCAAAAGTTTTTTGGTCCTTTTTCTCAAAAAAGGACTGTCTGCTTTCGCACCTCTACGTCCGAAGCTCCCGAGCCACCAAAGCCGCGTGCGCCGCCTGGTCCGCGCGCGCCCGCGCCGGGCTCCAGCGCCCGATCATGCCGAAGATCAGCAGCACGAACACCGCGGCGCCCAGCGCGGAGAACAGATACCAGCTTTGCCACTGTCCCGGCGCCGCCACGGCCGCCTGGGCGATCACCTGCATCTTGGCCACCAGTTCCGGCGGCACTGTGGCGTGGGCCTCCTGCAGGCGCTTGAAGGCTTCCACCGTCGGCGGCGCTTCCACAAGCGGCGTCACGGTGTCGACCACATGCGGCAGCGCCAGGAAGGAGGCGGTGACCACCAGGCGCAGCAGCCAGCCCCAGATGGCCAGGCCGGTGGCGGTGAGCGCCGGATTCAGCTTCTCCACCATCTCGGTGAAGCTCGCCATCCAGGTGGCATACGCCGCGCCCATCAGCGCGGAGATGCTGACGGCGACCAGCGCCATCACTGCGAAAGCGGGATGCAGCGGCGTAGGCCACCCACCCGCCATGAACAGCCAGATCAGCACGGCCGCGCCCACGCCGCCCACCAGCATGAATGGTTTGCGCACGCCCAGCGCGTCCGACCAGATGCCGGCCACGATCAGCGCCACGGCGTTTGCCGCCCAACTCCAGTTCAGCAGGCTGTTGGCCCGCGCCGGCGTGAAGCCGTACACGGTGACCAGGTAGATCACCCCGAACGCCACCGTGGTGTAGTACACCAGTAGCAGCAGCGACACGCCGAGCGCCGAGCCGATCACGTCCAGCCGCAGCATCTGCAGCCAGGGATTGCGTTGCAGGCCTGCGAGGGGGACCAGCGCCGCCCGCCGTTCGTTCAGCACACGGTCCTGCTCACTGACCATCACCTGGCCGCGCAAGGCGGGGCTGAGTTCACGCAACGCCAGCATCGCCAGCACCCACACGGCCAGGCCGAAAACACCGCAGATGAGGAACTGGCCGCGCCAGTCCGGCAACATGGGTAGGGTGACGGAGTCGACCCCGCTTACCAGCAGGCTGCCGAGCACGGGGCCGATGGTCCAGAAGCCCATCGCCGTGGCCCGGCCCACCTGCGGCGAGAAATCCCTGATCAGCGCCGGCGTGGCAACCAGGATGATGCCCTCGATGAAGCCGAGGATGATCTGCAATACAGCGTAGGACAGTTTGCCAGGCGCGTAGGGCAACACGAAACCGACCAGCACGCACACCAGAAGCAGGCCCCACACGACAAGGTTTGCCCGGCCGAACCTGTCCGACAACCCGGCCAACAGCGAGGCGAAAGCGCCCAGCGCGTTGGCGATGGCCAGCCAGCCGACCAGGTAGGTGAATGGCATGTGCAGGTCCCGCATGATCAGCGGCAGCACGCCGCCTTGCACATACAGCGCGTAGTAGAGCGCCACGGTGATCAGCACGATGAGGCCTAGCTGGAAGCGCCTGGCGGCTGGTTGGGGGTAGTGTTCCAGCTCGCGTTTGGGTAGCCGCATGGGAGCGCTCCGGTTTTTCGGGAGCATACGGAAAGGAAGGAAGAAAGGCCTTCTTTTTTGAAAAAAGAAGCAAAAAACTTTGACTCCGCTGTCGCGGGACTGTCCGGTGAGTCCGCGACAGCGGAGTCAAAGTTTTTTGCTTCTTTTTTTCAAAAAAGAAGGCCTTTCTTGCTTTCTTATTGCTGTTAACCAACGGCGTGCTAGCGTTCCCCTAAACGGAACACCAGGGAACGCGGCCAATGGACGACATGACCTTCAACCCGTCCGCGCCCGTCGAGACGGACGCGTACGCCATCCCGCTGGAGCAGCTCAACCCAGGCCAGCCGGCGCTGTTCGCGCAGGACGCCATCTGGCCGTTCTTCGAGCGCCTGCGCCGCGAAGCGCCGGTGCACTACACGCCGGAGAGCGAGTTCGGGCCGTACTGGTCGATCTCCAAATACAAGCAGATCCTGCAGGTGGAAGCCAACCACGAGGCGTTCTCCTCGGACATCCATCGCGGCGGCATCGTCATACGGGACCCGGAGCCGGATTTCGTGATGCCGATGTTCATCGCCATGGACCCGCCGCGGCATGATCTGCAGCGCGAGGCGGTGAACCCGGTGATCTCGCCCACCAACCTGGCGCGGCTGGAGGTGCTAATACGCGAGCGCGCCGGCCGCATCCTGGACGCGGTGCCGGTAGGCGAGGTGTTCGACTGGGTGGACACCGTCAGTATCGAACTCACCACGCAGATGCTGGCCACCCTGTTCGACTTCCCGCAGGACGAACGCCGCAAGCTGACCCATTGGTCCGATGTGGCTACCGCTCTCCCCGGCGCCGGACTGATAGAGAGCGAGGCCGAGCGGCAGGGCATCCTGCTGGAATGCCTGCTGCGCTTCACCGAATTGTGGAACGAGCGGGTGAACGCGCAGCCCACCGGAGACCTGATCAGCCTGATGGCGCATGCGGATGCCACGCGCGATCAGACGCCGATGGAATATCTCGGCAACCTGCTGCTGCTGATCGTCGGCGGCAACGACACCACGCGCAACAGCATCACCGGCGGGCTGCTGGCGCTCAACAAGTTCCCCGATCAATACACCAAGCTTCTCGGCAACCCTGGCCACGTGGCCAACATGGTGCCCGAGATCATACGCTGGCAGACGCCGCTGGCGCACATGCGCCGTACCGCGACGCGTGACATCGAATTCGGCGGCAAGCAGATACGCGAGGGCGAACGCGTGATCATGTGGTACGTCAGCGGCAATCGCGACGAAGAGGTGATCGCGAACCCGAATGCGTTCGACATCGAGCGTGACCGGCCGCGCCGGCATCTGTCTTTCGGCTTCGGCTTGCACCGCTGCCTGGGCGAGCGCCTGGCCGAGTTGCAGCTGCGTATCATGTGGGAGGAGATCCTCAAACGCTTCGGCAGGATCGAGGTGGTTGAGGAACCCAAGCGTGTGTATTCGGCGTTCGTGAAGGGGTATGAGCGCATGCTGGTGCGGGTGAGCGAGCGGCGCAGCTAGCACGTCAGCAAAGTCTTCTTTTTCGGAAAAAAGAAGCTAGAGAGTTTTGTTCTCTGTCGGCGAACGCATAAGCAGCCGCCAACAGGGATCAAAAGTCTTCTGATACCTTTTTCAAAAAGAGGGACTGCTTGCTTTCCCCATGATCGCGCTGACTGAAGCCCTGGCCGTCGCCCTGCCACCCGGGGCCGCCATCCTCCTCAATGCAGACCCCGCCGCCGCGCCGGCCGGGACGCTGGCCCGCGCCCGCGACTTCGCAGCCACTTTGCCGTCCGGACAGGAAGGGCTGGTTGTCACGCTGCTGCACGCCTACCCGCCCGGGCTGGACGCGTTTGCAGGCCACGCCACCAACGCCACGCTCTGGGCATTCACCCAGCAGGCCGCCCGCGCCTGGGCGCCGCGCCGCATCAGGGTCAACGCGATCGGTTTGGGGGCCAGCGTGTTCGGCCCTTTCGAACCGCTGGAGCAGGCCGGGCGTGCCGCCTGCGCTGTGCCTGCTGCAGCCGCCACGTTGGACGACATCGTGCGTGCGGTCCGTTTCCTGGCGGAGTGTCCTTCTATTACGGGGCAGGTTATCCGGTTGGGGTGAAGGGAAGGAAGCAAGGCCTTCTTTTTTGAAAAAAAGAAGCAAAAAACTTTTGCTCCCCACGCCTGCACCTTGGCGCGCACTCTTCCTGCCAGCATGCGGTTTGCAGAACTAGGCCGCGCCTGCGTGCAGACGGGGAGCAAAAGTTTTTTGCTTCTTTTTTTCAAAAAAGAAGGCCTTGCCTTATATCACCAGAATATGGACTCCCCCCGCTTAGCCAGCGCCGCCCAGCGCCTGCGCCACGTCTTCCTGCACGACATGATCCTGCACGCGAGCATCGGCGTGCATGCCCACGAACACGCCGCCCATCAACGCATACGCCTGAACCTGGACCTGGCCGTGGCCGATGACGGCGCCACCCCAATGTCCCGCCCCGCGCCGGCGCGTGATGACCTGACGCGCGTGGTCGATTACGAGGCGGTGGCAAACCGCGTGCGCGCCATCGTGGCGTCCGGCCACGTGCGCCTGGTGGAAACCTTGGCGGAGCGCCTGGCCGAAGCCTGCCTCGAGGACAACAGGGTGCATTCGGTACGGATCCGGGTAGAAAAATTGGACGTCTTTCCGGATGTGGCGTCGGTGGGGGTGGAGATAGAGCGATGCTCCGCGGGCCACACGGCGGTTTAATCCACCGCCCGGCTTCACTCTCCATGTTTCCAATGAGTTACGCTTTTACGATGGTTCCACGACAGTGCGGGCGTGACAACACCAGCAGAGTCAAGCGAAATTCGCGGCCAGCCATCCGCAGCACAGCATGGTTGCAGGCGTGCGGCGGCACACACCACCGGCTTGCGCGCCAAGCGACCCACAGGGTTATCCCCAGGCTGAGAGACAGCCTTGAGTGGCGGCCCAAGCAGGCCCACCCTTAGCGCCTGATGCCTGACCAGATAATGCCGGACGCCCCCGCCTTGCGCGGCGTGGCAATCATCGAAGCCGTCGTCGCCACCCTGCCGCTGTCGCCCGGCGTCTATCGCATGCTCGATGGGAAGGGGGAGGCGCTGTATGTCGGCAAAGCGCGATCGCTGAAGAAGCGGGTGGCCAACTACACCCAGATCAACCGGCTGGAAGAGCGGCTGCGGCGCATGGTGATGGACACGGTCTCTATGGAGATCGTCACCACGCATACCGAGGCCGAGGCGCTGCTGCTGGAAGCCAACCTGATCAAGCGGCTCAAGCCGCGCTACAACATCGTGCTGCGCGACGACAAATCCTATCCGTGGCTGATGCTGGCGGAGGATCACGCCTTCCCGCAGGTGACCAAGCACCGCGGCAACCAGTCCCGCCCAGGCAGCTACTGGGGGCCGTTCGCCAGCGCCTGGGCGGTGAACCAGACGGTGAACGCCATGGAGCGGCTGTTCCTGCTGCGCTCCTGCGCGGACACGGTGTTCGCCAACCGCTCCCGCCCGTGCCTGCTGCACCAGATCAAGCGCTGCTCCGCACCTTGCGTGGGGCGCATCGGGGCGGAGGACTACGCCGCCCTGGTGGCGCAGGCCAAGGCGTTCCTGTCTGGCAAGGTGGCCACCCTGCAGCGCGATCTCTCGGCCGAGATGGAGGCGGCGAGCGAGCGGCTGGAGTTCGAGCGCGCGGCCGCCGTGCGCGACAGGATACGCGCGCTGACCCACGTGCAAGGCTCCGGCATCATCAACCCGGCAAGCCTGACCGACGCCGACATCATCGCCCTGTGGCAGATCGCCGGGCAGAGCTGCGTGCAGGTGTTCTTCATCCGCGGCGGCCGCAACAACGGCAACCGCGCGCATTTTCCGACCACGGTGAAGACCGACGAGCCTGGCGAAATCCTGTCCGCCTTCATCGCCCAGTTCTACGACGACAAGCCGCCGCCGGCGCTGATCCTGGCCAACCACGACCTGCCGGAAGGCGACCTGATCGCCGACGCGCTGAGCCTGAAAGCCAGCCGGCGCGTGGAGATCGCGGTGCCGAAACGCGGCGAGAAGCGCCATGTGGTGGAGCATGCGGAGACAAACGCGCGCGAGGCGCTGGAACGCAGGCTGGCCGAGTCGGCGGGGCAGGCGAAGCTGCTGGAAGGGGTGGCCGGCCTGTTCAACCTGGCCGCCCCGCCCGAGCGCATCGAGACGTACGACAACAGCCACATCATGGGCACGTCCGCCTACGGCGTGATGGTGGTGGCCGGGCCGGAAGGCTTCCGCAAGAACGCCTACCGCAAATACTCCATACGCAGCGCCATCACGCCGGGCGACGATTTCGGCATGATGCGCGAGGTGATGGAGCGTCGCTTCGCCCGCGCGCAAAAGGAACGCGACGAGGGCGCGCCGGCCTCCGACTGGCCGGACATCGTGCTTATCGACGGCGGCGCCGGGCAGTACTCGGCCGCGCGCACGGTGCTGGACGATCTGGGCGTGACGGATGTGACGCTGATCGCGATCGCCAAGGGGCCGGACCGTGACGCCGGGCGGGAGTGGTTCTTCACCGCCGACAAACCGCCGTTCCAGCTGCCACCGCGCGATCCGGTGTTGTATTATCTGCAGCGGCTGCGTGACGAGGCGCATCGGTTTGCTATCACGACGCACCGGGCTGGGCGCTCCAAGGCGTTGGTTACCAGCGAGTTGGACGAGGTGCCGGGGATTGGGTCGGCGCGGAAGCGGGCGCTGCTTAATCACTTTGGAAGTGCGCGGGGGGTGAAGCAGGCGGGGCTGGAGGATTTGCAGGCGGCGCCTGGGATAAATAAGGAGACGGCTCGGCGGGTTTATGCGTTCTTTCATACTAAGTAAGCCGTAGCTGTTTAGAACTAGATCATTACTGCAAGAAGAGAATCGCCTAGAAGACGCTGAGACCCAATGCTTTGCTCGCCCTCAAGCACGCATTGAACGACTATCTGGATAACACTAACATGAATCAATCGATCAACTAATCCGAACAACGTACGAATGGAGGCCTAGGATGCTGACGCGAATACGAGTGTCCCACTATAAGAGCCTGTCCGACATAGACCTAAGTTTGTCCAACAAAAATATCATTGTTGGCCCGAATGGCAGCGGCAAAAGCAATCTTGTAGACTGTTTGCTATTTGTAAAAGAGGCTGCTGAAGACGATTTAGATTCAGCGACAACCAAGCGGCATGGCGTAGAGAGTATTCGTCAGTGGTCAAAATTTCGGCCCTACAACATTACAATCGAAATGAATTTCACCTCGAACGCAGGTAGCGGGAGTTACAAGGTTGTTCTACTGTCGGCGAGAGGGGCATTTAAAATAAGTGAGGAAAATGGCAGTTGGGATGGGATAAACCTTAGGTGGTCTCGAGATCGCACAGTGACAAAGGCATCGTTCACCCGTAATGAAGCAGGAATTGTCGTCGTTCAAACAGATGTTGGTGACCTTGATGGTTTCCCAGTAACTAGTGAGATAAAGGAGGCGGAACTTTATCTTTCTCAGATTTCAACTACGTTATCAACTTTACAGTCGTTTTTATTCGGGTCTCTGGCAAACGAAATAGCTGCAATATCTAATTACGCGATATATCCAAATACTATTCGCTCTCCTCAGATAGTGTCTAAATCACAACGACTTGACCAAGACGGATCAAATCTTGCAGCAATTCTGAAACAGCTAAACAGCGGAAAAAAAAGGAATAAAGATAGATTAATCGAGTCTTTGCGCGTTGTGCTTCCGATTGTCTCTGATATTCAAATTAAGTCAGCCGGTGGCTTCTATTTTCCATTAATCAGAGTTCATGAAGCGAACAACGATCAGCATGATCTTAATCTTTCACAGATTTCCGATGGGACGCTTCGGATGCTTGGGCTTTTGACTGCGTTCTATCAACCAGCAGCACCGACCAGGATTGCGCTTGAAGAGCCCGAGCAAATGATACACCCCGGCCTGCTTGCAGTGTTGCGCGATGCAGCGATCGATTACCTAGATATGGTGCCGGATAGTCAATGTATTATAACAAGCCACAGCCCGAATTTCATTGACCTTTTTGATCCAGAAGACATTGTCTGGGTTACGTTCCGTAATGGCGTCTCTGAAGCAGGACGCGTATCCACTCAGCAAATGATGCTAATAAAAGAGCAACTGTTTTCGGCTGGAGAGATTTTGCTTAGCGGGGGATTTGCAACATGAGATGTCTTGCGGTCGTAGCAGAAGGCGTAGGTGACGAAAGGGCCCTTCCTGTATTGATCACCAAATCTGCGGCGGCATTTGGACACGAAGTCTATGCCACAAAGGTTATCCGCGCCGGCGGATGGCCGCGCTTGCGACAACCTGGTCAACTCGAACGCTTTTGTAGATTAGCTGGATCGCACTCAGGCATTCATTCGGTGGTCGTTGTAGTCGATATGGATGATGATTGCGCGAAGCGCGAGTATATTAGTGTTTTGCCCCGACTTGCCGCAATCTCCAATCTTATCTGCCTGCCGGTCCGAATATGTTTCTGTGTTCGAGAGTTTGAAGCGTGGTTGCTCGAAGGTTTCGAGCAAATTCGAGTGAAATCTCCGGAAGTCTCGTGGGCTGGATCACCGCCGCCATATCCCGATCTGGTTCGAGGCGCAAAAGAAGCGTTTGAAAAGCTTCTCGGAAGCAAATACCGTGAATCCGTTGATCAAGAAAAATTCTCGCGCCGTCTCGATCCAAGGTCACTCTATAGATCTAGTCGGTCATTTCGAAAGTTCGTCAGAGTGGTCTGTGACGTCGACTATACAAAACTTTCCGATGGCCTTGCTCATCAGAATCCATAGCGTGTTTCCTCACACTTCAGGTCGCCTGCATGCTAAACAGCCGAATGCCAAGAAAGCCAAGATGCTTATCGTCGGATTCGGTTGCCGCCACTACAACAACGCCAAACGCCGAAGTTCGCGCGCGAGCTCTTCCGGCAACGCCTCCGCCGCCGCGAAACCCGCAACGTCATCGACAGGCGCGTCTTCTGCGCGCAGGTAACGCCACCCCTGGAACGGCTTCATGAGGCGGCCGCGCACGGGGACAAGCGACGCCTCCAGCAGCAGGTCGCACCCTTTGGAACCGTCGTCGCGGGCGCCGGCCACGATGTCGAGCAAAGGCTGGCGGGCGAGGACCACGCGGTTGATCACCCAGTAGATCGAGCCGCCGTCCAGGATCTCCGGCGCGCGGCGCGGGAAGTTGCGGGTGGTGTGGCGCAGGGGTGCGCGGGCACCGGCTTGCCGCGCGCGCAACTCGGCCAGGCTCGACACACCCACGGCCAGCTTGATCAGGTGAAGCGCCATCCGCCCGCCCTTTGCACCAGCCGGGCGCTTCCGGATAGACACAAGCCCTCGTACCAGCGCCAGGAGCAAAAGTTTTTTGCTTCTTTTTTTCAAAAAAGAAGGCCTTCCTTGCCTTCCCCATCGCCACCCCCAAGGTCCCTCCGAATGCAGAAAATCCGCTCAGGCGACATAGACCTAGAAGTGGAGGTCCAGGGCGAAGGCCCGCTCGTCATCCTCATGCACGGCTGGCCAGAACTCGGCCTCTCCTGGCGCCACCAGATCCCCGCGCTCATCGCAGCCGGCTACCAGGTGGCGGTGCCGGACATGCGCGGCTACGGGGCGAGCGGAAAGCCGCGGGAGACGGGCGCCTACACGCTGGACATCATTGCGGACGACATGAAGGCGATAGCGGACCATCTGGGGGCGAAGCGCTGGGTGGCGGTGGGGCACGATTGGGGCGCGCCGGCCGCCTGGCGGTGTGCGTTGCGGTTTCCGGATGCGGTGGCCGCGGTGTTCTGCCTCAGCGTGCCGCATAGCGGGCCGCCGCCGGCGCCGTTCTTCGACATCATCGAGCGCCTGTATCCGGACCGGTTCTTCTACATGCGGTATTTCCAGGACGAGGGCGTGGCGGAAGCTGAGTTCGAGGCGAGCGACTGGGAGCAGTCGCTCAAGCGCGTGTATTACTGGGCGGGCGGCGAGGGCGTGGGCAAGCGCACCGGGCGCCACGTGCCGCGCGACAGCACCATGCTGGGCAGCCTGGATGAGCCGCCGCCTGGCCCGCTCGGCTTCATGTCGGATGACGAGTTGCGCGCTTACGCGGCGGCGTTCCGGACGGGCGGTTTCCGCGGGCCGCTGAGCTGGTATCGCAACTTCCCGCAGAACGCGACCGATGCGCGCGCATATGGCGACAACATCATACGCCAGCCGGCCGGCTTCCTGGCCGGCGACCGCGAGATGGTGCTGCGCATGCTGCCGAACCAGCTGGAGAATTTGCGTCGCATGTGCGCCGATCTGCGTGTGGAGGTCAGCCTACCGGGCGCCGGCCATTGGGTGCAGCAGGAGCGGCCGGCGGAGGTGAACGCCGCGCTGGTCGGCTTCCTGGATTCTGTGAGGGACCGCCTGTGAGCGCTGCATTGTCGCTGCCACGCCTGCCTGGTTTCCACGCGCCCTACGCGCCGGACGATGCGATGCTGGCCGAGCAGTTCCTGGCCGGCGCTACGCTGGCACCCGCCCGCGAGGCCCGCATCGACGGGGAGGCGCGCCGCCTGATTACCGCCATACGCGCCAGCGCCAGCGGGATCGGCGGCATCGAGGCGCTGCTGCGGGAGTATTCGCTCTCCACGCCGGAGGGCCTGGCGCTGATGGTGCTGGCCGAGGGCTTGCTGCGCGTGCCCGATGACGCCACTGCCGACCGGCTGATCGAGGACAAGCTGGGACAGGGCGGTTTTGCGCAGGGTCCGGACACGCGGCCTGACTCGCTGCTGGTGTCCGCGTCCGCCTGGGCGCTGGGCCTGTCCGCGCGGTTGATAGGACCCGCGGACACGCCGGAGGGCATATTGCGCGGCGTGGTGCGGCGGCTTGGCCTGCCCACCGTGCGTGGCGCGCTGCGCCAGGCGATGCGGGTGATGGGCAACCACTTCGTGCTCGGCCAGACGATCGAGGAAGCGCTGGGCCGCGCCGGATCGCGCGCGGGACGGGTGTTCCGCTACAGCTTCGACATGCTGGGCGAGGGTGCGCGCACCGCGGACGACGCGGCGCATTACCAGACCAGCTACGCCGACGCGATCGAGGCGATCGGCCGGGCTGCCGGCAACAAGCCGCTGCCGGACCGGCCCGGCATAAGCGTGAAATTATCCGCGCTGCACCCGCGCTACGAGGCGGTGAGCCGCGCGCGCGTGATGGACGAGCTGGTGCCGCGCGTGCGCGAGCTGGCGCGCCGCGCGGCCATACACGGGCTGAACTTCACTGTGGACGCGGAGGAGGCCGACCGGCTGGAGCTGTCGCTGGACGTGATCGCCGCCGTGGCCGAGGACCGGCAGTTGTCCGGCTGGGACGGGTTCGGCCTGGCTGTGCAGGCGTATGGCAAGCGCGCGCGCGAGACGATCGACTGGGTGGGCGCGCTGGCAGAGACGCTGGACCGCCGCTTCATGGTGCGCCTGGTAAAAGGTGCTTACTGGGACACCGAGATCAAGCGCGCGCAGGAACGCGGCCTGCCGGATTATCCGGTTTTCACGCGCAAGCCGATGACCGACCTTAGCTACATGGCATGCGCCGAGCGCCTGCTGGCGCAGCGGCCGCGCATTTATCCGCAATTCGCCACGCACAATGCGCTGACGGTGGCCAGCGTGATGGAGCGCGCTGGCAACACCGAAGGCTACGAGTTCCAGCGCCTACACGGGATGGGCGACGCGTTGTACGCGTCCTTGCTGGAGGGCCATCCCGGCGCGGCGGTGCGCACCTACGCGCCGGTGGGCGTGCATGAGGATCTGCTGGCCTATCTGGTGCGCCGATTGTTGGAGAATGGTGCAAACTCCTCGTTCGTCTCCGTGGCCGCTGATGCTGACGTGCCGGTCGATACGCTGCTGCGCCGGCCTGCCGCGATCGTGGGCACGCCGGCGCGGGCGCGTAATGCGTCCTTGCCGCTCCCGGCTGCACTTTTCGGGACCCGGAGGCGGAATTCCGCGGGCGTGGAGTTTGGCGACGCGGCGGCGCTGGAGGCAATGCTTGCGGAGGTGACGCGCCATGAAGGGCCGGGCACCGCCGCGTCCGTGATAGACGGCGCGCTGCAGACCGGCGCCGCGCGGCCCGCCATTTGCCCGGTGGATGGCGTGCGCGTGATCGGCCAGGTGACAGACGCCACACCGGCGCAGGCGGAGCAGGCGATGGCAGCCGCGCAGGCCGGCTTCCGCGCGTGGTCCCATACGCCAGCCGCCGCGCGCGCCGATGCGCTGGAGCGGGCTGCCGACCTACTGGAGCAGCAGCGCGGCCGGCTGCTGGCGTTGTTGGCAGACGAGGGCGGCAAGACTCTGGACGACGGCGTGGCTGAAATTCGCGAGGCGGTGGATTTTCTGCGCTATTACGCGGCGCAAGCCCGCACGCTTTACGGCGCAGGCGAGGAGATGCCAGGACCCACAGGCGAGCGAAACACGCTGCGCCATCGCGGCCGCGGCGTGTTCGTGTGCATCTCGCCGTGGAATTTTCCGCTTGCCATATTTTTGGGTCAGGTCGGCGCGGCGCTGGCGGCAGGCAACGCGGTGGTCGCCAAACCGGCCGAGCAGACGCCGCTGGTCGCCGCCGAAGCCGTGCGCCTGCTGCACCAGGCCGGCATCCCCGGTAGCGTGCTGCAACTCGTGATCGGCGACGGGGCGATCGGCGCGCAGCTTGTGGCGAACAAGGCTGTGGCGGGTGTGGCCTTTACCGGCTCCACGCAGGTCGCCTGGGCGATAAACCGCGCACTGGCGGCCAAGGACGGCCCGATCGTGCCGCTGATCGCGGAGACAGGCGGTATCAACGCGATGATCGTGGACGCGACTGCGTTACCCGAACAGGTTGTGGACGACGCGGTGATGAGCGCGTTCCGCAGCGCCGGCCAGCGCTGCTCCGCGCTGCGTTTGATGTGTGTGCAGGAAGACGTGGCAGATCGCGTGTTCACCATGCTCGCAGGCGCCGCGCGCGAGCTGAAGCTTGGCGATCCGCGCGATCCCAGCACGCATATCGGCCCGGTGGTGGATGCCGAAGCACGGCAACGCCTGCTGGACCACATCGGCCAGATGCGTAACACGGCGCATGTGCACTACGCGGGTGTCGCACCGGAGCGCGGCTTCTTCGTGGCACCGCACATCTTCGAACTGGACCGGCCGGGCGACCTGGCGCAGGAGGTATTCGGCCCCGTTCTGCATGTTGTGCGCTACCGGGCGGCGGAGCAGGATGCGCTGATCGACGCGATCGAATCCACCGGCTACGGTCTGACACTCGGCATACATACGCGTATAGACGCAGCCGCGGAACGCATCGCCGCGCGGCTTTCCACAGGCAACATCTACGTCAACCGCAACATGATCGGCGCTGTTGTGGGCGTGCAGCCGTTTGGCGGTTCGGGGCTGTCGGGAACAGGGCCGAAGGCGGGCGGGCCGGATTACCTGCGGCGCTTCGGTGTGGAACAGACGGTTTCGGTGAACACGGCGGCGGCTGGTGGAAACGCGGCGCTGCTGGCTGCGGAAGAATAAGCTTTCTGTCGGGTGCAGGTCGTCCAGCCGCCGACAGGGAGCAAAAGTCTTTTGCTTCTTTTCTTCAGAAAAGCAGGCCTTTCTTTCTCTTCGAAACGGTCTCACCCGCCCGCCACAAAATCTTGATGTTACACTTTCCGCCCGATCTGGGATAAGTATTCGCACCTGAGCGCGATGGGTGGACAGAGATGCCGACCGGGCCGACTTGCACGCTGACGCCTGCACAAGCCCAGCTTGCGGAGCGCCAACGCAAGCACCCGCCGAGCTACCCGCGCAACAGTCTGGGCAACGACCGCGCGCTGGCATTGGCGCGCGTGCTCGTGTTGCCGGAGGCGTTGGAGACCCGCTTCCGCGCTGGCAGCCTCGTATATGGCGAGGTTGGCGACATGATACCCGATGCCCACACGCTTCCGTTGCGCGACGACAACTTCGTGGTCCTGCTCACGAGCGGAATGATGGATTTCCTCTACGCGGTCGGCAGGGCAATGGCAGGTGCGACCGTACTCTGGTCGGAGCAGGGAGAGCGCCAGAACGCCCAGGCTCTCGACACTGCGCATATCACCGAACTCGTCGCCGGCACGTTCAAGCAGTGGCACAAGTTCTGTCAGCCGAGCCTGTGGGACCTGTTCTGGCGCAGCAAGCGTATCGAGCATCCGGATTTCGCGATTGGCGAGCGGGTTCGTTCGCTGACCGAGGCCATGGTGACCAGTGCGGAACTCTATATGCTGGCGCATGAAACCGGTCACGTCCTTCTCGATCTCGGCCTGACCAGCGCGCCGCAGGCAAACGAGGAGATGCGCGCCGATGCTGTAGGGTTCGGTCTCTATCTGCCGGTAGCGCAGGCCGCGGTTCGGCCGCGCATGGCTTATGCGGGAGCGGGGTTTGCATTACGCGTGCTCAGTGCGCTCAGCCACGCCGGCGTGCGCTTTTCGCGTGCCTATCCACCGGCACCCGAACGCCTGGCCGGCTTGCTGGCAGTCATGCGCCAATCTTGTCCGAGCGATGGGTATTTCGACGAAGTATCAACGGTGATGGTCGCCAATTTCGGTCTCATGGACGCCGTCGATGCGCTGATCGTACCCGGCAGCATGCCCAACCCGCTGGCAACCTGGCAGGCCAGAGTGAGCATGATCGCCGTGCTGCAGGCCGTGGCCGAGCGGGAGCGTCCTCCATCGGAGTTTGCCGAGATGTTCAAGCTGACGGCCGAGGAAGAACCGGCAGCCGATCTTGCGGATGTGGCTGCCGTCTTGTGCCGCTACTACCAGGCAGGCGATGGGGCGGGTTATGTCAGCGATGCCGTAGGCGCCGCGATGTCCGCCAGCCTTGCAGACTGCATCCAGTCACTCCCGCAAGCCCACAGGCGCCTGTTCACGCCTGGAGCCAGCCGGGACAGCGCGGCTTCATCTTCTCGCCCGAACTGACGAACGGAGATTCTCACATGGTCTTCCTCGGTTACGTCATCGCCCTCGTAGGAGTCTTCCTGATCGTGGTTGGCGCGTACGGCGCAGGACGCGGCGTGATTGCCGACAGAGGTGCCGGCATGGCCGAAGCAGAATCGACGATGGCTACGGTGCTGAAAGAACTACCTGCCTTGCTGGATGCGCTGGGAAGGGCTCCGAAATGGCTCTCGGCCCTTATCGCCGGAGTAGCCCTGGTTTGGACGGGCGTCCGGATGTCCGCCAAAGCGTGGCCGTTCGCCTGATAGCGGCGCGGGTCCCGCACGCGTCTGCACTAGAGCAGATTCTGATCAATCCGGCTCATATCCTGCCGCGGTGAAGTAGTTGG
>CAXTJZ010000069.1:0-16558 GCA_964244695.1 uncultured Acetobacteraceae bacterium
AGCTCTGTGGGGTTGGGCTGAGCAAGTGATGTTTGGTGGTATTCAGGGATGCTTCGCATCTGCGCCGAGCCGCCGCTGCCATCCGCTTGCCAGTCAGCTACTTATAGTCTGTAGACTCATCGGCATCATGCTTCATATGGTGAGTATGACACTGCCGTAATGGTCACCTGAGTCCATGCCGAAAGGATGCCTTCGCAAGCCGACTGAGAGCTTGCGAGGCGTGTTGGCGGACAACCTTCGTGCTTTTCGCCGCAGCAAAGGGCTTTCGCAAGAGAGCCTAGCCGATTTTTGCGAATTGCACCGCACGTATATCGGCTCGGTGGAGCGAGGGGAGCGAAACGTAACCCTAAGCACGCTCGAGGTTTTAGCTCGGGCTCTAGGGGTGTCTGTTCCTCAACTACTCACGCCAGAGGCAGATGATTACAACCACACCATCTAAGTCTTCGCGACTTGTTCGTGCTATTCGCGACAGCGGTCTCTCGATTTATGACTCAGTCAAAATCGGTGATCCTCAACTATGGATTCCAACGCCGAAGCTTCAGACCATTCTGGACAAGGGACTGCGAGGCATACTGCTGGCGGGCCTGCCCCTAAGAACTCGCTCAAAAGTGGTGAAAGAAAGCGTCTGCCGAGTGCTCGGCTATCCCGTACCAACATCATTCCAGAGGACACGCCCTCGCTTTCCAGGGCAGGGTTTTGACATCTATGTGCAGAAGTCCAACAACCTCCAAATCTTCAATGAGGAGCTGTCGGCCACGCGGCGATATGTCATGATTCGTGTCTCTGCCGAAGATCTGATCACCCGCGTTAAGGTTGTCACCGGCGACACATTAGCTTTGCTTGATACAACTGGAACTCTGACAAAGAAATACCAAGCCCGCTGTAAACCCGGCGATCAGCGGACGGAACTAATCGTCACAATAGACACAGACGTGCTTGCTGGGTTCGTCTCAAGAAAAGCCATGCTAGCAGCACCTATTGTTGCACCAGTAAGATATCCAGAAAAAGGAGGCCTGCTCTCGATAGCAGAGTTGTTCAATCGTCTAGAAAAAATCGTTGGTAAAAGTTTTGCGAACGCCGGCTCTGATCAGGAACGAAATAGAGGGGCTGCATTGCACAAATTGGTCTGTGCCGCCCTTGGGTATTCCAGCTATCAAGATGATGGTCGCTTCCCTGATGTCCGGCATCAGTTGCTCGAGGTGAAGCTACAGACTTCTCCAACCATTGACCTTGGGCTTGTCTGTCCCAATAGCATCGAACCACTGGACGTTCCGATGATTTCTGGCACTCAGATTCGTCATTGTGACGTACGATACGCAGTATTCTACGCCGTTGTTGAAAAGGAAGTGGTTACAGTGACACACTTCTTCCTAACCACCGGCCAAGCTTTCTTCAGCAGGTTCCCCCAAGTCCAGGGTAAGGTCTTGAACTCCAAACTCCAAATTCCCCTTCGGGCCAATTTCTTCGACGTCTAGCCCAAAAGCACGCCAGATCATGACATCGAGTTTTTCCTCCTCCACGATAGCGGACGGGGCACCCGCGAGAGCATAGATTGCCTTGGACGTTGCGATTATACTCTGAGCGAGCCCTGTGACGGGGTCTGGTAGAGGAAATTGCTCAACATATTGAGTTATAAAGCGACGGCGCCCTGCATAGAGCTTGTTGTTGAATCGATGATCGTAAAAAGCTTCGATAAACGAGGAGTTAGCAACGGCTGCAGCAAGCCACAACAGATCTTGCTCTACCCGCTTTTCCGCTGTCAGCCAGTAACAGTCCCCGTTAACAATCGTCCCTTCTAAATCCATCCAGAAGGTTGGACGCTCCGATATGTCTCGAAATACCAGTTTGGGGCTATCCCAAGCGGCAGGGTCTTGGGGAACCCAGATTTCATACCAACGGCGACCTGCCTCGACAACGTAGCTTCTTGCTCGTAATGTCGCACTGTGGGATTCAAGATACGCTTTCGCCTTCGGTGCACGAGCGAGGTCTATAGGCTGACGTTGCCCCCCGGCAACTTCGTGCGGATATAGTATCGCGCGGGTTTCTTTTGGCGGGGCTGCGCGGAACCGTGCAGCTATGTGGTGTGTCGTTAGAGATCGCAACAGCTCTGGACGATCAGCTTCCGGCATCCTATCCCAGTCGCTCCGGATAAACACCTTGTCCGCGCAAGTTTTCACACCCACGCGAACTTTTCCAAGATCCCCGAAGGTTTTCCATGTTTTGGACGACACTTTGGCTAACCACGTGTCGGTTGCGTCGGTCGCGATGCGCCATAGATCGGCTGCATCGCCGCTAGCATCGAGCGTTCCATGTTGAACACGAAAATGTCGGCCGTCTGTTAGTACGATCATGCCCTCCTTCGCGAGCGCCTCAATCGGGTCGGCCGCGGTCAGAGACGCCGGCTCCGCGCTTTGGTAAATTGAGGTAAAAGCGGGAGGTCCAAAGTGGTGCCCATCTAGGCCTTTGGCTAGAATGATGGCGGGAAGTACAGCCGCATCAAACATCTTAGTGTCACCAAGGTCCCAGATGTGCCGAAGACTCAGGCGTGCGCGGAGTGCTGCCCGCAATGAGGCGCCCCCTTTTGTTGTCATGAAGCGATTGGAGACGATAATTCCTGCAGTTCCAGTTGGCTTTAGCACCTGCGCCATTCCGATTAGAAATGCGTGATAAAGATCAACTCGGCCGCTAAGTCCGAAAGCCTGGCCAAGAACTTGGGCCTGATTTGACCCAATTATTTGGGTCCGGACATATGGGGGATTAGCAATAATAATGTCGAACCGCTTAGTTTCGCGGTGTAGAGAGAATAGTGACGGCTTGTCACAAGCGTCCGCTTGAGCTATCACGAACTCAAGAAAGTTTTCTTGCGACAGGCGAAGGTTTACGTTTGGAAATACTTCCTCAAGCCGCTGTTTGGCCGACAACAATGCGCCTTGGTTAGTGTCAAAGCCGTACACATCGATGGGCAATTTACAGGTTTTAGATAGCTCGGAGAGCAGGCTTATAAGCAACTCGCCGTCACCAATGGCAGGGTCCAATATAGAAATTCGCGAGACCCTTAGGTCAGCGAAGCCGACAATCTGAGATGCCACGAAATCTGCCAGAAGCGGCGGTGTGTATGTGGCTCCGTCCGACTTCTCGTCTGTGACGCCTTCATACCGCCGTTTAGTTTTAGCATTCATGACGGCGTTCATTCCGACCTCAAATACATGCTCTTGCCCGCTACTTATGGTCATCTTTTTGATCATCAGCAAGGTCTATTGGTGTTCAAAGGCGATAAGGCATTCGCACGCTCCGATGTCGGGCCTACTCTTGTTGCTACCCGCGTTACCTGCTCAGCCCCAAGCCGCGCTCCAACTCCTCGGCCGCCACACGCTGCCACTCGGTCTCGCTCGCCTTCCATTCTACCCACTGGCTTCACGCGGCGCTGAGGGCGATCCCGTCACATCCTTACACGAGTTGCGCGTCAGCCTGACGTTTAAGTGTCTCGATGCATACGCATACCCACGACTGTAACAAATGCGAGGGAGCAAAAGTTTTTTGGTTCTTTTTTTCAAAAAAGAACTGCTTGCTTCCTTACACTTGCTTGCCGAACCCTACCCCTTCCCAAGCGCGATCAGGTTTGCGACCAACCCCGTCCAGCCGGTTTGGTGCATGGCGCCGAGGCCCCTGCCTGTCTCGCCGTGGAAGTGTTCGGGGAACATCAGGTTGTCGCGGAAGGCTGGGTCGGTGGCGAGGAGGGTGGCGTCGCCCCAGAAGGGGCGGCGGTTGGCGGCGTTGGGGAGGAAGAGGCTGATCAGGCGGCGGGAGAGTTCCTGGGCGATCTCCTTGAGTGAGGCGGTTTGGTTGGAGCCTGGGGGGAAGTCCACGCGGAAGTCGTCGCCGTAGTAGCTGTGGAAGGTGAGCAGCGCCTCGATGAGGAGGACGTTGATGGGGAACCAGATGGGGCCGCGCCAATTGGAGTTGCCGCCGAAGAGGGGGCGTTCGGCTTCGCCGGGTTCGTAGCCGATGCGGAAGTTCTGGCCGTCGACGGCGAGGTCGAAGGGGTGGTCCTTGTAGGCGCGTGAGAGGGAGCGGATGCCGTGGTCGGATAGGAACTCGGCGGGGTCCAGCGCGCGGGCGAGGAGGCATTTCAGGCGGTGGCCGCGCAGCAGGGAGAGCAGGTGGCGGGCGCCGTGGCCGGGTTCGGACCAGTTGGAGACCAGGGCGGCCATCTTCGGGCGGTGGGCGAGGAACCAGCGGGCGCGGGCGGCGAAGGTGGGGAGGCGGCGGTATACGTCCGGCTCGAGGACTTCGACGGCGAACATCGGGATGAGGCCCACGATGGTGCGCAGGCGGATGGGGAGCTTGCGGCCGTCGGGGAGCGAGAGGACGTCGTAGTAGAAGCTGTCGGTTTCGTCCCAGAGGCCTACGCCTTCGCCGCCCATGTCGGTCATTACTTGGGCGATGGAGAGGAAGTGTTCGAAGAACTTGGAGGCGAGGTCTTCGTAGACCGGCTTGGTGTAGGCGAGCTCGATGGCGATGTGCATCATGTTGAGCGCGTAGCTGGCCATCCAGGCGGTGCCGTCGGCCTGGTCCATGGTGCCGCCGGTGGGGAGCGGGGCGGAGCGGTCGAATACGGCGATGTTGTCCAGGCCGAGGAAGCCGCCCTGGAAGACGTTGCGGCCGCCGGCGTCCTTGCGGTTCACCCACCAGGCAAAATTGAGAAGCAGTTTCTGGAAGAGGCGTTCCAGGAAGTCGGTGTCGGGCGTGCCGTGCATGGCGCGGTCGGCGGCGTAGACGCGTAGCGCGGCCCAGGCGTGGACGGGGGGGTTGGCGTCCGAGAAGGCCCATTCGTAGGCGGGGAGCTGGCCGTTGGGGTGCTGGTACCAATCGCGGGTGAGGAGGAGGAGCTGGTCCTTGGCGAAGTCGGTGTCGACCAGGGCTAGCGTGGTGGTTTGGAAGGCGAGGTCCCAGGAGGCGTACCAGGGGTATTCCCATTTGTCGGGCATGGAGACGATGTCGGCGTTGTTGAGGTGTTTCCAGTCGATGTTGCGGGTGCGGCCGGCGGGGGGTGGGGGTTGGAGGGGGTCGCCTTCGAAGGCGCGGGCCACGTCGTAGTGGTAGAATTGTTTCGACCATAGCATGCCGGCGAGCGCCTGGCGCTGGACGAGGCTTTCGGCGGGGGGGATGCCTTGCTGGAGGGCTTCGTAGAATTCGTCGGCTTCGGCGCGGCGGCGGGCGACGATGCCATCGAAATCCTCGAAGCCGGAATGGGTCTGGTCGGCGGGGCGGAGGCGCAGGCGGACGCTGGCGGTGCCGTGCGGGGGAATTTCGAGGATGCGGTGGAAGGCGGCCTTGCTGCCGGCGTCGGGGCGGGTTGCGGCGGCGTCGTTGTGGATGACCGCGTCGTTGATGCCGTCCTTGAAGGGGCCGGGGGCTTGGGTGCCGTACAGGCGGCGGACGTTGGTCTCGTTTTCGCAAAACAGGACGGGGCCTTCGCCGTCGGCATCCAGGCGCATGTCCGCCATGGCGGTGCGGTGGGCGAGGAGCCGGCCGTCTGGCTGGAGGGTGATGCGGGCGCGCTGGAGGTTGGGGGACCAGGACCAGGTGTTGCGGGCCCAGAGATGGGGGAGGACGTGGAGGGTGGCCGGGGCGTCGGCGCGGTTCTGCACGGTGAGGGGCATCAGGAGGTCGTCGGTGTCCGCCTTGGCGTATTCCACGGTGACGTCGAAGTATCTGTTGTCGTCGAAGACGCCGGTGTCGTGGAGTTCGTATTCGCGGTCCAGGGTGCCGCGGCGGGCGTTTTCGGCGACGAGCTGGGTGTAGGGGAAGGCGGATTGGGGGTATTTGTAGAGCATGCGCATGTAGGAATGCGTGGGCGTGGCGTCGGTGTAGCAGTAGTGCTCCTTCACGTCCTCGCCGTGGTTGCCTTCGCCGTTGGTGAGGCCGAACAGGCGTTCCTTCAGGATGGCGTCCTGGCCGTTCCATAGGGCCAGGCCGAGGCACCAGCGCAGGTGTTCGTCGGCGAAGCCGGCCAGGCCGTCCTCGCCCCAGCGGTAGGCCTGGCTGCGGGCGTAGTCGTGCGGGAGGTAGTCCCAGGCGTTTCCGCCGGGGCTGTAGTCCTCGCGGACGGTGCCCCATTGGCGGTCACTGACGTAGGGGCCCCAGCGGCGCCAGCCGGCGCCGCGGCGGATGGCGAGCAGGCGCTGGCCTTCGGCGGTGCGCAGGAGGGCGGCGGGTTCGGTGGTGCCGGGCGCTGAGGCACTCAGTCCTGTCGTGGCCGGCTGTGTCATGCGGCGTCCGTCATCTTGCGTATCCTGATGAGTTCGCCGAGCGACCACGCCTGGAAGGGGCAGCCGCCGGGGCGGTGTGGGGGGGCGGCGTCGGCCACTTCGGAGACGTGGCCCAGGCCGGCTTCGTCGAGGTGGGCGAGGAGCGGGGCGAGGAAGCGGTCGCGGGCGGTGGCGCGGGCGGACGGTGTGTCGTTGCGGACGCGCAGCCAGGCTTGCACGAAGGGGCCCATGAGCCAGGGCCAGACGGTGCCCTGGTGGTAGGCGCCGTCGCGTTCGAGCGGGGTGCCGCGATAGTGGGGGCGGTAGGCGGGGTCTGCGGGCGAGAGGGTGCGCAGGCCGAGCGGGGTCAGGAGGTCGGATGCCACGGCATCGACGACAGCGCGGGCGGCGGGGCCTTCGAGCAGGGGGTATGGAAGGCCGCCGACGGCGAAGATCTGGTTGGGGCGGATGGAGGCGTCTGTTCGGCCGGGAACGTGGTCTGCGTCCACCACGTCCGGCAGGTTGCCGGCTTGCGGTTGGAAGCGTTGGGCGAAGCTGGCGGCGGCCTGGTCGGCGAGAGGGGCCCAGCGCGGGTTCCAGGCGGCGGCGATGCGCAGGGCGCTGTGCCAGAGCGCCTGGATTTCGACCGGCTTGCCTATGCGGGGGGTCACCACCCAGTCGCCGACCTTGGCGTCCATCCAGGTGAGTTGCTGGCCGGGAATGCCGGCGCGCAGGAGGCCGTCCGTGTCGCGGGCGATGTTGAAGCGGGTGCCCTGGACGTGGCCGTCCAGGATGGCTTCGGCGGCGTGGCGGAGGCGCGGTCCGGTGTCCGGGAGCAGGTTGGGGTGTTGGAGGAGGTCATGGGCGGCGACGATGAACCATAAGGAAGCGTCGGCGGTGTTGTATTCGGGGGCGCCGCCGTCGGCGAAGCGGTTGGGGAGCATGCCTTCGGAGACCTGGCCGGCCCAGGCCAGGAGGACGGATTCGGCTTCGGCGATGCGGCCGGTGCCGAGGAGGAGGCCGCGCATGGCGATGAAGGTGTCGCGGCCCCAATCGGTGAACCAGGGATAGCCGGCGATCAGGGTGGCGCCCTGGGCGCGGTCGACACGGTAGGATTGGGCGGCGCGGGCTAGCGGGTCGGTCTGCGCCGTGCGGCGCGTCCATTCATTGGCGAACACGCGGGCGGCGTGCGGGGCGGCGCGGACGGACAGGCCGTCGCCTTGCCGTAGAACCATGACCATCTCGGACTGTCCCGGCGCCCAGCTGAACACGCCGGGGCTGGCCAGGTCTTCGATGCAGTCCAGGCCGCGGTCCTGCTCCTCGGTGTAGAGGAACTGCCTGTACCAGCTTGGGTCGTGACGGTAGGCGGCGTTGGTGAGGCAGGCGATGGCCGGACGGCCGGCGTAGGGCCGCCAGGTGACGTTGCCGGCTGCCGTGGTGGCCGCGAAATCCAGTCCGGCGTTTTCCCGGCCCAGCGCGTGGTAGTCGCGCACGGAGAGCAGCGGGCGCACGCGCAACGTCGCGTCGGGTGCGTTGCAGCGCCAGCGCAGGACGGTGTCGCCGCCCACGGGATCGAGCATGATTTCCTGGGTGACCAGCCCGCCGCCGGCGAGGCGGAAACGCCAGCAGGGCCAGGGTTTGTGGGCAAAGCTTACGCGAAATGGTGCGCAGTCCGGATAGATTGTATCAGGGGCGTAATGCTGGCTGCTTATGGGCGTATGCGCTTCGCCCTGTTCTACCCAGGCTTCGATGCCGTTCACCAGCACCATGCGCCCGGTCGCCGGCGTGGTGCTGGTCAGCAGAAGCGCGTGGTAGCGGCGGGTCAGGATGCCGGCGGCGGTTCCCGAAGCGAAGCCGCCACGGCCGTCTGCCTCCAGCCATTCCGTGCTTACGGGATCGGCCGCTTCAGCCGGCATTCAACTGGCTCAAAACGCGCTGGTACGGCGTGGTCGGTATCCGGAAATCGCCGCGATACGGCTGGCTGAGGGCGACGATCAGCACCACGACCAGCGCGCCGGAGGCTGCCAGCGTGGCCGACATCGCCAGATGCATGCGCAGGCTGGGAGCGCCGAGAAAGGAGCCCGCGCTGACGGTGAGCACGCCGCCCAGCAATACCACTATCCACACGATGGAGGGCACCTGGTTGGCGGCGGTGGCCTGGCGCACCGCACGCGCGTCCTGCAGGCGGGCCAGCGCGGCCACGAGGGCGGCATGGTAGGTCGACTCGCCGGGCAAGGCCGGGCGTATCAGCGCGGCCTGCTGGTCCAGGGCCATGAGCGCCGTCTCCGCCGACTCGTTTGCCTGCCCGGCGGCCTGGGCAAGCCATTCGGCACCCACCACCTGCGCCAGGTAAGCGCGCACGCCATGCCTGAGGCTTGTGCGCGCGGGCTCCGGGAGGCCGGTGGCGGCATCGGCCACGTCGCGCGCCACGGCCGCCTCGCTGGCTACGGCGCTGCGCGCGGCACCGTAGCCCTCGAAGGTCAGCATGACGACGAAGGCCAGCAGCACGGCAAACGTCACGCCGATGACGCCGAACATCGCGGCTGCCACGTCGTTGTGCTGGCGCCTGACTTGCTGTCCGATGAGACGGCGCGCGGTCATCTCCAGCAGGATTGCGGCCAGGACGGCGCCGCCGACGATGAGCAGCGTTTGGAGCCAGGTCGGCAGGGCATAGACCATGTCCGGGCGCATCATGTTGTGGCGACCGGGTCAGCAAGGGAAGGAAGCAAGCAGTCCTTTTTTGAAAAAAAGGACCAAAGAACTTTTACTTCCCGCATCTGCAACGGGCGGATGCCTTCTGATGAGCCTAGGCGGCTGGAACAGCGAAGGAGCAAAAGTTTTTTGCTTCTTTTTTTCAAAAAAGAAGGCCTTTCTTGCTTGCCTGCCGCTCTTACACGCAGTTCCGCGTCAGGCACAACGATGCAACGTCCTGCTGAACAAGGCGGATACCCAGGACATCGCCTGCAGGAACAGCGCCGGATCGTAGCGCGCGCCTTCGTCGCGCAGGAAGGCGTGGGCGGCGTCCACCTCGTGCCATTCGTAGCTTGCGTTGGCTGCTTCCAGGCGTTCCCGGAGGAGCTGGCGGCCGGCGAAGGGGACGTGGGGGTCGTGGCGGCCCCAGGTGAACATCGTTTCGGCGCGGAGTTCGGGGAGGCGTGCGAGGGTGTCGTCGCCGCCGGCACCCAGGGTGCCGGTGTGGACGTCCGTGGCGTAGAAGCAGGCGGCGGCGAGTACGCGCGGGTCCAGGGCGGCGCGCAGGGCCAGGTGGCCGCCGAGGCAGACGCCCATCGTGGCGAGGTGGGCGGTGCTGGCGGGGTGGGCGGCGAGGAAGTCCAGGGCGGCGCGGGCGTCGGCATCGTATTGGGCGGTGGTCTTGGTGGTTTTCAGGGCGTTGCCGCGGTCCGTGCCTGGGGGATCGTAGGCGAGGACTGTGCCGGGGGGTTCGTATTCGTGGTACACTTCGGGCACGGCAACCAGGTAGCCCAGGCCGGCGACCATGGCGGCGAGGCGGCGTATCGGGGCGGTGACCTGGTAGATTTCGGAGAACAGGAGCACGCCGGGGAAGCGGCCGTCGGCGGCGGGGCGTAAGATGTGCGTGCGCATCGGCGTGGCGTTCGGGACCGGAATGTCGGTAGCCGCGTCGGTGGTAATCATCATGGCATTCGATCCGCCTGCGTAGATGCTTGAGAATAATCCGAAGCTTCCAAGCAGCGGAGTAGTAAAAGTTTTTTGGTTCTTTTTTTCAAAAAAGAACTGCTTGCTTCCTTGAGGATGCCTGGAATGCTCGAAACACTAGCAGAACATTTGACGCTACCGTGCGGCGCCACGCTGCCGAACCGGTTGGCGAAAGCCGCGATGACGGAGCGCCTGGCGGACAGCGCGGGCCGGCCGACGCCAAGGCTGGAGCGGCTGTATCGGGCGTGGAGCGAGGGTGGGGCGGGGTTGTTGCTGACCGGCAACGTGATCGTCGATCGGCATCATCTGGAGGCGCCGGGCAACGTGGTGCTGCAGGGTGAGCAGGACGGCGAGGCGCGGGCCGCGTTCAAGCGCTGGGCGGCGGCGGCGAGCGTTGGGGGCAACCAGGTTTGGATGCAGCTTTCGCATGCGGGGCGGCAGACGCAGAAGATGGTCAACCCCACGCCGCGGGCGCCGTCCGCGGTGACGCTCGGGTTGCCTGGCGGGCAGTTCGGGTTGCCGGTGGCGCTGACGGAGCCGGAGATACTGGCGCTGGTGGCGGCGTTTGGCGCGGCGGCGACGGTTGCGCGGGAGACGGGGTTCCACGGCGTGCAGATACACGGCGCGCATGGGTATCTGATCAGCCAGTTCCTCTCGCCGCGGGCGAACCAGCGGCAGGATGGCTGGGGCGGTGACCTGGCGGGGCGGGCGCAGTTCCTGCTGGAGGTGACGAAGCATGTTCGGGCGTGCGTGGGGGCGGATTTCCCGGTGTCGGTGAAGCTGAACTCGGCGGATTTCCAGCGTGGCGGGTTCGGGTTCGAGGACAGCCAGATCGTGGCCGGGTGGCTGGATGAGGCGGGGGTGGATCTGATCGAGGTTTCCGGCGGAAGTTATGAGCAACCGGCGATGATGAACGTGCTGGGGATGGAGCGCGTGGCCGAGCAGGTGGTGCGCGAGAGCACGCTGGCGCGGGAGAGCTACTTCCAGCGGTTTGCGCCGGAGATACGGGCGCAAATGGGGCGGGCGAAATTGATGGTGACGGGCGGGTTCCGCACGGCGGCGGGCATGGCAGCGGCGGTGGCGCAGGACGGGGTGGATGTGATCGGGCTGGGGCGGCCCCTGTGCGTGGATGCGGGGGCGGCCGGGCGGCTGTTGCGTGGTGAGGTGGCGGAGCTGGACCGGTGGGAGGGAAAGTTGCGACTGGGGTCTGGGGTGTTTGGCGTGGCGTCGCCACTGGCCGCGGTGCGCGCGCTGAACACTTTTGCGGCGCAGGGGTGGTATTACGAGCAGCTGGTGCGGTTGGGGGATACGGGGCGGGCTGATCCTGGGCTGGGGGTGTTCGCGGCGTTTGTTGCGGATCAGCGGCGTAGCCGGGCTACGGCTCGGGCTTGGCGGGATTCTGGGCAGGGGACCCGGAGGTAGGGCAAGGAAGGCCTTCTTTTTTGAAAAAAAGAAGCAAAAAACTTTTACTACCGCGACGCTGACGCGCTTTGCTTTGTTTGAGGCATCCGGCTGGTGCAGATGCGGCGTTTGTTTCGCCTTAGTTGTTCAGCGTGCGCCCGAACGTGGGACCTAGATACAGCGCCAGGAAACCTAGCAGGCCGGCCAGATGCGCCCAGCGGTTCCACCAGAGGGCGAGTGCGACCGCGATCGGCACGATCAGGTAGAACGGGGAGACAAACGCGAAATGCGCGTGCTCCACGCTTATGCCGATCCAGATCGTGACACCCTGCGCCACAACCCAGTGCGCCGCGAACAACAGCCAGAAGCGGCGGTGTATGCTTGCGTAATAGTCCGCGAGCTTGATGCCGGACTCCTCGATCCTGTCCGGCAGCGTGGTGGCCGCCAGCAGGAACAGGAGCACGGCGCCGACCAGCACGCCGATATACATGCCGAAGGTCAGCCCCTTCGCTATCTGGGCCGCGCCGAACCAGCTCCACCATTGCGTGACGATCTTGAGGAACGCGACGGCGGCGGCCAGCGGGGCGAGCCAGTCCCAAGTTACATGCTTGCCGGCCTGTAGCAGCCGGTTGAGGCTAACCGCGACGTCGCCGACTGCCAGCGCAAGGATGACAGAGGCGAACGTTAGCAGGTATTCGAACGGGTTCACGCAAGCCTTCCTTGTCGGCGAATGGTTCTCGATCAGCTCGCCAATCAGGCTCCCGCAATCCGGTCAGGACTGTTCTATTCCTGCGGCGCAAGCACGCTCGCTTCGGCAATCAGGTGGTAGAAGCGTCCGTCGAACAGCTTCATCACCTCGACCGTAGCCGCATGCGATTCCGGCCGGATCGGCGAGGTCATGCAGCGCTCGATTGCCGCCATGTCGGCGAAATCCATCTCCAGGATCATCGCGATGGGACGTGCGTCCGCATCGGCCGACTGCATGCGCTGCACGCGCACGGCCGATACGCCAGGGAATTTGCGCCATAGCGGCTCGAGTTCTTCGCGCACGCGACGAAAGAATTCTTCTTCCTGTCCGGCATGTATCTTGCCTTCGTAGATGGCTGTCCTGGTAAGCATGTAGGAGTCTTTCCAAATATAGAAAACAAACGGCTTTCTAAAACTTCGGTTCTTGCCGGTTTAATTGAACAGGAAGGTCATTCGACGACGACCATCGCGAACAGCAACTGCTCCGGGTAGGATGTCGTCTGCTGCAGGTCTTTGCCGATTTTCCGGAATTCTACTTTGCTATGACCGACGAACGTGCGGTATCCGAGGATCTGAAGTTTCATTCCCATATCGAGGCTGCCGCTTCCATCAGGAGCTTCCCAGGAGATCGCGCAGTTGCCGGCGGAGGCACTGTCGAAGCCGGGCGGCTGAAAGGAGTCGATTTCTTCTTCGATCTGTTCTTCCGTATAGACCCAGCGTCCCTCCGCCTTGAGGGTCGCCACCTCGTTGACAGCCGGCAATCCCTTGCGCTCGAACGTTTGAGACTCTTCGGGAGCCTTGCAGCCCTGACCGGTCATGTTGAAGGTCGCGTTCGCGCCCGGTGTCAGGTTCGCGTCGGGCAAGAAGATGTAGAACAGTTGATTGCTGCATCCTATCATACGGCAGAGTTCGCCTCTCGCGGTCTGCAGAGGCACGATGGTACACGAGAGCAGCAACACAATGGCTGCGGCAGGCCGTCTCCATCTGTCATATGTCATCTGCATCATACTATAACTCCGCGTGCAGCCCACACTACGCGGCGAAGGCTTCAGCAGCTCCCCGCGCCACGAAATTAACACCGGTCGGCCCTGAGGTTGACCGTTCCGAAGCAAGCAGGGCGTTCTTTTTTGAAAAAAAAAGCAAAAAACGTTTCGACCGCTGTCGCGGACTTGTCCACAACCGCGCGACAGCGGAGTCGAAGTTTTTTGCTTCTTTTTTCAAAAAAGAAGGCTTTGCTCGCTCGCTTCCTTCACCCGCGCTGCCACAAAAACATCAGCTCATGCTTGTTGTGGAACAGGTGCACCACCCGCCCGCCAGGGATGGCCGCGAACGCTTCTGCCGCCGCATGGTCCGTCGCCCCCTGGAACTTCAGCGTGCACAGGATGCGCCCTGCACGGCCGCTGGCGATCCAGGCTTGCACCAGGGTCAGCAGGCGGGACGGGTAGGCGATCACGTCGGAGAACAACCAGTCGATTTCGGGCTCCGCGGCAGGGTCGAGCGCGAAGGCGCTTTCCTGGCGGACGCTGACGCCTGGCATGGCGGCGATCGCGGGGTCCAGGGCGGCTTTGTCTATGGCGGTTATGCGCGCGCCCAGCTTGGCCAGCGCCCAGGTCCAGCCGCCTGGGGCGGCGCCGAGGTCCAGGCACGTCTCACCTGGTTGCGGCCAGGCGCGCCATAGCGTGCAGGCTTCCCACAGCTTCAGGTAGGCGCGGCTGGGGGGGCCTATGCGGTCTTCCTCGAAGGCCATTTCGCCGTTGACGAAAGGGCTGGTCTGGGTCGGGCTGGCGAGCATGCGGTCGTAGCCGAGCAGCGTCCAGGCGCCGAGGTGGCTGGTGGGGGCGGCGGTGGGGAAGCGCAGGGGCTTGGGGCGGAGCGGGGGGAGCTTGGCGGTGATCAAGGCGGCGCGGCTGTTGTGGTCGAACGGCAGGTAGCCCCAGTTGCGCTGGATGGCGCGCAGAGAGTCGGCCGCCATGCCTACGGAGGGGACGGGCATTTCGCGCGGGGCGGTCCAGATGTTCAGGGCCCAGGCGGCTGGCGCCGGCGGGTCGGGCGAGAGTGCAAGAAGGCCGTGCCAGGCGCGGACTTCTACGCCGCGGCGTTCGAGCTCCTCGGCCAGCATTTCGGCGAAGCCGTCGGCGGCCTGGTAGGCGCTGCGGACCCAACCATGGTTTGAGGCTTCGCTCAGAGGGTGGGTCCCGCGGCGAGTGCTGCCGCGGCGAGCAAGAGCCAGGACACGATCAGCAGGATGCCGCCTGTGGGGGCAGCGGGGCCGGAATGGACGCCGCCCAAATGGTTGGCGTAGATGGCGCCGCAGAACAGCAGCAGGCCCAGGGTGAAGCCCAGCCCGGCCAGGTTGCCCAGCGTGTGCGCCAGCGGCGGGGCACGCATCACCCAAAGCCCCGTCGCCACCAGCGCCAGCGCGTGCCAGCCTTGCAGCTGGATCGCGGATTGTATGGCCGTCATGGCCTTTGCATCCAGCCGCGTGGCCAGAGCGTGCGCCGCCGCCGCCGCCATGCCAACCGCGCCGGCGCCGGCCAGCGCACCCAACGCCATCCAGATGCGTCCCATGACCACAAACCTTTCGCAAAATGATGCGCTGCACATCTACGAGCAGGCAGCGGGCACGCAGCACGACCGCCATCTTCTCGCGTCAACACTCAGGCGATAGACTGCCATCATGCCACGCGGCGACCTGTTTCCCGAAATCGGGCCCTTCGAGACCGGCTACCTGCCGCTCACCGACGGGCATGTGATGTATTGGGAGCAGGTGGGCAACCCGCGCGGGCGGCCGGTGCTGTTCCTGCATGGCGGGCCGGGGGCGGGCGCCGGGGCGGTGCACCGGCGGTTCTTCGATCCGGGGCACTGGCGGATTGTGATATTCGACCAGCGCGGCGCCGGACGGTCGCGCCCGCTGGGCAGCCTGGATGCCAACACCACGGGGCACCTGGTGGACGACATCGACCGGTTGCGGCTGTATCTCGGCATCGACCGCTGGCTGCTGTTCGGCGGCTCGTGGGGGTCTACGCTGGCGCTGGCCTACGCGCAGGCGCAGCCCTCGCACGTGGTGGGACTGGTGCTGCGCGGCGTGTTCCTCGGCCGGCGGGCGGAGGTGGACTGGTTCCTGCACGGCCTGGCCCAGGTGTTCCCTGACGCACACGCCGCCTTTGCCGGCTTTCTGCCGCGCGGCGAGCGGGCGGACCTGCTGGGCAGCTACCTCAAGCGGCTGACCGACCCGGACCCGCTCGTGCACATGGCCGCCGCGCGCGCCTGGTCGATCTTCGAGGGTTCCTGCAGCACGCTGCTGCCCAGCCCGGACACGGTAAGCTCGTTTGCCGGCGACAGGACGGCGCTGGGCCTGGCGCGCATCGAGGCGTATTACTTCGCCCACGACCTGTTCCTGCCGCCGGGTGGCCTGCTGGGGCAGATGGCGTCGATCGGGCACATCCCGGGTGAGATCGTGCAGGGCCGCTACGACATGGTGTGCCCGGCCGTGAGCGCGTTCGACCTGGCCGCGCACTGGCCGGCGGCGCGGCTGACGATCATTCCGGATGCCGGGCATTCGGCCCTGGAGCCAGGTGTCCGGCGCGCGTTGGTGGCCGCGGTGGAACGCTTTCGTCACCGGGCCTGATCCGCGGCCCGGCAACACCCGGCGTATCCGGACGTTGCATGGGCACGGGCATGCGCCCGCCCTTTCCAAGGAGCTACCATTTTGAGATCCAACCTCGCGCTTTCCGCGGCCCTGACGCTGCCGCTGCTGTTCACCACGGCCGCCTTTGCCCAGCGCGGCACCGCGGCCGCCACCACGCAAGGCGCCCCGGCCGCCTCCCCTGCGGCGCCAGCCTCCACCATGGCGCCGAGCACGCCGATTCCGTCCAGCACAGCCAAGCTTTCCAAGACGGACATGGAGTTCGTGACCAAGGCTGCACAAGGCGGCGCCGCCGAGGTGCAGATGGCGCAGGCTGCACTGCAGAAGAGCCAGGACGCCAGCGTGAAGCAGTTCGCGCAGACGATGATCGACGACCACACTCCCGCCAACGCGAAGCTTGCGCAGATCGCCACCAGCAAGGGCATGACCGCGCCGACCGATCCCAGCCCTGCGCAGCAGAAAATGCTGGCTAAGCTGCAAGGCCTGGACGGTGCGAAGTTCGATCACGCCTACATAGCCGGCCAGACGAAGTCCCATCAGACCATGCTCAAGCTGTTCGAGCATGAAGCGACCAACGGGACGGATACGGACCTGAAATCTTTTGCGGAGAGCACGCAGCCTGTCATTCAGAAGCACCTGACGATGGCGCAGAACGTGAAGTCCACCGGCAAGACAGCGTCCGGCACCTAAAGCAGGGTTCGGACATCAGCTCCCTTCGTGGTTACTGGTGGTTTCGGGACGGCTTGCGTCGGCCTGTGATCCGGTTCCGGCGGAGGGAGCGAACTGCTTTTGTTGTGTGTTCAACAAGTAAGAAAGCAGTTCTTTTTTGAAAAAAAGA
>CAXTJZ010000070.1:0-16450 GCA_964244695.1 uncultured Acetobacteraceae bacterium
GTGCAGGGCCGCTCCGGCAGCCCGCTCGCCGCCACGCTCCTGCACACCGGGCTGGCCTGGGGCTTGTCCGTCGGCAGCAGCTTCCTGGGCGCGCTCACCGCCAGCACGCTGACCCGGCTGATGCTCTACGCCATGACCACCGCCTCTGTGGTGGCGATGCGCCGGCGCGGGCTGTCCGGGCAGCCGCACCCGCTCGTGCTGCCGGGCGGGCTTTGGGTGGCGGTGGCCGCCTCGGGGCTGTGCGTCTGGCTGATGACGCAGTCGGACAGGGGCGCGTGGGTTTCCACGCTATGGTGCCTTGCGCTCGGCCTAGTCGTGCTGTTTGCGTTCCGGCGGAAGTAAGGAAGCAAGGCCTTCTTTTTTGAAAAAAAGAAGCAAAAAACTTTTGACTCCGCTGTCGCGGACTCACCGGCAAATCGCGCGACAGCGGAGTCAAAAGTTTTTTGGTCCTTTTTTCCAAAAAAGGACTGCTTTCTTTCTTCCCTCTCTACACACGCGATAAACCTTTGAAGCGCAATCTGGCACCCGGCCCGCCCAGGAAAGCCCAAGATGTCCGCCCCCCCGCCTTTGGAACCGGTGCACCTACGCCGCGCGGATACCAGCGAGCGTTTCGTGGCCTTCGCCTTCGCCGGCGCCGAGATGATGGCCGAGGCGGACCAGGACGGCACGCTCACCTACACCACCGGCGCCTTCCGCAGCCGGCTGGGCGAGGCGCCGGAAGCCTATGTCGGCCGGCCCGTCAGCACGCTCATCGCCCCTTGCGACCACGAGGCGCTCGGCATGGCCCTCATGATGCTGGCGCAGCGCGGCCGCCTCTGCCCGATGCTGGTACGCATGGCCGATCCGCAGCGCAGCCAGCTCGCCATGGCGGGCGTAAAGCTGTCCGGCCCAGGCCGGCCATCCCGCCTCTGCCTGACTTTCGCGCGCCCGCCGGAGCCGGCCACCTCCCTGTTGCGGCCAGGCACCGCACAGCGGTTCGCCCGCGTCGCCGGGGCGCGGGCGCGCGAACGGGATTGCAAGGACATCTTCCTGCTGGAGATCTCGAGCGAGGGCGGCAGAAGCCCGGTCGATCCCGCCGTGTTCGACCGGGCGTTCGAAGACGTGGCCCCGCAAGCCCAGGCCAGCGAGCTGGCGCCCGGCTGTTACGGCGTGCTCGACCTTTGCCTCGCCAGCGGTGAGGAGCTCACGGGCGCACTGGAGGCGGCTTTGCGCACCCAGGGCGTGGACGTATCCGTCGCATCGACCCGCCTGAGCCTTGCCGCCCGCGGGTTGACTCCGCCGCAGGCCGCCCGCGCCCTCCGGCAGGCGCTCAGCACGTTTGCCCGGCGCGGCCTGCGCGGCCTGAGCGAGGCCGGGCTGGACCACGACCTGTCCGGCTACATGCAGCGCGCCGGCCGCAAATCGGACATCCTGCGGCGCGTCATGCGGGACGGCCGTTTCAGCCTGAGCTACCAGCCCATCGTACACCTGTCAGACCGCAGGCCGCACCACCACGAGGCGCTGATACGCCCCAAGCCGATCCCGGAAATCCCGCTGGCCAGCCCGCAGGATTTCATCATGCTCGTGGAGGCCCTGGGCCTGGCGGACGAGCTGGACCTGCGCATCGCCCGCATGGCGTGTGACCGCGCCGTCGCCGCAGGCTCCCCCGTCGCCTTCAACATCTCCGGCCAGTCGGTGCAGAACCCCAGCTTCCGCAAACGCCTGGTCAGCACGCTACGCAACCATCCCGCCTGCGCCGCCGGACTCGCCATAGTGGAGATGACGGAAACCGCGGAGATAGAAGACGTAGCCGAAGGCCAGGCCACCGCCGAAGCCTTGCGCAGCATCGGCATACCCTTTTGCCTGGACGATTTCGGCGCCGGCACCGCGGACATGCGCCTGCTGCGCGCGCTCACCCCGAACATCGTCAAGCTGGACGGGTCCTACGTGCCAGGCATCACCACCGCCGGCCGCGAACGCTCCTTCATCGCCGGCATGGTGGAGATTGCCCGCGCCGTGGGCGCCGAAGTGGTGGCGGAACGCATCGAGACGGAAGCGGAAGCCGCTGCCCTCGCCGGTCTGGGCGTGACCTACGGCCAGGGCTGGCTGTTCGGCCGGCCGGACGAGCTGCCGGATGGTGAGCGGTGAAGTAGGCAAGGCAAGCAGTCCTTTTTTGAAAAAAAGGACCAAAAAACTTTTGTCCCCCCGCATTTGCAACAACCGTTTTTACCCGAGAGTGCCGACGCAGCGGACACAACAGCGCAATTTTTATTTCTTTTTTCAAGAAATGATTTTCTGGTACCAGAGAGTCCTAAGTCCGCCTCTCGAAGGCAGGCGTTCTTTTCGGAAAAGAGCCATAATCGTTTGGTCCCTGCCGGCGGTTCACCAAAGACGTCCGCGACAGCCTGACAAAAGCTTTTTGCTTCTTTTTCTCGAAAAAGAAGGCCTTGCCTTGCTGTCTGTCAGTCTCAAGGCTGGCTGGTATAAGCACAATCACAGCAGCGTGGAGTTGACCATGGCCGGCACGGCCGAATCGGACTGGCATCTGGCGCAAGTCAACGTCGGCCGCCTCGCGGCGCCAAAAGGCGATCGCAGGGTCGCACCCTTCTTCGCGGCGCTCGACCGCGTAAACGCGCTTGCCGAGACGTCGCCCGGCTTCGTCTGGCGGCTGCAGGACGAAGGCGGCAACGCAACCGATATCAAGCCCACCTCCGACCCGCTGTTCATCGTGAACCTGTCCGTCTGGCGCGATGCGGAATCGCTATTCGCATTCGTCTACCGCAGCGCGCACGCGCCGGAGATGGCGCGCCGCCGCGAATATTTCGAACGCTTCGAGGGCGCATATCAGGCGTTATGGTGGGTGCCCGCCGGACACATTCCCGGCGTGGACGAAGCACTTTCCCGCCTGTGGCGGCTAGACCGTTACGGACCAACGCCGGAAGCGTTCACGTTCAAGGCGCGCTTCCCCGCGCCGGACGAGCGAGGTGTGCCGGTGGATATGCATCCTGATCCGTGGTGCGTCGGCAGAGCGTAACAAGAAAGCAAGGCCTTCTTTTTTGAAAAAAAGAAGCAAAAAACTTTTACGCCCCCGCCTGCACCGAAATACGCATCTATCCTGAAACTCCCGCCGCTGCCACGAACGCGCGACAGCGGAGCAAAAGTCTTTTGCTTCTTTTCTTCAGAAAAGAAGGCCTTCCTCACCTAAAACCAGCACAGCGCGAAAATCATTAACGTTGGTGCGCGTAGGCCCAGTCACGACCAGATCCCCCAGCGCACCGAACACCGCATACCCATCATTATCCGCCAGCCGCGCCCGCGCATCCAGGCCAAGCGCCGCGGCACGCGCCAGGCTGTCCGGCGCCAGCACGGCGCCCGCGTTGTCTTCCGTGCCGTCTATGCCATCCGTGTCGCAGGCCAGCGCGTGTATGCCCGGGGTGCCGCGCAGGGCCAGGCCGAGCGCCAGCAGGAACTCCACATTGCGCCCGCCGCGGCCGGCGCCGCGCACCGTCACGGTCGTCTCCCCGCCGGACAGCAGCACGCAGGGGGCGGGCGCCGGCTGGCCATGCAGCGCACATTGCAGGGCGATCCCGGCCATCACCCGCGCCACCTCCGCCGCCTCGCCCTCGATGGCGTTGCCCAGGATCACCGGCATGACCCCGGCCTGCCGCGCCGTAACGGCTGCGGCTTCCAGCGCGGCCTGTGGCGTGGCGGCCATCACCGCCGTGGCGCGCGCGAACACGGCGTCGCCAGGCTTGGGCGTCTCGCAGGCTGCATCCAGCAGCAGCCGCGTCACCGCCTCCGGCGCGCCGATCCCGTAGCGGGCGAGCACGGCAAGCGCCTGCGCAGACGTGCTCGCGTCGGGCACGGTAGGGCCGGAACCGATGACCGAGGGATCGTCACCAGGCACATCCGAGATCATCAGCGTGACCACCTGCGCGGGATGGGCGGCCTGCGCCAGCCGCCCGCCCTTTATCGCCGAGAGGTGCTTCCTGACCGTGTTCATCTCGCCGATATCCGCCCCGCTGCGCAGCAGCGCGCGGTTCACCACCTGCTTGTCCGCCAGGGTTATGCCAGGCGCCGGCAAGCCAAGCAGCGATGACGCGCCGCCGGACATCAGGCACAGCACGAGGTCATCCGCCGTCAGGCCGCGCACCATCTCCAGCATACGCGCCGCCGCACGCTGCCCGGCCTCGTCCGGCACGGGGTGCCCCGCCTCCACCACCTCGATGCGCGCCAGATCCCCCACGCCATGCAGGTAGCGCGTCACCACCAGGCCCGACAGCGCGCAGCCTTGCGGCCAGTGCGCTTCCACGGCCTGCGCCATGGAAGCCGCCGCCTTGCCGCCGCCTACCACGACGGTTCGGCCCTTTGGCGGGGGCGGCAGGTGGGGCGGCACGCAGGAAGCGGGGGCTGCGGCTGATACGGCGGCTTGGAACAGGGTTGTCAGCAGGGTGCGGGGGGACATGAAGGCAAGGAAGGCCTTCTTTTTTGAAAAAAAGAAGCAAAAAACTTTTGCTACCTCGCCTGCACCATGGCCTCGCCTTGTTCTGCCAATACGCGCATTGGCACGATCGGCGCGAGCCTTGATGCAAGCGGGGGAACAAAAGTTTTTTGGTTCTTTTTCTCAAAAAAGAACGGCTTGCCTACTTCCCCGCCCGGGCAAAATGCAAATCCTGATAATCGAAGCTGAAATCCGCCGCCGGCGACACCGCATGCAACGCCGCCCCGCGCACCTTCCCGTCCGCCACATCGAAATCCACGAACGCATCCTCGATGTTCCGATCCGCCCAATGCGTGCGGAACCTGTTGCCTGACACCGGCTCCAGCGCGCCAGACATCCCAGGCGTCTCGGTGAAATCGATCGACAGCGCCTGGCCCGACTTTGGGCTGACCGTCATGCGGCCATACCACGGGTCCTGGTAGGCGCCGGCGTACTGCGCCAGCGGCAGCGCCGGGCTGGCGCCTGTGGCGGCCGCCGGCTTCGGCATCGCCTCGATCGCGGCGGTAGTCTTCGCCATCATCTCCGTCCGCGCCGCGGTCAGCTTGCCAAGCCAATCCGTGGGCGGCAGGCCGAGGTAATGGTCCATCAGATGGAACGCCACCGCGCGCCGCGTGAAGCTGTCCTCGGAGTTTATCGTCACCGAGATACCGACATGCTTGTCCGGCAACAGGAACTGCATGGCCAGCGCGCCGAACACCGCCCCTGAGTGCTCCACCACGATGTGGCCGCGGTAGCTCTCCACGAACCACCCGAGCGCATACGTCTGCAGGTCCGGCTGCATGCCGGACAACGCAGCCGGCAGCTTGAACTCCTCGGCTGGCACAACCACCACCGGCGCCCACAACACGTCCGCCTGCGCCTGGCTGAACAGCCTGCTGCCGTCCGGCAACTTGCCGCGGTTCAGTTGCACCGCCATCCAGCGCGCCATGTCTTGCGGGCTGGCGTTGATCGCCCCGGCCGGCGCGATCGTGTGGAACCCGGCCGGCTCCGGCAACACCGCCTGCGGCCCCACGCCACGGAACAGGCCGGACGTGCGCGCGTGCAGCGCCACCGCATTCGGCGCGTCCGCCTCGTAATTCGCATGCGCGTCCACCATGCCGACCGGCTTGAAGATGTTCGCGGTGACGAAATCCTCCCAGCTCTGTCCTGACACCGCCTCCACCAGCGCACCCGCCACGATATACAGGATGTTGTCGTAGGCAAACGACTCGCGAAATCCCGTCACCGGCTTGAGATACCGCAACGCGTGCACGATGTCCGCCCGGCTCCTGGTAGTCCCAGGCACCACCAGCAGATCCCCCTCGCCCAAACCCAACCCGCTCCTGTGCGTCAGCAGGTCCCGTATCGTCATGTGCGCGGTGGCATACGGGTCATACATCTGGAACCCGGGCAGCTTGTCCGCCACGTGGTCGTCCCAGGAAAGCTTCTTGCGATCCACCAATATCGCCAGCGCCGCGGCCGTGAACGCCTTCGTCTCCGACCCGATCGGAAAAGCCGTGTGGCTATCGACCATCTCCTGCGTACCCAGCTTGCGCACGCCGTAGCCGCGGGCCAACACCGTCTGGCCATCCTCCACGATCGCCAGCCCCAACCCCGGCTCGCCGAACCCCTGCATGGCGCTCTGCACGTAGCTGTCCGTGTCTGCGGGCGGCGCGGCTTGAGCGGCCGCAGCCCAGCAGGCGCTCAGGCACAAGGCGAATCTTAGGCGCATTGTTTTGCTCCCGAAGAGAAAGAAAGAAAGGCAAGGCAAGGAAGGCCTTCTTTTTCGAGAAAAAGAAGCAAAAAGCTTTTATCTGGCGCTGTCGCGGATCTATCCGGAACGGCGCGACAGCGGAGTCGAAAGTTTTTTGGTTCTTTTTTTCAAAAAAGAACGGCTTGCCTTGCTTTCTTCGCCTGTCGCGGTTCCAGCCTCTAATATTCCAGGCCGGCGGTTATCAGACGCTGGCCGATGATCAGCCAGGCGGCGCTCACGGTTGCAAACGCCAGCGCCACCGCCGTGAACTTTGCCCACCAGCCTTGTCCGTCACCGCGGAAAGCCTGCACCAGGTTCAGCACGCCGGCCACTGCGCCCAGCACGCCAACACATCCCAAGACCTGCAGCACGCGTAGCCAGGGGTCCAGAGGATCGTTCAGCACCGTGATGTCCTTCTCCGCCGCGGACAGCAGAACCACCCAGCCGATCGCGAGTGCCACATCCACCACCGCCGTAACCCTGACCAGGCGGTACAGCAGCCCCGACAAGCCGCGAAGCCGGAACACGCTCCGGTAATGCCGGCGCACCAACGCCCTGATTGGCCACACCACGGCCACCACCGCCAGCACAACGAACGACACTTCCAGCAGAAGCACATTCCATCCCGCATAAGTCCCGGTCGCTGGCTGGAACACCTCGAACGGCAATCCCTGCAGACCCACGGTTTGCACGTGGCCGTCCTTCACCACGGCGGCAAGCAGGTCCACGCCGTCCACCTTCCGCCAGACGAAAGGTGCCACCTCTTTCCAGTGTGCGGGCGCCACGCCAGCCAACAGCGGATCGCTCAACGTGAGCACGCCGGCAGCGTCCGTGGTGATCGTGAACTCACCAAGCAGTGCCGCTAGGTGGAAAAATGTCGTGTCGCTCCGCCTGCTGCCGACATAGGTCCCGGCCACGAGCGCACCGTCCGCCTTGGCATTCGTAACCGGCGCCGGAGGCGCCTCGCTCGGCGCCGGGTAGTAGCGGTCGGTGAACTCCCGGAACAGCAGCGTGCGCGCAATGTGCGCACCGCCATTCTTCCCCAGGCTGTTGAAAGACACGAACAGCCCGGTCCCCTGATCGAGGAACAGATGCAGATCGGTGTGGAACGTGTCGGTGTCGCCGGCATGGCCGATGATGTTCTGGCCGTTCCTGTTCTCATGATAGAAACCCAGCGCCATGCCAGGCACCGGCGGCGTCGCGGCAAACGCCTGCGCGTGCATCAGCTCCGCCGTCTCCTTCTTCAGTATCCGCGCGTCGCCGAACTGGCCGTCGTTGAGATGCGCGATCATGAAACGCGCCATGTCCGCGCCGGTGATCGAGAGAGCGCCGGCAGGCGACGCTGGTATCAGCTCGAACGGACGGGCGGGCCCGGTCGCCACCACATAGCTTTTCGACATGTCCGGCAGCATCGCAGCCGGCAGCGGCTGGTCGAACGTCGCGTGCGTTATCCCAAGCGGCTGGAATATATGCGTGTTGATGTAGGAATCGAACTTCTCGCCAGACACGCGCTCCACGATGTAGCCGGCCAGCGTCGCCCCGTAATTGGAGTAGGCCGGCACCGTACCGGGCGGGAATATCCGGACCGGCACCCAGGATTTCAGGAAATCGCCGATCGACTCCAGGTCCGACGCTTTCGGCACGAACAGGTGTTTGGCGCGTTCCTCGAACCCACCCGTATGCGTCATCAGGTCACGCAAGGTGATCGGCTTGCCGAACGCGGGCGGTATCTTGAAATCCAGATAGGTGTTGACGTCGGCATCCAGGTTCAGCTTGCCCTGCTCCACCTGCTGCATCACCGCCGTCCAGGTGTACAACTTCGATGTGGAGCCGGTGCGGAACAACGTGCGCGCCGGATCGACAGGCGCCTGCGTCGCCACGTCGGACACGCCGAACCCGCGCTGCGTCAGCACCTGTCCGTCCTTCACCACCACCACCACGGCGCCGGCAATGTCCCCCTCCACCAACGCCTGCGGCAGGAAGCCGTCCAGCCAGGCATTCACGTCCGCCGCATCAAGCGTGTGGGACACTGGCACTTTGCCCGGCTCGGCCGGCGCGGCCGAAGCTGTAATGGCAGGCCCGCCCGGTGCCGCGTCAGGCACCTGCGCCGATGCGGCACCGGCCAGCAGCAACGCCGTGCCCGCCCAGGCTACGAAACTTTTCAAATTGCGCATGATCCCACCTCGTCCAAACGATAAACCCGTGGCACGGGCCCGAAACTATGTCTCAATCCCTCACGGCGAATCGGCCAGCGTGGCCGTGCCCGGCGGCGCGCTCGCCTGCAACCGTGCCGCCACCTGCTCGGCCCCGCGCAACGCCCGCAACACGTTCGCACCGGCAACCTTGCCCAGATCCGCGTCGCTCCAGCCGCGCCTGGCCAACTCCACCAGCAACGCCGGAAACTTGTCCACGCCGTCCAACCCCGCCGGCGCATCCGGAATGCCGTCGAAATCCGAGCCGATCCCCACGTGATCCACGCCAGCAACCTTCGCGATGTGCTCTACATGATCGGCAACCTGCGCCACCGTCACCGCCAGCGCCGGATGCGAAGCCACCCACGCCGCCATCGCCGCGCGCGCACGCTCCGGCTGGCCGATATACAGCCCACCCAGCGGCGGCGCATTCAGCCGCGTCTTCTCCGCCGCGTGGTCCGCATCCCACGCGTACCGCGCGGCCGACACGTAACCGGGATAGAAATTCACCATCACCACGCCGCCGTTCTTCGCCACCAGCGCCAGCACGTCATCGGGCACGTCGCGCGGATGATCGACAATCGCCCGCGCCCCGGAATGCGAGAAAATAACAGGCGCCTGGCTCACCGCCAAAGCCGCCCGCATCGTCTCCGCGGAAACATGGCTGAGATCGACAAGCATCCCCAGCCGGTTCATCTCGCCGATCACCGCACGCCCGAACGCATTCAACCCGTGATGCTGCGGATCGTCCGTCGCCGAATCCGCCCAAGGCGTATTCGTCGCATGCGTCAGCGTCATGTATCGCGCACCCAGCACATACATCTGCCTCAGCACCGCCAGCGACGAATCGATCGAGTGTCCACCCTCGATCCCGATCAGGCTGGCGATCTTTCCGGCCGCATGGATGCGCACCACGTCATCCGCCGTATAGGCCATCGCGAAATCGGCCGGATATTGCGCCACCATGCGGCGAACCAGGTCGATCTGCTCGACCGTCATCTCCACAGCCGCCGGCCCGCTGACAGTCGGCGGCACCCAAACCGACCAGAATTGCCCGCCCACATCGCCGCGCCGCAACCGCGGAATATCTGTCATCAGCGCCGGCCGCCCCTCATGCGGCAGCCCCGCCGTGTCATGCGCCAGATCGACCTTGTCCAGCCGCGACGCGTAACGTTCATGTAGCTCCCAGGCGAGATCGTTATGCCCGTCGATCAGCGGTGTCTGCGCCAGCACATGCCCCACGCGCGCCTCCGGCGTTTGCTGGGCGAAAGCGGGCGCTGTGCACAGGCAGAGGGCTAGGAGAGCGGCTACGCGCATTCGACGGTCTTCCGATTCGAAGGAAGCAAGGCCTTCTTTTTTGAAAAGAAGAAGCAAGAACTTTTATCTCTGACGCTGCTACAGATGCGCTGGCGTTTCTAAAGGCACACGTCTGGTGCAAATGCGGGGGGAGCAAAAGTTTTTTGGTCCTTTTTTTTCAAAAAAGGACTGCTTCCTTCCTTCCCACGCCAGTCCCCCAAACCCGGTCATCGCAAACAATCTCGCCGTCGCGATACACAACAGCAGGCGTCCGGTCTCCCGCCAGGGAAATCGGCCCGTCCAGGTCAACAACCTTGCAAAGCTGTCCCACGATGTAGGCCGGCGCCATCGCCCAGCTGGAACCCGCCATGTTGCCCACCATCACGTCCAGGCCCATGTCGCGGGCGCGCCGTGCCATCGCCAGCGCCTCCGTCAGGCCGCCGCTTTTGTCCAACTTCAGATTCGCCACCTGGAACCGCCCCGCCAGGCCCGCCAGATCTTCCAGCGATTGCAGGCTCTCGTCGGCCGCCAGCTTTATCGGCGAGGCGAACCCGTCCAGCGCGTTCTCCTGCCCACGCGGCAAGGGCTGCTCCACAAGCTCCACGTTCTGCGCAACAAAATCCGGCAGCACGGCTTCCAGGCTGGCCAGGCTGTAGCCCTGGTTGGCATCCACCCCCAGCCACGCATCCGGACACGCCGCGCGCACCGCTGTCACGCGCGCCACGTCCAGCGCCGGCTCGCCTGTCAGCTTCAGTTTTATCGCACGCGCGCCGGTGAACCCGCGCGCCGTCTCGGCCATCTCCTCCGGCGCCCCGGCGCCGGCCGTCATCGTCGTCACCAGCGGCTTTACCGAATCGAACCCGGCCAGCCGCCACACTGGCTGCCCCTCCCGCGAAGCTTCCAGATCCCACAACGCACAATCGAGCGCGTTGCGCGCCCCGCCCGGCGGCAAGCGCGTCTGCAGCGCAGCCCGCGACAAACCTGCTTCCACCTCGCCGCGCACGCTCTCGACCAGATGCAGCATGTGATCGACATCGTCCTGCAGGTAATACACGCCCTGCGCCTCGCCACGGCCGGCATGCACGCCGTCCGTAAGCGTCACGATGATCGCCGGCATGGCATCGAACACGTAGCCGGTGATGACGAAGGGACGCTTCATCATCAGCCTTTCGACCTCGACCTGCATCTTCACCATGGGACGCCTATTTCATATCCGGCGTCACGTTATCATATATGAAAAGCCCGTCAACGAAGTTTCGCGCAAGGCTCGAACTGCCGCGAAAACGACCGTCCGCGCCTATCCCCTGGCCCGCCGCGGCACGCTGAACATACGCATGGCCCGGGAATGCGGCTCCACCGCCGCCACCTCGCTCAGCCGCGCGTGCTCGGGGTGCGAATACACGCACAGCATGCGCGCCGGCGCCGCGCCGTCGCGCAGATAGCGGTGCTTCAGGGAGGCATCGAAATACACGCTGTCGCCCGGCTCCAGCACAACGGCTTCGTAACCCTCGCAGACGAACCGAACCCGGCCCTCGATCACGAAGGAGAATTCCTCGCCGCCATGGGACTCCGCGTCGTCACCATCACCTTCGGCACGCACGTCGATCAGGCAAGGGAAGTTGTGCTTTCCGGCTAAGTCGGTGGCCAGGAACTGGTGGAGGTTGTTGCACACATCCACCGTCGGCCCGCTGCCGCGCCGGTCCACCACGCGGCGGCCGCCGCGCCGCAGGCTGGGCGCCGGATCGGAAAACAGCTCGCCCACCGGCACGCCCAGCCCGTCCGCCAGCTTGACCAGCTTGCCGTAGGTCAGCGTCGTCTGCCCGTTCTCCACCTTCCACAGCATGCTGACGGACACGCCGGCACGCCGCGCCGTCTCCGCGATCGTCCAGCCGCGCCGCTCGCGCAATGTCTTCACGCGCGAGGAGAGCAGCATCTTTTCATCAACCATGTATCGTCCCGCACCCGCCACCTTCGGCCACAGCCAACATAGGCAGCGCTGCCCCTTTGCGAAAGCTGCACAAATCTTTCATATATGAAATCCGGCGCACCGGGGACTCTCATGTCGGCAAGCATCACGCAGCCTCTTATCCCGGCCGGCAGGCGGACCCTGTTCGGCCACCCGCCCGGCCTCACCGTATTGTTCCTCACCCAGATGTGGGCCGAGTTCTCCTATTTCGGCCTGCAGGCGCTGCTGGTGTATTACATGACGGAGCGCCTGGGCTTCAGCCAGGCGAAATCCTCCCTCATCTACGGCACCTATGGCGCGGCCGCCTTCTTCAGCCCGTTCTTCGGCGGCATAATCGCGGACCGCTGGCTGGGCCGCACGCGCAGCGTAACTCTGGGCGGCCTCCTCATGATGGGCGGCCACTTCGCCATGGCCGTCCCCAGCCTGCTGATACCGGCGCTCGCTTTGGTCGCCGCCGGCAACGGCCTGTTCCTGCCCCCCCTCGCCGTCCAGGTCGGCAGCCTGTACGCCACGGATGACCCCCGCCGCGCCCACGCCTTCAGCGCCTACTACATGGGCATCAACCTCGGCGGCCTGCTGGCCCCGCTGATCTGCGGCACGCTCGGCGAATACGCAGGCTGGCACTGGGGCTTCGCCGCCGCCGGCTTCGGCATGCTGGTCGGCCTGGCGATCTACCGCGGCTTCGCCCGCCTGCTCCCCCCCGAACCCCTCGCCGCCCCACAAGCCCAGCGCGACGCGGCCTATGCCCTCACCCCGCAAGACCGCGCGAACCTGCGCAGCCTCGCCGCAATCATCGCCGTCGTCGTCCTGTTCCGCATCGGCTACGAGCAGAGCGGCAACGTCATCGCCCTCTGGGTCGCCCACCAGACGGACCGCACCGTGTCTACTTTCACCATCCCCGCCACCTGGTTCCAGGCGATCAACCCGCTCCTCATCATCGCCCTCACGCCCGTGCTGATCGCCTGGTGGGGCCGCCAGGAACGCCGCCGCGGCACCGCCAACCTGCTATCGCGCATGAGCGCCGGCTGCCTCGTCGCCGGCGCGGCCATGCTCGTCATGGTCGCCGCCGCCTGGCGCTTCACCCAAACCGGCCAGCCCGTCAGCGCACTCTGGGTGGTCGCCTACTTCGTGCTGCTGACCATCGGCGAGCTGATGGTGATCCCCGTCGGCCTCTCGCTGGTCAGCGCCCTCGCCCCGGCGCGCCTGGCGGCCATGGCCATGGGCGCGTGGTACATCGCGGAGTTCCTCGGCAGCCTGCTGGCCGGCATCATGGGCGCGTATTGGGGGCAGATACCGGCGACGGCGTTCTTCGGGCTGGGGGCGGGGGCGGTTCTGCTGGCGGCGGTGGTGCTGGTGTGGATGGGGGGAAGGAAGCAAACAGTTCTTTTTTGAAAAAAAGAACCAAAAAACTTTTGCTCCCCCGCCTGCCCCAAGGTCCGCCCAGGTCCTGCCAAAGCGAACGCTGGCAGAACCAGCGCGCGCCGTCGTGCAGGCGGGGGAGGTAAAAGTTTTTTGCTTCTTTTTTCAAAAAAGAAGGCCTTCCTTCCTGCCGCCCCGCCCGCTAGCCTGCCCAGACTATCAGGAACACACCATGAACGACGACCTGTTCGGCGGGGCAGCCGACAAACGCGCCAGCCAGGACTACACCGCCCGTGACATCGAGGTCCTCGAAGGCCTGGAGCCCGTCAGGCGCCGCCCAGGCATGTACATAGGCGGCACGGACGAGACCGCGCTGCACCACCTGGCCTCCGAGATCATCGACAACGCCATGGACGAGGCCGTCGCCGGCCACGCCAGCTTCATCGAGGTCTCGCTGGCCCCCGCCAACACGCTCACCGTACGCGACAACGGCCGCGGCATCCCCACCGACCCGCATCCGAAATTCCCCAAGAAGAGCGCGCTCGAGGTCATCCTCACCACATTGCACTCAGGCGGAAAATTCGGCGGCAAGGCATACGAGACCTCAGGCGGCCTGCACGGCGTCGGCAGCTCCGTCGTCAACGCGCTGTCCGAAACGCTGGACGTGGAAGTGGCGCGCGACCGCGTGCTCTACCGCCAAAGCTACGCGCGCGGCGTGCCCACCACGAAACTCGTCAATGCCGGCGCCACGCAGAACCGCCGCGGCACCACCATACGCTTCAAGCCGGACACGCAGATCTTCGGCCCGCTGCAATTCAGCCCAGCGCGCCTCTACAAGCTTTGCCGCTCCAAGGCATACCTGTTCCGCGGCGTAGAGATACGCTGGTCCTGCGAAGCGTCGCTGATACGCGACACCACGCCGGCGGAAGCCGTGCTGCATTTCCCCGGCGGCCTCAAAGACTCGCTCGAAGCCGACATCGAAGGCGACACCCGCGCGCTGCCCGAAATCTGGGCCGGCGACGCCAACCTGCCCGACAGCCCGGACGGCCGCCCGAGCGGCCGCGTGGAGTGGGCCGCGATCTGGCTGGAGCATGGCGAGGCGTTCCTGAACTCCTACACCAACACCGTCCCCACCCCGGCCGGCGGCACGCACGAGACAGGCTTCCGCAACGCTTTGCTGAAATCCCTACGCGGCTGGGGCGAACAGCGCGCCAACAAGCGCGCGCTGGCCGTCACCGCGGAAGACGTCACCGGCCAGCTCGCCGCCAAGCTCTCCGTCTTCCTGCGCGACCCGCAGTTCCAGGGCCAGACAAAGGAAAAACTCACCAGCCCGGAAGCCACCCGCCTGGTGGAGACCGCATTACGCGACCGTTTCGACCACTACCTCGCCGCCGACCCCGCGCAGGCCGACAACCTGCTCGCCTTCGTCATAGAACGCGCCGAGGAACGCCTGCGCCGCAAGGAACAGAAAGACACCCCGCGCAAATCCGCCACGCGCCGCCTGCGCCTGCCCGGCAAACTCACCGACTGCACGAAAGAAGGCGTGGCCGAGACCGAACTCTTCCTCGTGGAAGGCGACAGCGCCGGCGGCTCCGCCAAACAGGCGCGCGCCCGTGAAACCCAAGCCGTCCTCCCACTACGCGGGAAAATCCTCAACGTCGCCAGCGCCAGCACGGAAAAGCTCAGACAGAACCAGGAACTAAAAGATCTCGTAGAAGCCCTGGGCTGCGGCGTAGGCGACCGCTTCGACGCCGCCCGCCTGCGCTACGGCAAGATCATAATCATGACGGACGCCGACGTGGACGGCGCCCACATCGCCTCGCTGCTGATGACGTTCTTCTACCGCGAATTGCCAGACCTGATCCGCCAAGGCCGCGTCTACCTCGCCCAACCCCCGCTCTACAAACTCACCCAAGGTGCCAAATCCGTCTACGCAATGACGGAACGCGACCGCGACCGCAAAATCAAATCCGCCTTCAAGGCAAACACCAAAGTCGAAATCAGCCGCTTCAAGGGCCTCGGCGAAATGCCCCCGTCCGCACTAAAAGAAACCACGATGGACCCGACGAAGCGCACCCTGCTCAAAGTGGTGATCGCCACAGAAGACCGCGCCACCACCTCCACCCTCGTGGAGTCGCTGATGGGCCGCAAACCGGAACTCCGTTTCGCCTTCATCCAGGAAAACGCCCGCACGGTAGAAACCGTCGATGTCTGAACCACCCGCCCTGCCAACCACCGAAAGCACAGACCCGCGCTACCTGGACCTCGCCGAATGGCCGTCCGAAGTGGCGCTGGACGCGCTGCTGGAGGCGCAACTCGCCGCCGTCGCCGCCGTCCGCCCGGCACTCGCCGCCATCGCCGCCGCCGCGGACGCAGCCGCCACCCGCCTGCGCAGCGGCGGCGGCCGGCTGATCTACTGCGGCGCCGGCACCTCCGGCCGCATCGGCGTGCAGGACGGCGCCGAACTGCCCCCCACCTTCAACTGGCCGCAAACCCGCCTGGCCCTCCTAATCGCAGGCGGCACCCAGGCCCTCACCCAAGCCGTGGAAAACGCCGAGGACCGCACGGACCAGGCCGCCACCGACCTGGCCGCCCTCCAACCCACCACCCACGACGTGCTAATCGCCATCGCCGCCAGCGGCGCCACGCCCTACCCGCTCGCCTGCCTGCGCCTGGCAGCCCTTGCCGGCGCCCTCACCATATCCATCGCCAACAGCGCCGGCGCGCCACTCCTCGCCGCCGCCACCCATCCCATCCTGCTGGAAACCGGCGCCGAACCGATCGCCGGCTCCACCCGCCTGAAAGCCGGAACGTCCCAAAAGGTAGCGCTGAACCTACTCTCCACAACCATCATGCTGCGCCTGGGCCACGTCTATCGCGGCCAGATGGTGGACATGCAGGCCCGCAACGAGAAACTTCGTGATCGCGCAGTGCGCATGGTGAATGGGTTGGCCAATTGCGGTGAAATGGCCGCCCGCGAGGCGTTGTCTCGCACAGAAGGCCAAGTAAAGGCCGCGGTCCTGGTCGTTCACGGGATGACCCCGCAAGAGGCATCGCTGCGTTTGGCAAGATGCGGCGGAGATTTAGGGCTTGTGTTGCGGGAAGAAATCGGTGGGATACAAGGTCCTCTTGTTTCTCGCAGAAAGGAGGCCGAAACCAGTGCTCCGCAGCTACGAAGTAAATTAACCGGCGATGAGATGACCATTGCGACTGGTGAGTAATACCGGCCGGCTTTTAAGATGATTTTCAGAAAGCAAGCAGTCCTTTTTTGAAAAAGGAGCAAAGAATTTTTATTCGTTCACCGGCATCAACGCTTTGATTACATCGCAAAAAGTCTGACCAATCGATAGCAAACAAGGCCTTCTTCGCCGCTTATACCGGTGAGCAGATTTTCTGACTCAGGTAGCTGACTAGGTATTCCGGCG
>CAXTJZ010000071.1:0-14750 GCA_964244695.1 uncultured Acetobacteraceae bacterium
GCCTTCTTTTTTGAAAAAAAGAAGCAAAAAACTTTTGCTCCCTGTCGGCGAGTGCCCGGACAGGTTCGCGACAGCGGAATCAAAAGTTTTTTGCTTCTTTTTTTCAAAAAAGAAGGCCTTGCTTCCTTCACAACGCCCCCGGACAACGGAACGCTCGAATGTCGCGCAGCGTAAACGGGTTAAGCACCGCATCCGACTTCACCTGAAGCGACAGGGTATGCGAGCCCAGCGCAAACGCCACGGTAAAACGGTCCGCGCCGCCCGACTCCACGCTGCCGTTGTCGAACAAGCGGAACGGTGCCCACACGCCTTGAACGGCAAGCACGCCGCCGGGCGCCGAGGGCTCCACGCTGAGCCGGGCGCCGTTATCGCCGCCGGACGGCCATGTGAACGTGGTGGCGCGCACGGGGCCGTGCGCGTAACGCAACGTCTGCCCGCCGATGTCCAGGGTCATCGCGTTCGCGTTGGGGTCGAGCCGGTCCGGCGTGACTTCGTAATGGAACGCGGCGCCGCCGCCGCTGAAAAACGCCTGCCTGATCGCGTCGGCATGTTCGAACTGTGCCAGGAACGCCGAGCTGACACCTTCCGCGCTGTTGTACTGCCAGCGCCAGGGCCGGCGAGACGTGTTGACGAACTGGCGCAGGTTCTGGCTGAAGAAGCTGTCCATCGTGCCGCCCGGGCCGAATAGCTTGGCGAAATCGTCCACCGAGATGTCGCTGCCGGAGCCGTGCGCGAACGGATAGCGGCCGCGTGTCGCCTGCTGGCAGAAGCGCTGGCCGGAGGCGTTCCAGGTACGCGAGATCACGTTCCTTGCCGTGCCTGACGTGACGCTGGTGACGCTGGCGCTGAGGTCCGACAGCCAGATGTCCACAGGCGGCGGCACCAGCCGGCTCTGGCTGATCAGCTTCTGGTTGGCGTCATTCAGCCCGCCTTCCGTTTCCGTGACGCTCATCACACCCTGCGGCGAGCCGCCAGCGCGGCTCACCTGCTCGTAGAGGTCGTTGACGGTACGCATCAGGTCGCCAATCTGTGACGGGCCGCCGTTGCTGCTCTGCATCGCCGCGCGCAGGGCGGCGAAAGGCTGCTCGGTCGTCTCCGCCGGCGCGGTGCTGGCAATCAGCGCCTTCAGCTTCTGCGCTTCGGCATCCTTCGCATCCGGGGCAGGCGGGGAGAGGTCGGTGTCATGAACGATGGCGTTGAGCAGCTTCATCAGTACGGAGTCGGGGCCGGATAGCGCCGTCAGCACCAGGATGGATTGCTGCAGATCGACCAGCTTGCGTATGCGGAGGTCGTTAAGCAACTCGGTCCATTTGGCGATAAAGTCGCCGCGGTAGAGAGCCACTGTCTGGGCGGCGATGGCGTCTTCGCTCTCGCCTTGCGCGCCGCCGCTGCCATAGGCCCATTGCTCGCGCGCCACGCTTGCTACCGCTTCGTGCAAGCCTGGGAGGAATACGGTCAGATACCCGTCTCGCGTGTAGAAGCCCGGTATGCCCTGCGTCAGCGGCGCGTTGGAGACGCGTATGAACGCGCGATCCACCACCGCGCCTGCCTTGTCCTCCACCGTCCAGGCGGACAGGCGCTGCGCCTCGGCGCCGTCACGCAGCAGCGCGTAGGCGCGTGCGGCCAGCGGAACCTTCTGCACCTGCTTGCGAACGTCGCCGATCAAGGCGGCATCGAGTGCCACCGGCTGGTAGGATTGGCCGAGCAGGGCGGCGAAATGCTGGTCGAGATCGGCGCGGTTAGTGGCGTTGCTGTCGCCAGGGTAGAGCACGGCCCATTCGGCATGCATCCATTTGCGGGTGAAGTCGCGGTCCATCGCCGCCTGGCCGCCCAGGCCGAGATAAACCTTCAGTGCGGAAATCTTGAAGTCGTAGTCGTCCTCGCGGCCGTTGCGCATCTGGTTCTGCAGGAACACCAGCACGCGCGGCAGCAGCAGATCATTCAATGCGCGCCCGTACACGCCGGCATATTGCGATTGCAGCTTGGCGCTCTGGTCCATGCCGGCGTGCACATACACCGAAGCGGCGTTGTGCCTGAGCGCGGACGGGCCATCGCGCAGCAGGTCCAGCGGCGGCAGGATACGCATGAAATCCGCATCGCTCACGTTCTGCGTGGGGATGCCTGCCACCGTCTGCCTGTAGTGTGCGATGTGCTTGTCCGCCGCACGCACCAGCGCCTTGTTCTGCGTGTAGGCCATCGCCCAAGTGCCGAGCAGGCCCAGCACCACCACGGCCGCCGCCGCACCTACCAACTGCCTGGTCAGCGCCATGCGACGGCGGACACGCGGATCGGCCGCCACCACGTTGGCTTCGGCAAACACCACACCGTTCAGCAGGCGGGTGAGGAAATAGCTTTTCTCCTGGCCGGCGAAGGCTTGCTGGCGCGGCATCTCCATGCCGAAGCTCGCGGCCATCGCATGCATCAGCCGGTCGATCGGCGCGCCCTGCTGCGTGCCGGAGGCGAAATACACGCCGCGCAGCAGCGGCCGCTCGTCGAACTTTGAGGTGGTGAAGATTTCGTCGAGTATCTCGTGCAGCGGCTCCTTCAGGGTCGCCACCTGCAGCGGGAAACCGTAGATCAGGCCGCGCCGCTGAATGTCGCTTTCCTGTTGCAGGCGTTCCAGCACGATCGCGTTCATGCGTGTCAGCAATTGGTCGAACTCGACATCAAAGCGCGAGGATGCCGATTGCGTGCCGGGCTTGCCGTCATCGAGCGGGAAGGTCATGCCCCACACCTGCTCGCGGTCCGTGCGGCTGAACGCATCGAAAAACTGCACGAAGCCGGCCATCAAGTCGGCTTTCGTCAGCAGCACGTAAATCGGGAAGCGGCTGCCGAAAGCGCGCGTGAGTTCGGCCAGGCGCTGGCGTATCGCCTGTGCGTTGGCCAGCCGCTCCTGCGGATTGCGCGTGGCGACATCTTCCAGGCTCAGTGCCACGATCACGCCGTTTATCGGCTGCAGCGGCCGGTAGGTCTTCAGCAGGCCGAGGAAGCCGGTCCAGCCCTGGCGGTCGATCTCCGGATCGCTGTCTTGCGTCGTGTAGCGCCCCGCCGTGTCCAGCAGGATCGCCTCTTCGGTGAACCACCAGTCGCAATTTCGCGTGCCGCCCACCCCGTGTAACGGCTCGCGGCCCATGGTGTCCGTCAGCGGAAACTTCATGCCGGAATTTAGCAGCGCCGTGGTCTTGCCCGAGCCGGGCGGCCCGATCATGATGTACCACGGCAGTTGATAGACGTAGCCGCGCTTGCCGCCCACCACGCGGCGCATCTGGCGCATCGCATCCTGCAGCCGTCCGCGCACCTGTTCCAGCTCTTGCGCGGAGAGGTCGCTTCGGCTCGGCGTGCCGTCGGCACTCGTCATCGCAGCGATCAGCTTGCTGTTCGTCTGCCTGTCGCGCACGGACATGACGATGTTGTAGACCGCCCAGGCGATGAGGATGGCGATGCAGGTCTCGCTGCGCACGGTGTCGCTGTCCAGCGGCTGCCAGTGACGCAGGCGAATCGAGTCGCCGTAGAAGAATATGACCAGGCAGAGTGCGAGCGCCCAGATCAGCGTGCGCAGCCAGCGCCGGCGTACCAGCGTGGTTAATGGCCGCGCGTAGCTGGAGGCCATGGTGAGGAAGTTGGTCAGGAAGTTCATGCGTGACGGCCTTCAGGCGAAGAAAGAAAGGCCTTCTTTTTTGGAAAAAAGAAGCAAAAAACTTTTGCCACTGACGGCTGCATGCAGGTGTGGGCCGTATCTGCCGGAGCGCGTGCTGGCAGCGATGACGCGCGCGTTGCTGCAGGGGCAGTAGCAAACGTTTTTTGCTTCTCCTTTTCAAAAAAGAACGCCTTACTTCCTTCCTTCATGGCCCGATCCTAGGCCGCACCAACGGATGCTCCGGCACCACAACAGGCGCAGGCAGTGGCGCCAGTGCAGGCGCCGCCGGCTCGGCCGGCAGCGTACTGGCAGTCGCCACGTTGCTGACAACCAGCTCCGTGCGCCGGTTCGCATCGCGCCCGGGCGATGTGTCGTTGCTGGCGATCGGGTCCGCCTGGCCGCGGCCCGCTACGGTTAAATGATCGCGCGCGATGCCGTCGCCGAGCAGGTTGGCCACTGCATCCGCGCGTGCGGTAGATAGCTCCCAGTTGGACGGGAAGCGCAGGCTGTGTATCGGCTGCGAATCGGTATAGCCCACGACTTGGACACGGCCTTTCTGGTCGGCGACGGCGTGGCCAACGCGCGCGATCACCGGCTTGAAATTGTCCGACACGGTGGCGCTGCCGGAGGCGAACATGCCGGCGTTGTGTATGCGCACCACGAGTGTGGTGCCGCGCTCGATCACGTCGAGCTGGTGAGCGGCGATTTCAGGCGCGAGTTCGGTGCGCAGCGTCTCCAGCGCGGCAGGCGCCACGCGCGGCAGCGGGGCAGGGGCGGCGACGGCGAGCGTGGCGCCTCCGTTCGGCGGCGCCTCGGCCAGCGCACGTAGCGTATCGTCCGATCCGCTGTTCAGCAAGTAGGAGAACAGGAAATAGCCGACCACAAGGGCAGCGATCGCGATCGACACGATCGTCCAGATTGCGAGGTAGGACCGCAGCGGGCGATGCCGGGCTTCCACCCCGCGCCAATGCGGCGAAAGCTCGCGTTCGAAATCGCCATACACCTGGCGCAAAGTTCGGTACAGGCTCTCGCGTATGCGGCTCAATTCCAGCGCGCCCTGATCCATCACACGCAGGCGGCCTTCGAAGCCGATGGACAGGCAAAGGTACATCAGTGCGAGTACGTCTCTGTTCGTGCCCGGATCTTTATGCAAATGCGTCAGCAGGTCGAAAAAACGCTCGCCGCCTGTCACATCCGTGTGGAACGTGCTGACAAGGCTGTTGCTGGCCCAGGCGCTGTAGGCGCCCCAGGGGGTGTTGAGCACGATGTCGTCGAGCGTGGCGCAAAGCGCGTAATGCGCCGCGCGCGCCTGCTCCGGCGGCACGCCGGCGGCCATGATCACGCGTTCGAAATTACGTATCTCTTCCACCGCGCGCGTGCGCAGCGCGGGGACGTCCCTGTTTGTGATGCTGCCGCGCAACCTGCGGCCCAGGTTCAGAAGCTGCGCCGCGGACCCGACGATGACGTTAAAGCTGCTGTTTGCGAGCTGTGCGAAATCAAATGCCAGCATGTTAGCGGGCGCAGCACTCGGTCTGTCCAGCGGCACCGCCTGCGCGGCCGACGGCCGCGGCCGCCCGCCTGGCGTCGGCTTGATGATTGTGCGTTCGTCGTCGCCGCCAACAGGATCATAGGCCATGTTTCAATCCTTGATTGCCCAGAGTTCCATCTCGAGTTGCGGAAAATTGCCCGCCAGATGCAGCGCGATCGCGCCCGAGTTGGCCAATTGTTTCCATATCGGACCGCCGCGTTCCAGCTCGAAATACACGGCACCGGAACGGTAGGGCAGCTGCCTTGGCACTACCGGAAGCGCGCGTATCGGGATGCCGGGCAGCGCGATGTTTACGAGCTGCGCAATCTGCTCGACGGGCCCGATCTTCATCTGGTTGGGGAACATGCGGCGCAACTGCTCGGCCGGCACGTCGGCGTGCACGCTCAGCACGAAGGTGGCGCCAAGCAGCAGGGAACGGTCGGCGATCATGCCCACCCGCACACCGTGGCGGCGGTCCGCCAGTGGGATCATCACCGCGGTCTGCTCCAGGACGCTGCTGAGCGAGGCGCGAAGATCGGCAAACACCGGCGCGAAGGTGGCGTAAAGCGCATCGTGCCGGTAGGGCGGGAACACGGTCGCCCGCTTGCTCTGCGCGGTGTAGGTGGAGAGCTCGCCGGCAAGCATGATGCAATGCTGGTAGAATGCTTCCGGATGCAGCGTGGCAGCCGCAGCCAGCAAATGGCGCAGCAGCGGCTCCGCACGGTTCATGCTTTGCAGCAACATGAAGTCGGCGATCTCCGCGGTGCCGCGGACCGACGGGTCCGCCATGCGCACGGCAATCGCTTCCGCGCGATGCGTGATCAGGCCTTGCAACTCGGCCAGGAAGCCGGAGAGCAGCGGTTGCGCCTCGCAGTTCAGGCAGGGAGCCACGAACTTGTCGTCCAGCACCACCGACAGGTCCGGCCGCATCTCCACGATCACTGCTACCGGCAGCAGCGCGTAGCCGGCAGTCGGCTGACCGGACAGCAAATAGCTCAGACGGGACCGCCCGACCTCCATCAGCGCGTTGGCGAAGCTGCCCGCATTCGCGTCGGGTGCCTCATACGACGCGCGCCTGTAGCGTGTGCCCGCATCCTCCCGCCGTTCGCCACCGGTCTCTGAAGACCCCTGCTGCCGTAGCGGTAAAGCCAGGAACACGGTAGCGCCGCGCACGCCGGCCACGAGCTCCAGCGGCGGCGGGTGGTCGGCATCTTCGGGTATGGCGAACGCGGTGCCGTCCGGCATCGTGCCACGCGCGGCGGTCAGCGCGAACTTGCCTATGTTGAGCATGTCGCGATCGACCGAGATCTCCGCCACGCCCCAGCGATGCGGCTGGATGTCGCGCACGGCGGACGCCACAAGCTGCTCCGTCCACCGGTCCGCCTGCTGGAAATGCTGCACACGGAGGAACATGCCCTCCGTCCAGACAACGCGATTTGCCGATCGTGTCACGCCAGCGGAATCACTTTGCGTTCTGCACGCGCAGCGCATCCGCGCCCAACGTGACGGTGGCGGTACCCACGATCGGCGTCACCACGCGCCACATTGCCTGGTCGATGTTGCGGTAGGACGCCGAGACGCCGATGAACTTGGTGTCCTTCGGGATTGGCAGCGTCAGCAGCTGCGTCTGCCCGGGATGCATGAATTGGTCACGCTGTGCCAGAAGGTCGCCGCCTAGCACGGTCTTTTCCTTGTCGGCGAACTGGAAATAATCGGTGTTGCTGAAGGCGTCGGCGTTCTTCAGCAGGAAGACGTGCGCTTGCACGGGGTTCGGCAGGCCGGTGTTGTCCGGGTTCAGGCCGGGTTGGGCTTGCAGGGTCAGGTGCAGCGTAGTGGGCGCGCTGGCGCAGGCGGATAGAGAGGCAGCCAGGAAGACAGGCAAGAAAGGCCTTCTTTTTTGGAAAAAAGAAGCAAAAAACTTCTGCTCCTGGCGGTGGCGAGACCAAATGCGGAATCCAACAGGCTTGCGCGGCTGCATTGGCAGGACTGTCCTGCTTACTTTCTTTTTCAGAGCTAGCATTACGAAGTCCACGTAAGAGTGCCTTTCAAAACTTGGCCCGGCGAGTCAGCTGGCGAGCGTTTGCGAGCACCAGAGCGCAGCAACCGCGCGTCAGGTGGCCGCCAGGGCGACTTTGGAAATGCACTCTCAGCCTCTGCGCAGTTGGCGGTCATAGGCCTGCGCCACAGGCGCCAGCAGAGACCCGCCGGTGTTCGCAGCGCCGCTGTCCTGCAGTAGCGCATGCGTCTCGGTGTAGATCGTCCAGCATCGCACTTCCCTGGCAAAGGGCAACCGTGTTCCCAAACCTGTCTCCTGCTTGGCTTTCGCCATGATAAGCTCTGGGTCCAACTGCCGCCCGAGATCGGCGAAAACCTTGTTTATCGCCGCCACCAGAGCGAGCTCGTGACGTTTTATGTCGTCCATACCCTGGCGCATCGCTTCTGGGCCGGGCAGGAAACCCGGCGGAACGGTTCCAACCATCGCCGCCAGGCAACGTTCCGCGTCCGGCGCGAATTTCATCGCATTGTTGTCGTTGCGCCGCAGCACGGTCTGGTCCACGCGGAACTCGCTTTTCACCAGCGCACGCGTGGCCAGTATGTCGCGCACGCCATCCACGGCGGCACGCACCATCTGGCCGATCTGGCGGAAGCTCGCCTCGGTGTCAGCGCCGCGCAGCGTGTCCGGCGACAGCCCGGCCCCTTCCAGGAAGGCCGCCACCAGCTGGCCGGCCGCCTCGCCCGCCGAGACCGGCGCGGTGTCTATGATTTCGGGCAAGGCGGGTGACGCGGGCGCTTGCACGGGCGGAGGAGGGGAGGCGACGGGCGGCTGGATCATCACGGGCCGCGGCGGCGGCGGCGGCGCTGCGACCAGTGGAGCTACCCGCGCCTCAGGCACGGGTTCCGGCACCGGCGACGGACGCACCGTCATGGCGAAACCCGGCTCGGCTTCCGGTTCTGCTTCCGGCTCCGCCCAGGAGGCGGGGAGGGCTGCCGGCGGGGCAGGCGCTTCCCAGTCGGTCGACGGCGCTTCGGCCAGCCAGGCGGGCGGCAGCACGGCAGCGGATGGCGGCTCGGGCTCCGTAGGCAACGCCGGCGGCCAGGAAGGGGCCGTTTGCGCCGGCTCCATGGTTGCGCCTGCCGGCGCCTCGTTCCAGTCCATCGGCAGCACAACCTGCGCCTGCGGCACGCGCATCACGGTGGAGGCCGCCGCCAGATGCTCGGAGGACTGGCTGAACCCGTCGCTGGGCGCGAACCCGCTCGGCAGTCGCGGGTCGAGCGGGTCGCGCGCCTCGAACACGCCGCTTGCGGCGTAGGTCGCGGGGTCGGGCGGTGCGTCCCAGCCCTGGGGTGCCGCACGTCTTCCTGGCCCGAACGCCCCGCCTGGAATGTCGGTCAGCCAGGGTTCGGCGATGGCGGGTGCGATCGGCGAGAGAAGGTCCGCGCGCGGCCGGTTGCTGGACGGGAAGATCGCCTCCTCGTCCTCCTGAGGCAATCCCAGGCCCTGCTCGAGCTGCAACGTGCCTGTATCGCCGCCCTCGATCGCGGCGGAAATCGTGTAGGGCCCGAGGGAGAAGCTGTCCCCGTCCTCCAGTGCGCAGGAATGGCCACGGCCGATGGCCTGGCTCTGCCCGGCCAGGAACACGCCGTTTGTGCTGAGGTCGGTCAGCATGAAGCCGGCATCCGAGGCGTCTATGCGGCAGTGGTTCTTCGACAGCGTACGGTCGGGGTCGGCCAGCGCCCAGTCGTTGTCCGCGCCGCGGCCGATGCACAGCCGCCCTTCTGTCAGCGTGCGTGTCTGCCCTGTCTGGGTGTCCCCGGTGTGCGCAGCGGGGGCGGCCAGTCGCAACGTCAGCTTCATGTCCGTTCCATCAGGTCTGTCTGGGCCATACCAGCCCGCGATTGCCATCCCATCACCTGGTCCGGGTCCAGGATGATGTCGTCCTTGTCCGCCGGCACCGGCAGGAATTTCGCCCAGGTGTTCCAGCCAAGCCTGGGGGCTGCAGGGCCTGCTTCGCCGGCGAGCGCCAGTGCGGGCACGCAATCCGCCCGCAGCACCACCTGCACGTCGAAGCCGAGGTCGATCCCGGCATAGGCGCGTACCAGGTCCACCAGCCGGCGCAGCCCAGGCTGATCCGGCATCAGCGAGCGCATGGCAACCCCGTCCACCGGCCCCACCACCACGCGGAACTGCCCCTGCACGTCCCAGATGCGGGCGCCGGCTACCGTGTCGACGCCGAGCGCCGCGTAGCGCGGCGTCTCGCCGGCGCGCGGCAGGCGGGTCTGCTCGGCCGTGTCCACCGCCACCCAGCGTCCGCTGAACGGCTCCACCCGCACTGGCATGCCCAGGTAGTCGGCCAGCATCGCCTGCAACGCGCCAGGCGGACGGCTGCGGGCGGCGAAGATGCCGGCGTAATAAAGGACCACCTCGTCGGCCACACTCATGCGTTGCCGCAGGTGCGGCGTGCCGAATCCGGCCAGCGCCAGCATCGCCGCACTCGCGGGGTCGCCGCCGAGGGCCACGCGCCCGGCCGGCGCCGGGCCGCTCACCTGGCGCTGCACCAGCAAGCCCAGCCGATATTTCTCCGAGGCGCGCAGGAACAGGCTGACGAGCCGGTGGTTGAACATGTCGAGGAAGGCCGAAACGCTGCGGTTGCGCAGGCGGTCCGCCCGCTGCACCAGCTCGGCATAGACCTGTGGCAGGACGCCCAGCGGCCCGGTCAGCCCCATGAACGCCACACGCAGGCGCAGGCCGTGCGCGTCCTGCGTGGCGCCGGCCACCGGGGCGGGAGCGAAAGCCAGGCCCTGCACGACCGGCAGGCGTATCGCCTCGTCCTCTGGCGCGGTATCCGTGCCGGCGCGCCCGTGGCCGAGCTCCGCCAGGCGCAGGGCGTGCAGGCCATCGAAGCGGTGCGGCACCGCACGCAGGCGGGCGCCCAGGGACAGGCTGCCCAGCCGCGTGGCGGGAGGCACGCGCCGGCTCATACCAAGGGCCGGTCGCCCGCGCGCGGCGGGAAGGTGCACAGCGCCTCGTCGCGCCCGTGCAGGCGCACGGTGAGGCGCGTGAAGCTGTTTATCGAGGCGTAGAGGCCGAGGAACCGATCGATCACGCTGGCGAGCAGGAAGGCACCGGTGCCTTCAAGCCTGCGCGCGTCCAGCTCCAGAGCGATGTCCACACCGCGGCAGATTGCCCCGTTGCCCGGCAGGCGCGCGGTGCCGCGTGTGCAGGTCACGCTGCGTATGCTGTCGATCGCCGCGCGCGTCTCCGGCACGTCGCGCAAATCGTGCAGGCGCAATATCTCCCGCAGCGCGTCTGCGCCCGCGGCACCGTCGCCCAGCGAAAGGTGGTTGAGCGAGAGCTGCGAGATCAGCCGCCAGCCGGAGCGCCTGCCGCCCGGCGGCCGCAGCGTGGGGGTGGGCGGGGCCATGCAGCGCACCGCCGTCACTTCGGCCGCGCCGTCCACCAGGCTGACCGCCGGCCGGCTGCCGCCATACGGAATCTGGCGCGGCAACTCACGGTTCAGGCAGGTGGTCTCTATGGCGATTATGCCATCTGTGGGCGAGGCGGCGTTCAGCTCGGTGTCCACGATCGAGAGTGTCACGTCCGTGCTGTCGTCGGCTTCGGCCATGCGGCGGCGCTGTGTGGTCCAGAACAGCGTCTGCCGCGAGGGATCGGCGGCGTGGTGGCTGGCGAAGAACGGCAGCACGTCGCGTGTGCCGCGCCCGGCCTCGTTCAGCGTCACGCGATCCACCGCATACACCTCGCGGGTGGCGTGGCGGCGGGAATCCGGCACCACGTGGTATTCGGCGTGCTCGTGGGTCAGCCCGATCGGCTCGGCGCGCTGGCTGAACAGGTTGACGATGGGCGTGCAGCCGAGCGCGAAGCTCTCTGCCGACACCTGCCTGTCCAGCCCGGGCACCGCGCGGTCGAAATAGAAGAAGATCTCCAGCCGGTTGCCTGTGTGCAGCAGCGTCTTGGCGCTGATGCCGGCCAGATCCACGAAGAGGAATTTCTGCGGGTAGGAGAAATACTCGCCCAGCAGCCGGTAGCCGGCGAGCGAGCGCGGCGAGTAGGGCAGCAGCCCCTCTTCGGGCGAGAACCCGACGGGTGTGATGGCACCCGGGCCCATGAAGACGGCGCGCCGGTCCTCGGGATGGTCCGCCAGGGCGACGCCGACCAGGTTGTTGCAAAGCAGCTCGTAAAGCCCGGCAGCGTGCTGCGGCAGCCCGTGCAGGTAGAAGCGCAGCCGGTCCATGCCGAGCGCAGTAAAGCTCTGCCCTGGCGAGAGACACTCCAGCACCAGGCGCAGGCTGCTGACGGCGGCTTCCGTGTGCGGGCCGGCGGGTGCCACCAGCGGACGGCCGCCCAGTTCCGCGCTGCGCACTGCGAGCGGCCACAGCTCCACGTCCTGCGTGGTGCGGTAGCGGCACGCCTCGCCGGCGATAGGCTCCATCTCCAGCGGGGTGCCGCGCGCGAGGCGATAGACGCCGTCCAGATCCTCCAAAGGCGAGAAGCGCGCGATGGAGGCGGACGGGAACGGCGCCAGCATGTGCGGGTAGAGCGCGCCCAGCAGGCTGTCGGTCAGCTCGGGGAACTCGTCGTCCAGCTTCTGCCTGATGCGGGCGGCGATCAGTGCGAAACCTTCGATCAGGCGCGCCACGTGCGGGTCGTCCACCGCGTCCGCCGACAGGCGCAGCCGGCCGGCGATCTTGGGGTGCGCATCGGCGAACTCGCCGGCCAGCGTGCGCAGATAGGCCAGCTCCTGGTCGTACAGCGGCAGGAGCTGGTCAGACATGGCTGGCTTCCGCCACCGAGAACCGCAGGGTGGCCGGGTTCACCGAGGAGGCGAACAGCACCGGCACCGCGGAGTCCTCCAGCACCACCATGGCCTCTATACGCAGCCGCAGCACGCGTTCGGTGGCCTCGCGTGGGTCCAGCACGGTCACCGAGAGCTGGCGGAAGCGCGGCTCGCACTCGCGTATCGCCTCCTCTAGGCCGGAGGCGAACACCGCGCGCTGCTCGCGCGTGGTCATGTTGGCGCCGATGAAGTCACCCACGCCGTAGGTCAGCAGAGACCGGCGCAGCCGGGCCAGGCCGGCCGGCGGCGAAGTGGGGCAGCGGCGGGTGTTCAGCACCGATTCCAGGTCGCGGCGCAGGCTCTCCAGCGCGTCGCGCATCATCGCCTGCCGGCTGCGCGGCGCTTCCGCGCGCACGTCAGGTGCGTCGTCCAGCAGACGATCCAGCAGAGACGGGCCGAACAGCGATAGAGTGGCGCCGCTCATGGAGGCGCCGAGAAGGTGAGCTCGGTCAGGTCCAGCACGCCGCGGGCTTCCTCGCCGGCGAGCCACAGGCGCTGGCCAGTACCGGAAAACCCACCACCCGGCCCCTCTGCCCAATCGGTCACCTGCGCCAGGCGTTGCGCCTCGCTCGGTTGCGTACTCACATATTGCGCGGGGATAACGATGTCTGCCACGCGCCCATCATGCAGCGCCATGCGTGCCTCGCGCCACAGCAGGTCGATGGGCCGGGCGGCAGGCTGGAAGCGAAGGCCCGCGACTGTTGCCATATCGACCCACATGTAGCCGCCGTCGCCTGTCAGGATCTCCAGAAACCAGGCGCAGCGGTCATCGACGTCACGCAAATCGTCGAAGGCCATGCCATCCACACTGCCGGGGGTCTTGGCGCGCAGCGCCTCGGCCTGCGCCAGAAGCTCCGCGGTGCGATCTGCCTGGCCGGCGCGCATCGCCACCGCAAGCTCCATCGCCACGCGCTGCGCCGGCGTGGGCTCGCCAAGCAGGGCAGGCACCGCACCTTGAGTGAACCAGGCTTCCCGCGCGCTGGCTGCCCGCACCAGATGCCGAAGCCTCGCGATGGCGACCGGCCGGTCCACCGTTTGCTGTGCCAGCACGCCGAGCTGGGCCTCGGCGCGATCGAAGGCGCCGGCCAGGCACAGCAACTCCGCCAACAAGGTGCGCGCCCCGTGATCGGTAGGCGCTGCCCGGAGCCTGGCCCCGAGCGTCTCGATGGCGGCCGACAGATGGCCCGCGTCCAACATTGCGGCGATCTCGCTGTGCGCCGTGCGCGTCTCTGGCATTGCCCGTCCCCTACCGGTTCTGCGCGGCCAGCTCGGTCACCAGGCGGAAGCTGGTGGCAATGCTGTCGAGCTGGAAATGCGGCTGCAGACGTATCGTGCAGCTCAATGCGCCGGGACGCCCGGCAATCTCGGCCACCTCGATGCCCGCGTCGCGCAACGGGAAGCGCGCGCGCATCTCGTCCGTGGCACCGTCCGAGCCCAGGCAATAGGCGGCTATCCAGGTGTTCAGCGTGCGCTGCACGTCCGAGGCGCCGGCGTAGCTGCCCACCCTGTCGCGCATCATCATCAGCAGGAAATGCGCGAAGCGTGACACGCAGAGCATGTACTGCAGCATCGACGAGATGCGCGCGTTCCACGTCGCCTCCGACCGGTCGTAGGCCGGCGGCGCATGCAGCGAGGCGTTGGTGTTGAACAGCAGCGCGGTGGTGTAGGGCGCGGCGGAGAGCGGCAGCAGCCCCAATTCGCTCAGGCTCTGCTCCTGCCCGCCGCTGACGCGCACCTCCAGCGGCGGCTGCGCGGCGATGCCGTGGCAATCCGTGTCGAACACGTAAGGGGCGAGGTCGCGCACCAGCCCGCCAGCCTCGCGGTCCTGCGGCGCGCCGCGCAGGTCGGCGAACCAGCCGCTCTGGTCGAAGCGGCGTATCACGGCCACGGCGAAGACGAACGCAGCGTTGCCCCAAAGCAGCCCGCCGCCATCGGCACCGATGTCCTCCTCGTAGCGAAACCCGTCGATGCGCCGCCTGTCATTCGGCGTCCAGGAACTGCGCAACAGCACGCGCGGCAGCAGCACGCCGAGGAAGCGGGTGTCCTCCTGCTGGCGCAACGACCGCCAGCGCAGATACGCCTCGGTCTCGAACGCGTCCGCCAGATCCAGGCCGGACCCCATCTCCGCGAAACGCTCGAGGCCGAGCAGCGCCGGCGCCGCCCCGAGCACAAGCGGACAGAACGCCGCAGCCGCGATCGCCGCCAAGCCGCGCAGGGCGGAGACGTCATCCGTCCGCCCAAGCCCGGCGCGGTGGGCCACCTGGTAGTCGCCCACCAGCAGCCCCAACGGCTGGCCCCCCGGCGTTCCGATCTCGTCGCTGTAGATCAGTCGGAACAGGACGCTCTGGTCGAACTCCACGGCGTGTTCGATGTCGCGGCAGACTTCCGGCCACGTCACATCCAGCACGCGCAGGCGCACCAGCCTGGTGCGCGCCACGGTCAGCGCCAGCAGATGCAGGCTGCGCCAGGCGGCTTCCAGGGCCTGGAACTGCGGCGCGTGTATGACGGCGTCGACCTGACGCGAGACGGCCGCGTCTATGTGCGCGATCAGTGTTTCGGCGCCTGCGAGCGTTGTCATGGAAGGCAAGCGAAGCAAGCAAGGCCTTCTTTTTTGGAAAAAAGAAGCAAAAAACTTTTGTATCTTGGCTGGGGCATGTGGGGCGGCTTCTCGTGTTGGAGGCGGGATGCTGCAAGCGAAGACAGCACAACATCTTTGCTTCTTTTTTTTAAA